>DASWAA010000185.1:0-11675 GCA_036391385.1 Streptosporangiaceae bacterium
CACCAGGCAGGTCAGTGAGCACACCGGGCTGACCCGCCACGATGCGCAGGCTGGAGCCGGGGCCGTCATCGCGGTGCTGCAGGAGACGCTGGGCGACGAGGAGTACCGCCATCTCATCGGGCAGCTCCCCGCGCAGTACGCAGAGCTAGCGCACGCCGCCTCCTGACCGGTCGGTCATCGACCACGCCGCCAGCACCTAGCCAGCCCCAGCCGCCTTCCCCTGCCTTCGTCTCGACCAGTAGAAGATCACCAGGCACCCGGCGGTGAAGGCGGATCCGCTCAGCCCGTGCGCGCGCAGGCCATCGGCCATCGCGTCGCGCTGTGCGGCCGCGATCCGGTTGACCTGCTGGAGCGGAACGGCGTAGTCGGCCGCGAGTTCCTCAGATGTCACCCCGTCGCGGATGCGCTGGGCGATGGTGGCCGACTGCTTCGTGTCCAGTCCCTGGCTGCGCAGCGTGTGCGTCAGGGACGACGAGAACGCGCCGAACACGATCGTGGACATCACGACCACGCCCACGGCTGCCCCGATATTGCGGGCGGCACTGCGGAACGCGGATGCGCTGCCGTCCTCTCCCTCGGGAGCGAGGTTCATGACCGCGTTGGTGAGCGGCACGCTCGCGGCGACGGACGCCGCCGCGTACAGGCTCATTACCGCGATGGGGAGCCAGATCGGAGAGTTCGCCCTGATCAGCGCGCTGAGCAGCAGGCTCAGGGCTAGCGCGGCGAGGGAGACGACTCCGGTGACGGTGATCCCCATGCGCCGCATGACCTTTCGGGCGATCAGCGCTCCCCCGATGCCGGCCGCCTGAGCCGGGAGCATCGCCATCGCGGTTTGCAGGACATTCAGGCCGTAGATGTACTGCAGCCCGACGGTCAGGTAGAACCACAGGTTCGCGAAGGAGATCAGGATGATGATGATCATGAGGAGGAACATCCCGCCCTGGTGCAGCGGCGCCAGTGACAGCGACGGGGACTCCATCCGCCGGTAGGACCAGTACAGGACGAGGAATGCGGCGACAGTTATCAGCGCACGCACCAGCACGGACAGTGACAGCACACCGTCCCTGTCGGCAAAGGTCACGGTCTGAACCGCTGCCGCCAGGACCACTCCGGCCAGCGCCGGGGTAAGCAGCTCACGTGAGTCGGCGGGAACGTCGTCCGCGGGCAGCAGGACATGTGCCGCGAAGAGGATGGCGACTCCGCTGAGCGCCCAGGTCACAGCGACAAGCCGCCAGCTGCTCTGGTCGACGAGGACCCCTGCCAGCAGCGGGAAGGCAAGGTAGACGATCGGGCTCACCATCGCATAGGTGGCGAACGCGGACGCCCGGGCCTGGTCGCCCGTCACCTGCGCGCTCAGCAGGGCCAGCGCGACCACGACGAAGCCGAATCCCCCGATGCTCTCAAGCACCAGCCCCGCCACAGCGACCGCCATGCCAGGCGCTACCGCGACGACGACATTGCCCGCCGTGAACAGGATCCCGCACCTGAAGATGAAGCGGCGCTCGCCCCATCGCCGGCCGAGGATGCCGGCCAGGAAGATGACCATCAGTCCGGCGACGCTCGGGAGCTGCCTGAGCACGGAGCCTTGCGTTTCGCTCGCATGCAGTCCGTGCAGCATCGGAACGAGCACGTAGTTGTAGCTTGCGGGGACCGTCGTGGCGGCTCCGATGATGATGCAGACTGCCAGCAGCACCCGCCGCTGGCCCGCGTCGAGCACGTCACGCACCGAAGCCCTGGCCGTCGCGGACGGCTGGCTACGGGCCCGAAGATGCGTCCGCACGATCACCAGCGACTCAGGATCCGCCCATGGCGGAACGCCCATGGTGGCACCGTTACCAGCATGATCCCCCCGATGACCTGCAGGACTCAGCCCCCGCGCCGAGGATGCCCTGTCGAGCCAGCGCCCAGAAGCGCTCTCCACTGATCAACATGATGATCAAAGCAGGAAGCCCGGCAGCCCGGAAGGGGCGGGGGTCCCTGCGGCGGCACGCCCCGCCCCTTTGCACCATGCCGGCCGTGGCAGCCGCCGGTGCTCAGCCGCCCCAGGTCACGGCTCTCAGTTCGGCGAGTGACTCCCGGATGATGTGCGGCAGGTCCGGCCCGTCAGAATCGCTGACCCAGCGCACGAACGCGATCTTGAAGACGGCGATCCCTGCCTCGGCGGTCAGGCTCGCTGCCGTGTCGCTGACGCCGCGCTTGCGCAGTGCGCCCGCGATGGCGAAGGCGAGTGACGCGAGCTTGATCAGCTCGCGTTCTCGCAGCTCCGGGTTCGCGTCGATGATGGCCTGGCGCTGCCGGGCACTTTCGCGGCGCTCCTGGAGCACGGCGCCGGCGGCTTGCAGGGCCGCAGCGACCGCGTCGATCGGCGCCGCGGAGTCAGGTGCGCTGGCGATGGTGCTCACGAGCAGATCCTGCAGTGCGCCCTGGCCCCAGAAGAGCACTTCGCGCTTGTCGGCGAAGTGCCGGAAGAACGTCCGCTGGGTGAGTCCCGCCCGACTGGCGATCTCGGTCACGGTGGTCTGATCGAACCCGCGCTCGACGAAGAGCTCGAGCGCCGCCTGCTCCAGCCGGCCACGCGCGTTCGGCTCCCATCGGCCCATTCCCCAGATCTTACGCGATGACAGCAGCTGACATCATCTGCTAGAGTGATGACAGTTGCTGACATCGATTGGCTCCTACGCACAGCCGTGTCATCGACGGCTGGTCACCTGGAGGTATTCTCATGCGGGTCTTTGTCACAGGCGCGTCCGGCTGGATCGGCTCCGCCGTCGTTGCCGAGCTCATCGGCTCTGGGCATCAGGTCACCGGGCTCGCCCGCTCCGACGACTCAGCCGCTCGCCTGGCCGCCGCCGGCGCAGCGGTACATCGCGGCACTCTCGATGATCTCGACGGCCTTCGGGGCGCTGCTGCCGCGTCGGACGGCGTGATCCACCTCGCGTTCATGCACGACATCGCCTTCTCAGGAGACTTCCAGCGCGCTGCGGACGCCGACCGGCACGCCGTCGAGACGATCGGCGAGGCACTTGCCGGCTCTGACCGGCCGTTCGTCATCGCCTCAGGGACGCTCGGGCTCGCACCCGGACGCGTGGCGACCGAAAGCGACGGACGTGATGCGGGCTCGGTCGCGGCGAGCCTTGGCCCCGGTCCGCGCACCCGGCTGGCCACGGCACAGCTGACGCTCTCCCTTGCCTCCCGCCGCGTCCGCTCGACCGTCATGCGGCTCCCCCCGACGGTTCACGGCGATGGCGACCATGGCTTCATGGCGACGCTGGTCGGCATCGCCCGCGACAAGGGCGTCTCCGGCTACATCGGCGACGGGTCAAGCCGCTGGCCCGCCGTGCACAGGCTTGATGCCGCGCACCTGTTCTGCCTGGCGCTCGAGCTCGCCCCGGCCGGATCGGTGCTGCACGCGATCGCGGACGAGGGCGTGCCGATCCGCACCATCGCCGAGGTGATCGGCCGGCACCTCGACCTCCCGGTGGCAGCCGTCGCCCCCGAGGACGCAGCCGGGCACTTCGGCTGGCTGGCCGACCTCCTCGCGGTCGACAGCCCAGCCTCGAGCGCGCTCACCCGCGAGCAGACGGGCTGGCAGCCAGCTCACCCCGGGCTCGTCGACGATCTCGAGAAGGGCCACTACTTCCGCGACCCGTCCGCCTGACTGGCCTGGCCGGGTACCTCTGACCCGGGGACTAATCGGGCACTCCCCCGGTCATCCGGCGCCGGTTGCGCTGGGCCAGCGCGGCGCGCAGCAGCCGGTCCAGGTCCTCGTCGCTGAGCGCATCGAGCTCGGTATGGGCAGCGGACTCCGCCGCGTCCCCGAAATCCGGGTCGGCGGCGACGATCTCGGCAAGCTCCGCGATCGTCGGGCTGGCGAAGACGCGGTGAACCGGAAGGCTGACGCCGTAAGTGTCGGCGACGCGGGCGACGAACCTGGTCGCGGTCAGTGAGTGACCGCCGAGGTCGAAGAGGTTGTCGTGCACGCCGACCGGTTCGGCGGTGGCCAGCAGGTCGCTCCAGATCCGGGCGAGGGTCGCCTCGACCGGGTTCCGTGGCTGCACGCGGTCGGCGGCGCAAGCCTGAGCACCCCACTGCGGCGCGGGCAGCGCGAGCCGGTCGACCTTGGCCGTCGGCGTGAGCGGCAGCGCGGGCAGCGCTACCACCAGTGCCGGGATCATGTAGTCCGGCAGCGTCGCGCGCAGATGCGGGCGGAGTTCCTCGAGCAGGTCGGTGCCGGGCCGGGCTAGCGTGCTGCCCCGCCGGGGCACCACGTACGCGACCAGCGCGGGCTCTCCGGCCCGGACGGCGGTGACGACCGCGGCCTGGCGGACGTCCCGGTGGGCGCGCAGGACAGCCTCGATCTCGCCGCACTCGATCCGGAAGCCGCGGACCTTCACCTGGTGGTCGTTCCGCCCGATCAGCTCCAGGCCCGCGCCTTCCCGCCACCGGCCGAGATCGCCGGTCCGGTACATGCGCGCCCCTGGCTCGGCGCTCCACGGGTCAGGCCGGAACGACCGCGCGGTGAGCCGCGGCCGGTCGTGGTATCCGCGCGCGACGCCCCGGCCGGCCAGGCACACCTCGCCCGTCACGCCGACCGGCACCGGCATCAGGTGCTCGTCCAGGATGTACACGCGCATGTGGTCGATCGGCGGCCCGATCTCGGCCGCCGTCGCCGCGCTGGTGACGACGCTCGCCGTCGCCCACACCGTGGTCTCGGTCGGGCCGTAGACGTTCCACAGGCTGACGCCCGGCGCCATCAGCTGCTCCGCGAGGTCGGCCGGGAGCGCCTCGCCGCCGCACAGGCGCAGCCGCAGGCCGGCCGGGACGCCACCTGCCGACTCAAGCAGCCGCCAGGTCTGCGGCGTGGCCTGCAGCGCCGTCGCGCCAGTCCGCTCGATCAGCGACCGCAGCCGGTCAGGCTCGCGTGCGTCGTCTCCGGCCGCGATCACCATGTCGGCGCCGCACAGCGGGGGCAGCAGCAGCTCGATGACGTGGATGTCGAACGACAGCGTGGTGACCGCGACGAATCGGTCGTCGCCGCTGAGCCCGAGCAGGCGCCGGAACGACGCGAGCTGGTTCGCGACCCCCCGGTGCTCGACGGCGACCCCCTTGGGCTGCCCGGTCGAGCCGGAGGTGAAGATGATGTAGGCGAGCGAGCTGGGCGGCACCGGTACGGGCTCGAGCGGCGGCGCGGCCGTGGTCGCCGGGTCGTCGACGCAGACGACCGTGGCTCCGTCGGCCACGGATTCGGCAAGCTCGCGGTGCTCGGCGTCGGCGAGGATGTACCGCAGGCCGGCGCCGCTGGCCATGGTCGCCAGCCGGCCCGGCGGGAAGCCGGGGTCCAGCGGCACGTACGCACCGCCGGCCCACCATACGCCGAGCAGCGCCGCCAGCATGCCGACCCCGCGCCCGGTGCACAGCCCGACCGTCGTGTCGGTGCGGACCCCGAGGCCGGCCAGAGTCCTGGCGATCCGGGCGGCGCGGTCGCAGACCTCGCTCATCGGCACCGTTTCGCTGTCGTCGATGACGCGGGACGTCGATGTCCTGAGCAGGTCCCTGATGTCCATGCTGTCGCCGTCAGCCGGCCGTGCCTGACGGTTGCGCCCGATGATCAGCTCGTCGCACTCGGCGTCGGAGAGCAGGGGCAAGTCGGCCACCGGCGTGCCCGGAGCCTGCGCCGCGTGCTCGAGCAGCCGCACCGTAGCGCGCAGGAACCTTTCGGCCCACGCGGGACCGAACAGCTCGGTGTTGTACTCCAGCACCAGCATCGTGGACTCCTGCGAGGTGTCCACGTACATCGTGAGGTCGAGCTTCGCGGTCCCGGTGAACAGCGCCTGGCAGCTTGCGGCGACGCCAGGCAGATCAAGCGCGGGCGGCGGGGTCGGCTGGTAGAGGAAACTGACCTGCGTCAGCGGCGTGTGCGACAGCGTGCGGTCTGGCGCGAGGTCCTCGATGAGCCTTTCGAACGGCAGTTGCTGGTGCGAGAGCGCATCCGCCGTCGTGTCCCTGACCCGGCCGAGCAGCTCGGTGAAGCTCGGATCGCCGTCCAGGGAGAACCGCAGCGCGACCGTGTTCGTGAACATGCCGACGATCGGGTCAAGCTCGGCATGGCTGCGGCCGTCTACCTGCGTGCCGAGCACGATGTCGCTCTGGCGCGCGTAGCGCGACAGCACTGCTACGTAGCCGGTCAGGTACAGCATGAACAAGGTCGCGTTGGCTGACTGTGCCACCATGGCCAGCCGCTGCGTGGTGGCGGCGTCGAGAGTGACCGACGCGACCGCGCCGCGCGAGGACAGGCGGTTAGGCCGGGGCCGGTCTGCGGGCAGCGTGAGTACCTGCGGCGCGCCGCGGAGCTGATCGCGCCAGTAGCCGAGCTGCCGCTCAAGCTCCTCGCCGCGCATCACGTCACGCTGCCACACGGCGAAATCGCCGTACTCCATCCACAGCGCGGGCAGCGACACTGCCTCGCCGGTCGTCTCGGCGCGGTACAGGGAGGACAGCTCGCCTACCAGGATCTGCATCGACGTGCCGTCGCTGATGATGTGGTGCAGGACCAGCACGAAAAGGTGCCGGCCGGGGCCGGCGCCGATCAGCGTGGCCCGGATCAGCGGCCCGGTGGCCAGGTTGAACGGCTGGCGCGCGAGGTCGAGGGCCATCGACTCGGCCTGGCGGGTGCGCTCGCCTGGCGCTAGCGCCGCCGGAAGCTCGACGCGGTCGATCGGCACGGCGCCGGCGTCGGCGACCACCTGCTCGGGCACGCCGTCCAGCGCGACGATGCGGGTCCGAAGCACGGCGTGGCGCGCGACCATGGCGTCCATCGCGCGCTGCAGTGCCTGGCCGTCGACCGGGCCGTCGAGCCACATCGCGTACGGCATGTTGTACGTGGGCTCGCCGGGTTCGAGCTGATCGAGAAACCACAGCTGCTGCTGCGAGAACGAGACGGGGAAGTGCATGCCGGGCCTACCTCCGATCACCGGTCACGTGCGGCCGGGGCGGGTCACCGGCCTGCGCGCCGCTAGCCTGCGCGCCGCTGGCCGCGACCCGCGGCGTCCGGAGCGGGTCTGGCGGGCCGGCGGCGCGGTTGCCGGCCGCGGCGATCGCAGCGGCTAGGCCCGCGACCGTGGGATCGGAGAAGAGCGTGCGAACGGGCAGGTCGACGCCGTACTCGGCGCGGATTCGGGCCATCAGCCTGGTCGCGGTCAGCGAATGGCCGCCGAGCGCGAAGAAGCTGTCGTGCACGCCCGCGGGTGCGGGCAGCGCGAGCAGTTCGGCGAAGATCACCGCGAGCCTGGCCTCCGCCGGCGTCCGCGGGGCGACCGGAGCCTGACCGGAACCAGCGCCCCAGTCTGGCTCGGGCAGCGCGCGATGATCGATCTTTCCGCTGCCGGTGAGGGGCAGTGCCTGCAGTACCACGAAGGCGGCCGGCACCATGTAGTCGGGCAGCACCTCGCGGAGGTGCTCGCGCAGCCCGGCTGGCGGACGGCCGGAGCCAGATCGGGTGACGAGATAGCCGACGAGCCGGACGTCGCGGCCGCCGCCGCGGACCGACACCACAGCCTGCGCGATGTCGTCCTGACCGCGCAGCGCCGCCTCGACCTCACCGCTCTCCACCCGGTAGCCGCGGATCTTGATCTGCCGGTCCGCCCGGCCAGCCAGCTCGATCCGCCCGGACCTGCGCCACCGGCCGATGTCGCCGGTCCGGTACAGGCGTGAGCCCGGCCCACCGCCGAACGGGTCGGGGACAAACCGGCTGGCGGTCAGGCCGGGTGCGCCGAGGTAGCCGTGGGCGACCCCGGCTCCGCCGATATAGACCTCACCGAAGACGCCCGGCGGGACCGGCCGCAGCCCGGCGTCGAGTACGTAGAGCCGCGTTCCCGCGATGACTGACCCGATCTCGATCGGGGCCGGTGCGGGCCGGACGGCGTCGCCGCCCGAGTAGATGGTGGTCTCGGTCGGGCCGTACAAGTTCCACAGGCGCACTCCGGTGCCTGAGCCGATCGCGTCGGCAAGATCCCGGGGCAGCGGCTCTCCGGCCGTCATCCGCAGCTTCACCCCGTCCGGGACCCCGCCGGCGTCGACGAGCATGCGCCAGCCAGCCGGCGTGGCCTGCATCGCGGTCGCGCCGCTGTCGGCGAGCAGCGCCCGCAGCCGTGCCGCGTCGATCGCCTGCTCGGCTTCGGCGACCACCACGCATCCGCCCGCCAGCACCGGTGCGAGCAGCTCGACCAGGGCGATGTCGAAGGCGAAGGTCGACACCGCCACGAACCGGTCCCCCGCACCGAGCGCGAGCAGCGGCGCAACGGCGCTGAGCAGCGCGGCGATGCCGCCCTGGGTCACGCTGACCGCCTTCGGGCGGCCGGTCGATCCCGAGGTGAAGATCGTCACGGCGGCGGCCGATGGCGGCAGCTCGAGATCGGCCGCCTGCTGGACGGACCCGGCCGGCCCGGCGGCAGCGTCGGGCAGCGTCGCGAGGTCGACTACGGCTATCGCGGGCGGCGCGCCGGGCGGCAGGCCTGGCGCGCCGGCAACGCCGCTGTCGACCACCACGGCGGCGGCCCCCGAGTCGCTGAGCATCGTGGCGAGCCGCTGATCCGGGTAGATCGGGTCCAGCGGCACGTACGAGGCTCCGGCCGACCAGACGCCGAGTATCGCCGGCAGCATCCGGGCGCCCCGCGGCAGCAGGATCGCGACCCGGTCTGACGCGCCGACGCCGTGCCCGCGAATGGCGGCGGTGATCCGCCGCGCCAGGTCGCCAGCCGCGGCACCGGTCAGCTCGCCGTCGCTGCCCACGGCGACGACCGAGTCGCCGGCGCATGCCTCCCGCAGCATCGCCACGGCGGTCGCGCCGGGGTCGGCGACCGGTCCGCCGTCCGGCCATACGCTCGTGACCAGTGCGGCGTCCTGTGCCGACATGACCTCCGCGTCGCCGACCGGCCGGTCCGGATGGGCGGCAAGGGTGCGCAGGATCGCGGTGAAGCCGTCGGCCACGAGCTGGCCGGTGGCCGGGTGGAACAGGTCGGTGTTGTAGTTGACCCGCAGCTGCGATCCGGCGGGGGCATCGGTGACGGTCAGCTCGATCTCGAACTTGGCGGTGCCGTTCGCCAGCAGTTCCGGGAGCCAGCTCAGCCCGCCGCGGTCCGGCATGGCCCACGACTCCTCCAGCGCGAACATCACCTGCACCAGCGGCTGCCGCGCCGGGTCCCGGTCGGGCCTGAGAAGTTCCACCACCCGGGAGAACGGCAGCTCCTGCCGGGCCAGCGCCCGCGCGGCCGCGGAGTGCACGGACCGAAGCAGGTCGCTGAGCGTCCCTTCCCGGTCGACCCGGATCCGGATCGTGACGGTGTTCATGAACAGCCCGACCACCGACTCGGTCTCCGGCCGGGTGCGGGCCGCCATCGGGACCGCGATCAGCAGGTCGTCGCTGCCGGTCAGCCGGGACAGCACGACCGCGTAGGCCGTCAGCAGGACGGCGAACAGCGTGGTCCCGTTCCTGGCGGCGAGCTGCCTGAGCGCGTCTGCCAGGCCGCCGTCGATCGCCGCGTCGATGTAGCGGGCGGCGAAGGTCTGCCGCGCCGGATACGGCTCGTCGGCCGGCAGCGGCAGGGCCGAGGGCGCACCGGCCAGCTCCGCCCGCCAGAACTGCTCGGCCGCCGCGTACCCGCCATCCTCGGCGTGCTCGAGCTGCCACATGGCGAAGTCGGCGTACTGGATCGGCGGTTCCGCGGCAGCCGGCTCGCCGCCGCGGCTGATCGCCTCGTAGTCCGCCGACAGCTCGTCGAACAGGATGCGGAACGACCAGCCGTCCGCGACGATGTGGTGCATCACCACCGCGAGCACGTGCGAATCGGGCGCCAGCCGCACCAGGACGCCCTGGACGAGCGGCCCGGCGGCCAGGTCAAGGGGCGTGCGGGCCAGGTCGGCCAGCATGGCTCGCGCGGCGGGCTCCTGCTCGCCGGCGGCCAGGTGCTCGACGGAGGTCACCGGCAGCGGCAGCTCGGCCGGGGAGTCCTCGATCACCTGCACCGGCATGCCGGAGTCGTTGCGGAAGGTCGTGCGCAGCACCTCGTGCCTGGCCAGCGCGGCGTTCCAGGCCTGCTGCAGCGCGCTGACGTCGAGCAGGCCTTCCAGCCGCAGCCCCCACGCGATGTTGTAGGTGGGCTCGCCGGAGTCCAACTGGGCCAGCAGCCACATCCACCGCTGGCCGAGCGATGCGGGGAACTCGTAGACAGCCACCATCAGCCTCCCTGTCCCTGGCCGGCCGTCCTCTGGTCGACTGCCACCATGCGCAGTTCGGCGGTGTAGCGCTGGCCCTGGGCATCGGTGAGCCATGCCTGCTCCGGAGCGGGCAGCATCTCGGCCACGGTCACCGTCGCGCCGGCACCGGCGTTCCGGCGTGAGCGGCGCAGCGACCGGGAGATCAGGTCGATCGACGCGAGGCTGGTCAGGTCCGCGTAGATCGGCTTGCGCTCGCCGGTGAACCGCAGGAACACGTGCCGTGGCAGTCCGTGCCTCGCCGACCACGCCCTGGCCTGCAGGTAGCGGTTGCTCTCGTCGGCGGTGTCGGCGAAGGCGGGATCCGTGGCGGCGAGCGTCCAGGTCTCACGGCTCACCACGAGGTCGTCGATGGTGACCCGCGGCGTGTGCGCGCCCGGTGGCAGCAGGCCGAAGCTCTGTGCGATACCGGCGCTGGTCAGGTCGCCGACGACCTCCAGGAGGCCACGCTCGAAGGTCCCGTCGCGGCGCCGCAGCCGGAGTCCGGCCGGGGAGCCGACCACGTCGCACTCGCCGACGCTCAGGGAGGCGGCGGGGTCGTAACCGCAGGAGTCGTGCGCGAAGACGAGCCGGAGGTCGCCGTCGCAGGACAGCACGTTGGACAGCCGCGAGGTAGGGCCGCCGGCCTCGGCGGTCTCGGCGATCCACACCGCGGGGCCGCCCAGGTCGCGCCGCATGGCGGCCCGCAGGGAGTCCGGGGCGTCATGGAAGGCAAGCCAGGTGGCATAGCGGGTGGTGACCAGGCTGGGGTGCACCTCGCCGAGCACCCAGGTGAGCCGGCCGCCGGCGGCGGCGTCCGCGCCGGCGATCATCAGGTCGGGGCTGTGGTGCACTGCCGTCGGCCACGGAAGCGGCCGGGCCGGAAACTGCGATGTCACTGCCTCCCGCAGGTCGGCGGACCGGAGCTGGACCCGCCGGGCGCCAGGCGGCAGCTCCAGGATCGCCGACCAGCGCTCCCGCAGCGCGCGCACCGCAGGCTCGATCAGCCGCGGCGGCTGGCCGAACAGCGCTTCGTTGACGATCATCCAGATGTCGGCGAACGGCACGGCGTCGGTGCGCAGGACGGCGGCTCGCTGCCGGTAGGCCTCGTCGAAATGTCGTGCGTACAGCTCGCCGCAGGCCGTGGTGAACCACCGCGAGCTGTCGAGGATCAGTTCCAGCGCCGCGCGAATGCCGTCCAGGGCGTCCTGGCCCAGCCGCATGGTGTCGCCGCGCAGGCACTCCTCGTAGGCGAGAGTCCGGCCGGCGTAGAGCTCACCCGCACGCCGCGTGGGCGGGACGCCGGCCAGCCTGGTGAACGTCGCCTCCAGGCTGGCCATGGCTTCGGCCACCCGCTCGGCGTCGCCGGCGGCACCGGCCAGCTCGTTCCTGGCGGCGGTCAGCTCGTCGATGGCTCTCTCGGCCGG
>DASWAA010000186.1:0-25013 GCA_036391385.1 Streptosporangiaceae bacterium
GGGCGCAGGTACTGCGTGATCGTCAGCAGGTCACAGCTGACCGAGCGAAGGTCTGCCATCGCCTTGCTGATCTCGTCGCGCTGCTCGCCCATCCCGAGAATCAGGTTCGACTTGGTCACCAGCCCGGCCTCCTTGGCCGCGACCAGAACCTCCAGCGAGCGCTCGTACCGGAACCCCGGCCTGATCTGCCGGAAGATCCTCGGCACGGTCTCGATGTTGTGAGCGAGCACCTCGGGCCGGGCGGCGAACACCTCCGCGAGCTGCCCCGGGTCGGCGTTGAAGTCCGGGATCAGCAGCTCGACTCCGCAGCCTGGGACCGCCGCGTGGATCTCCTTGCAGGTCTGCGCATACAGCCAGGCGCCGCCGTCGGGCAGGTCATCTCGCGCTACGCCGGTCACCGTGGCGTACCGCAGACCCATGGAAGCGACCGACTCGGCGACCCGGCGCGGCTCGTCCATGTCGAGCGGGCCTGGCCTGCCAGTGGCGATCTGGCAGAAGTCACACCGGCGGGTGCACTGGTCCCCGCCGATCAGGAAGGTTGCCTCACGGTCTTCCCAGCACTCGAAGATGTTGGGACAGCCCGCCTCCTCGCAGACGGTGTGCAGGCCCTCGCGGCGCACGAGCTGCTGTAGCTCGGTGAACTGGGGACCGGTCCGAAGCCTGGTCTTGATCCACGGGGGCTTGCGCTCGATCGGGACCTGGCTGTTGCGAGCCTCGATGCGAAGCAGCCGCCGCTCTTCTGGTGCGAGTACCACGTGCCTAGCGTATGTCCCCGGCCCCGGTCGCCATGCCGCCGGCAAACCGATGTGACGTCAGGTGGCCTCGTCAGGGATCATGGATCGCATGCCACCCCAGTTCGATCCGCCATCAGGAACGCGTGACTTCCTCGCCGCCGAGTACGAGAAGCGCGAGTGGGCGTTCGGCGTGCTCAGGTCGGTCTTCGCCAGCTACGGCTTCGAGCCGCTGCAGACCCCTGCCTTCGAGCGCATCGACGTCCTGCTCGGCAAGTACGGCGACGAGGCCGACAAGCTGGTCTTCAAGATCATGCGCCGGGGCGAGCATGAGGCGTCAGGTGAGGCGGACCTGGCGCTGCGCTACGACCTGACGGTCCCGCTCGCGCGGGTCGCGGCTGCCTACGGCAGCAGGCTGCCGACCCCGTATAAGCGCTATGCGATCGGCTCGGTCTGGCGGGCCGACCGCCCGGGCAAGGGCAGGTACCGCGAGTTCGTGCAGTGCGACCTGGACACGCTGGGATCGACCTCGACGCTGGCTGACGCCGAGGCGCTCTGCGCGCAGCACGACGCGATGGCTGGCCTCGGCCTGGCGGACTTCACGATTCAGGTCAATTCGCGCCAGGTCCTCTCCGGCCTGCTCGAGGTGTTCAACGTCCCGCACGAACTCGGCGTCGGCGTACTCACGTCGCTGGACAAGCTCGACAAGCTGAGCCCGGCCGAGGTAGTCGAGGAGATCACTGGCCGCGGCCTGGCGCCCGGGATCGGGGCCGAGATCGTCGCCGCGATGACGGCGGACGACGCCGTCGACCGGATCAGGACGGCACTCAAGCCCAGCGACTCGGGCATGGCAGGCCTGGAGGACGTGGACCGGCTGCTCGCGCTCGCGCGCGCTCAGATCCCGGCCGAGCGGATCGTGTTCTCGCCGCGGATGGTGCGTGGCCTGAGCTATTACACGGGCCTGATCTGGGAGCTTGCCGCCGCCGGCGTGCCCGGGTCGATCGGCGGCGGCGGACGCTACGACCACCTGATCGAGCAGCTCGGCGGGCCCGACGTCCCGGCCACCGGAACCTCGCTCGGGATCGAGCGGGTCCTGCTGCTGCTGCCCGACGCCGCGGCCGGGCAGCGAGGCCGGCTCGACGTCGCCGTGACCGTCCTCGGCGACGACCTGGCCGAGACGTCGTTCGCGCTGGCCGCGCAGGCTCGCTCGGCCGGGCTGAGGTCCAGCGTCTATATGGGCTCGTCCGGCAAGCTCGGCAAGCAGCTGCGCTGGGCCGCCGATACCGGAGCCCGCTGGTGCCTCATCTACGGCGAGAACGAGCGCGACGCCGGAACGGTCACCGTGCGCGACCTGGTCAACGCCGAGCAGGAGTCGGTACCTGCCGACGACGTCGCCGGATACCTCGGTGCCAGGTCCGGTGCGGACGGTGACTGAGATCACCTTCACCGACCCGGAGACCTGGTTCGCCGGGCTGCCCGGCGTCGTCGTCGCGGCCGGCGGCCTGATCACCGATCCGCACGGCCGGGTGCTGCTGGTGAAGCCGAATTACCGCGATCACTGGGCGCTGCCTGGCGGCATCTGCGAGCACGGCGAACCGCCGCAGACGGGGTGCGCGCGGGAAGTAGCCGAGGAGCTCGGACTGATGCTGGAAGTCGGCCGGCTGCTCGCGACGGACTGGTCCCAGCCGTACGGGATGGCGGCCCGGCCGATCATGCACTTCGTCTTCGACTGCGGCTCGCTGGCGGACGGCTCGGGCATCGTCGTGCAGGAATCCGAGCTCGACGGATTCCGGTTCACGGCTTTGGATGAGCTCCGCGGATACCTGCCGGAGTACGGGTACACCAGGGTCACCGGAGCGCTGCGTGCCCGCGGCCAGGGCGCTGCCGTCTTCCTGCCACACGACGTCGGCTAGCCGGTGCCATCGCCAGAGCCAGTGCCGGGGCCAGGGCCAGTGCCGGGACCCGCTGGTTTCCCAGCCCCGGCGTCTGTCGACGGGTCACTAGGGCGCTAGCCGGCTCGCGTGCAGGGTCAGCGAGCGACCGGGCTGCCGAGCAGGTCGGCAACGACGTCAAGCTCCCTGGTCAGGTCTGCGCCGAGAACTTCGGCCAGGCGATGCTGCACGACGGCGGTCGCGTCGGCCACCGTCACCGGGCGACCGAGCTCGGCGGACAGCGAGGTCACGGAGGCGTCGGAGATCCCGCACGGGACGATGCGATCGAACCAGGTCAGGTCGGCGTCGCAGTTCAGCGCGAAACCGTGCATCGTCACACCGCGCGCTACCCTGATCCCGATGGCGGCCACCTTCCGGTCCTGCGCGCCGTTTTCGCCGGGGACCCAGACACCGCTGCGCCCGGCCACCCGATCCGCCGCAAGCCCGAGGTCGGCGCACGCGCGGATCAGCGCCTCCTCGATAGTCCGGACATATGCCACGACGTCCATCGGGTCGTCGAGCGCGACGATCGGGTAGCCGACAAGCTGACCCGGCCCGTGCCAGGTGATCTTGCCGCCACGATCGACGTCGATCACCGGGGCCCCAGGGTCGCCGATCGGCCGGTCAAGCGGGTCCGTCCGCCGGCCAGCCGTGTAGACCGGCTGGTGCTCGAGCAGCAGGCAGAGATCTGGGACGTCGCCGGCGGCCCGGCGGCTGTGCAGCTCGCGCTGCAGGTCCCAGGCCTGCTCGTAGGCGACGGCATCGGGTCCGAACCCGACCCGGACGAACACAAGTTCACGGTCCACCCCGCCAGCCTATGCCGCCCTAGCCCTCCGCGCCGAAGCTCCCGCCTGGCCGCAAGCGCCGCTACGCCCAACCCCCCGCCTCGCCGAAGCTCCCGCTTCCATGATCACGGGGACTTGTCCACGCCGGCTACCGACTAGTCCCCGTGATCATGAAGGAGTCGCCTGGCAGGACGCGCCGCAGCGCCGCATCGTGCCGGTCCAGCCACGAGAGCGCAGCACCGCCGCGATCTGCGCTGCCACCTGGCATGGCCGCTCGGTCACGTCGGCCCAGCTATAGCGCAAGGTGATGATTCCGGATCCAGCGAAGTAGTTGTCGCGGTGAATGTCCTGCCAGCGAGTCTCGATCGAATGTGCGGCTCGCCCGTCGAGTTCGACCGCAACGCCGAACTCGGCATAGAAGTTGTCCAGGTAGGCCGACGCCGAGTCCCGCCGCATCAGGGCCTGTCGTTTCGGCTGGGGGAGTCCGTGCGGGCGCTGCACGTTCCGCAGGTACAGACGTTCCAGGTTTGACAGCACCCCGTCGCCGATCTCTGCCAGGGCTTCCAGGATCTCGGTACGCCACCGCAGCTTCCTGCGCCGGCGTACCGTCTCGCGAATCTGATTCGGCGTCACCAGCCTGCCCGAGCAGGCGGCGCTCAGCCAGAAGAAGGCAGCGTCGAACGAGCGAGCGCTCTCGGCCAGATCGACCACGGTCTCCTCGATCCTGGTCCGCGGCGGCAGGCGCGCCGGATGCCTGGCCGAGTCCAGGCGCGAAGAGCGATGCACGATGATCCGCGGCAACCCGTCGCGAAGGTCGCGAGCGGACATAACCACCCGGCGCCGCTCGGGCACGGTCACGTGAATGACACTGGTCCGCTGGTCAGCAATGCCGTCAAGCTCGGCTGCCGTTGCATGACTCAGTACCGCGTCCGTGCCGCACCGCCGGACGGCGGCCCACAAGATTGCCTCCCTGGCCGGCGGGCCAGTGAACGCCGCATAGACACCGCGGTACAGGACCTGCCACCGGCCCTGGCGCAGCAGCGCATCGACGCCGGCCAGGTCAGCCTGGCATCCGGCGAACTGCCAGCGAGCAAGGACTCCGCGCTGCTGAGCGACGAGCGCACGGCAATGACCACACAGTCGAGCAACCATGGCGCCAGGATGACCCGTGCTCCGCATATCGACATGCCGCCGCTACGGCCCTGTGGACAACTGCCTGCCAATGGCGTGAGCCTGTGCACGGGCCGCTCGAAACGTCAGTCCGCTGTGCTATCGACGACCCTTCGCACATGATCACGGAGACTTGTCGACGCCAGCGACAAAGAGATCCCCGTGATCATGAGGGGCCCCGGTCAGGCGGGGCGGGGCGGACGGGGCGGGGGTGAGCGGGCTGGGCGGTTGACTAATCCGGTCGGCTACGCTCTTTCGGGTAATGGACGAGATTCTGAAAGATGACGCGCTGAGCAAGCTCAGCCCGGCCGAGCGGCGCCACCTGCTCCGCAAGCTCGTCGACCTCGAACGCCAGTCCGCAGCCGCTGCCGGCACTGGCTGGAAGTGGGACGCGGTCCTCGTAGTCGTGGTCGTGAGCTGCATCGTGCTCACCGGCTGGATCGGGTATCTGGCGGTCACTCTGCCGCCGTACTATCGCACTGGCAGCTGGCGAGGCGCCTGGGTCGGCTTCGACCTTGCCCTGCTCGCATCGTTCGCTGCTACTGGCTGGACTGCCTGGCGGCATCGTCAGCTCCTGATCATCTCCCTGGTCGTGCTGGCGACTCTGCTGCTCACTGACGCGTGGTTCGACGTCGTGCTCGATGTCAGGACGGCCGGGTTCTGGGAGAGCCTGACGTCGGCCCTGGTGATCGAGCTACCGCTCGCGGTGGTGGCGATCACCATGGCGCGGCGGCTGCTGCGGCTGACGATCGGTCAGATCATGCGCTACGAGGGCGTGACCGGGCGGGTTCCGCCGCTATGGCAGGTGCCACTGCTCGGCCCGACCGCCGGCACGCCCTGGCGGCGGCTGATGCAGGAACGCGCTCGCCGCCGGGCCAGCGCCGGAGCCGTCGTCAGCCGGGCCGCGGCGTCCGTGCGGGCCACGACGAAGGAGAAGGCTAACGCCGATCAGCCGCCGCCGAGCAAGGACGCCGAGCGGTAGCGAGCCGAGATGAGTCAGCGGGCCAGCACGGCAGCTAGCGCGGCGACGATATCCGGGTAGCTGAAGCTGAATCCTGCCTCGGTGAGCCTGGTCGGCACCACCCGGGCGCTGCCCAGGAGCTCGCTGGCGACCTCGCCGAGCGCCAGCCTGAGCGCCGCAGACGGGAGCCCGAGCACGGCAGGCCGACCGAGTGCCTTCGCCAGCGCCGAGGTGAACTCGGCGTTCGTCACGGGCAGCGGCGCAGTCAGGTTGAACGGCCCACTGGCACCCTGCGCGTCCAGCAGGAACCTGATCGCCCGGACCTCGTCGGCGATGCTGATCCAGCTGAGGTACTGCCTGCCAGAGCCGAGCTTCGCGCCCAGGCCTAGCCGAAATGGCGGCAGCAGGCGCGCCATCATGCCGCCTTCCCTGGCCAGGACGACGCCGGAGCGCAGGTTCACGACCCGGACTCCGGCCGCCGCGGCGGGTTCGGTCGCCGCCTCCCAGTCGCGTACGAGCTCGGCAAGGAAACCGGCACCCTGCGGCGCCGACTCGTCGGTGATCCGGTCGGCTGTGTCACCGTAGTAGCCGATCGCCGAGCCGCAGAGCAGGATGCGCGGCCCGGACCCGGCGGCCGCCAGAGCGGCGGCCAGCGTCGCCGTCGAGTCGATCCGGCTCGAGCGCAGCATCGCCTTGCGGGACGCCGTCCAGCGCCCGGCGGCGATCGGAGCCCCGGAGAGGTGGACGACGGCATGCAGCCCGGCGATCCCGGCAGGATCGAGTCCTGCCGGGCCAGCCTGCGGATCCCAGCTGATCTCGTCGGCTGACCGCGCGGCACGCCGGACCAGGCTAGCGACGTCGATCCCGTCGGCCCGCAGTGCCCGCGCCAGCGCGGAGCCGATCAGCCCGGACGCGCCCGAGATCGCGATCCGCATGCCGGGCCTACAGTCCGAGTTCCGCCTCGAACGCGCCTTCTTCCAGGCGGTTCTTGATCGTGACCAGGAACCTCGCCGCGTCCGCGCCGTCTACGAGCCGGTGGTCGTAAGTGAGCGCGAGGTAGACGACCGAACGGACGGTGATCACCTCACCCAGGTGCGGGTCCTCGACCACGACGGCACGCTTGTTGACGGTCCCGGTTCCGAGGATGCCGACCTGCGGCTGGTTGATGATCGGCGTGTCGAACAGTGCCCCGCGGCTACCCGTGTTGGTCAGCGTGAACGTCCCACCGGACAGGTCGTCCGGATTCACCTGACCGGCCCGCGTACGCTGCGCCAGGTCGGCGATCTTGCGGGCCAGTCCGCCGATGTTCAGGTCGCCGGCATTGCGGATGACCGGGACCATCAGGCCACGGTCGGTGTCGACGGCGACGCCGAGGTGCTCAGCGTCGTGGTAGGTCACCGTGCCGTTAGCGGTGTCGATTACCGCGTTCAGCTTCGGGTGCGCCTTGAGCGCCTCCACCGTGGCAAGAGCGAAGAAGGGCAGGAACGAGAGCTTGACCCCTTCACGTGCCTCGAAGCCGGCTCGGCTCCGCTCGCGCAGCCTGGCTATCGCCGTGACGTCCGCCTCGATCACCGTGGTGAGCTGCGCGGAGGTCTGCAGCGACTCGACCATCCGCTGCGCGATGACCTGCCTGGCACGGGACAGCCGCTCGGTAGTACCGCGCCGGGTGGACGGCGGCAGGATGGTGCGCGGCGCTGCCTGGGTGGCAGCAGGCTGTCCTGGCGCAGCGGCGGGCGCGGGCGCGGCTGGGGCGGCCGACGGCGCTGGAGCCGACGGGGCGGCGACGGCCGGCTGGGCTGCCAGAGATGCGGCGGCCGGGGCAGCGGCTGCCGGGATCGCTGCTGCCGGGATCGCTGCTGCCGGGACCGCGGCTGCCGGGACCGCTGCTGCCGGGGCACCGGCGGCGGGGCCGGCGGCTGCCGGGAACTCGATGCCAGGACGCTGCCGGGCCGCGTCTAGCACGTCCTGCTTGCGGATCCGGCCGCCGACACCGGTCCCGGTGATCGAACCCAGGTCGATCCCGTGCTCGGCTGCAAGCTTCCTGACCAGGGGCGTGACGTACGGGCTCTCGCCAGTCTCGACGCCAGGCTGGGGCGCCGCCGGCGCTGCCGGCGGCGCGGCATAGCCGACGGCGGGCTCCGGCTCGGCGTACTGCTGCGGCGGCTCGTACGACGGCGGCTGGTACGACGGCGGCTGATAGGCGGGCGTCGGTGCCTGCTCGGCCTCGCGCGGCGCCGCAGGCTGCTCGTACGCCGGCGGCTGGTACGCGCCGGGCTGCTCGTAGGACGGCGGCTGGTATGCGGGCTGCTCGTACGCGGGCTGCTCGTAAGACGGCGGCTGGTATGCGGGCTGCTCGTACGCCGGCTGCTCGTAAGACGGCGGCTGGTACGCGGGCTGCTCGTAAGACGGCGGCTGGTATGCGGCCTCGACGGGCTCGGGCTGCACCGGCTCGGGCTGCAAGGGCTCGGGCTGCGCGGGTGCGGCATAGCCGGCGGGAACGGCCTGCTGCTCGCCCGTAGGCGGCTCAGCGCTGGTCTCGGCGCCACCCGGCGGCGCGGACGGCGCTGCTCCGTCCTCGTCGATAACGGCGAGTTCGGCACCGACGGCGACCGTCTCGTCCTCGGCGACGGTGATCCCGCGGAGGACACCGGACACGGGGGAGGGGATCTCGGTATCCACCTTGTCGGTGGACACCTCGAGCAGCGGCTCGTCCGCCGAAACGTGGTCACCCTCGCGCTTCAGCCAGCGGGTAACTGTGCCTTCGGTGACGCTCTCGCCGAGCTGCGGCATGGATACGGAGACCGACATGGCTTGCGCTGACTCCTTCGCTCAGATCACTTCTGTAGCTGCTGCGTACGGTTCTGCGGCATTCCTGACACCGGCTCAGGAATGGAAGTGCAGTGGCTTTCCGGCCAGCGCCAGGTGCGCCTCGCCGATCGCCTCGGACTGCGTCGGATGCGGGTGGATGAACTGGGCGACCTCGGACGGCAGCGCCTCCCAGTTGTAGATCAGCTGACCCTCGGCGATAAGTTCGCCAACCCTGGCGCCGACCAGGTGGACACCGAGCACCGGCCCGCCGCCAGCCGTGGCGATCACCTTCGCCGCGCCCTGGGTCTGCAGGATCACGCTCTTGCCGTTGCCGCCCAGGTTGTAGGTGACCTCGATGGTCTCAATCCCGCGCTCGGCCGCGATGGCCGAGGTGATACCGACCGAGGCGACCTCGGGATCGCTGTAGGTGACCCGGGGCACGCCGTCGTAGTCGATCGGCATGACAGGAAGGCCCGCGAGCCGCTCGGCCACGCCGATGCCCTCGGCGAACCCGACGTGCGCGAGCTGGAGGCCGGGAGTCAGGTCACCGACCGCCGAGATGGTCGGGACGCTGGTCTGCCAGTACTCGTCGACCAGGACGAAGCCCCGGTCCATGGCGACGCCGGCTTTCTCATACCCCAGTCCAGCGGAGACCGGCCCGCGGCCGACGGCTACCAGCAGCAGCTCCGCCTCCAGCGTCGTGCCGTTCTCCAGGGTCACGCTTACACCGGTGGCAGTCTCCTTGACCTCGCTGAACTTCACGCCGACGTGAGACTTGATGCCGCGCCTGCGGAAGGCGCGCTCCAGCACCTTCGCGCTGGAGTCCTCCTCCGGCGGCAGCAGGTGCGGGAGCATCTCGACGATGGTGACGTCGGCGCCGAAGGACCGCCAGACGCTGGCGAACTCGACGCCGATCACGCCGCCGCCGAGAATGATCACCGAGGAGGGGACCCGGTCCAGGGTGAGCGCCTGGTCGCTGGTGATGACCCGCTCGCCGTCGATGCTCAGTCCGGGCAGCGTCCTCGGCTCAGAGCCGGTCGCCAGCACCACGTGCGCGCCCTCGTAGACGGCGTCGCCGACCGCGACCGACGTGGGTGAGGCCAGCCGGCCGTCGCCGTACACGATCTCGACCTTGCGGCTGGCCAGGGTGCTCTGCAGTCCCTTCCACAGCCGGTCGACGACCTTGTCCTTGTAGCCATTCACGGCCGGCATGTCGATGCCGTCGAGTGACGCCCGCACGCCCACCGCAGCGGCGTCCCTGGCGTGATCAGCGACCTCGGCGGCATGCAGCAGAGCCTTGGTCGGAATGCATCCGCGGTGCAGGCACGTGCCGCCGACCTTGTCCTTCTCGATTAGCACGACCCGCTTGCCAAGCTCGGCCGCCCGCAGCGCGCAGGCGTACCCGCCGCTGCCACCGCCGAGAATGACGATGTCGTAGCCATCGGTCTGCGTCACCACATCGCTCCTTGTCCCGCCAGCCGCGCTGCCGGCTGGTCTTGGCCCCTGTCCGCTATCCAGAAATGGCCCTACAGGCGTCCGTCTGCGACATCCTGGGCGATCTGGACCAGCGTACGGACCGCGACACCAGTGCCGCCCTTGGGGGTATAGCCGTAAGGCTCGCCCTCGTGGAACGACGGTCCCGCGATGTCCAGATGCGCCCAACGCACGCCGTCGGGCACGAATTCCCGCAGGAACAGTCCCGCGACCAGCATTCCGCCGTCGCGCTCGCCAGCCACGTTGGCCAGGTCGGCGACCTTTGAATCCAGGCCCTTGCGCAGTTCCTGCGGCAGGGGCATCGGCCACATGGCCTCGCCGACCCGCGTGGCGGCGTCGACCACCCCGTCCCTGACCGCGTCGTCGTTAGCCATAACACCGCAGACTCGGTTGCCGAGCGCGATCACCTGGGCGCCGGTCAGGGTCGCGACGTCGACCAGCAGGTCGGGGGAGTCCTGCGCCGACCTGGCCAGCGCGTCGGCCAGGACAAGCCTGCCCTCGGCGTCGGTGTTGAGCACCTCGACGGTGGTGCCGCCGAAGATGGTGATGACGTCCGACGGCCGCTGCGCACCAGCGCCTGGCATGTTCTCGGCAAGCGGCAGGTAACCGATCACGTTCACCGCCGGGCGGAGCGCCGCGATCGCCATGAGCGCGGCAAGCACCGCCGCCGCGCCTCCCATGTCGGACTTCATCGCCTCCATGGCCTTCGCCGGCTTGAGCGAGAGCCCGCCCGAGTCGAACGTGATCCCCTTGCCGGCGAATACGATCGTCCTGGTGGCAGCGGGGTGGTGGAAGCCCAGGCGGACCAGGCGCGGCGGGTGCACCGAGCCCTGTCCCACGCCGACGATCCCGCCGTAGCCGCCCGCCGCGAGCGCCGCCTCGTCGAGCACCTCGATATCCAGGCCAGCCTCGGCTGCCACCTTGCCCGCCTCCGCGGCCAGCGTCTCCGGGTAGAGGTGGGAGGGGCTGGTGTTGACCAGGTCACGAACCAGGCTGACGGCACCGGCGAGTACCTCGGCGCGGCCGACGGCACGGGCGACGTGGTCACCGGACGCGACCAGCACGAGCTCGGGTCCCGGCTGGCTTACACGGCGGTAGCGGCCGAAGTGATAGGCGCCGAGCAGCGCGCCGAGCACGACCGCCCCGGCGGCCTCGGCGTCCCCGGCGGGAAGAGCGAGCGCGATCGTGCGACTGGCCGGCGCCGCGAGCGACCGGACCGCGGCACCCGCGCTGCGCCGCAGGGTCTCCGCGTCCGCGCTGCCGGGATCGCTGTCGGCAGCCGCGCCGATGCCGACGGCGACGATCAGCGGAGCGGCCAGGCGGCCGCCAGAGACCGTCCTGGTGACCTCCTCTGCCTTGCCCGTCGCGCCGAGGGCGGTCAGCGTCTGGATCAGCGTGCCGCCCATGGCAGCATCGACGTCACGGGCGCCAGCTGACAGAAGCGGGCCGTCCGGGCCCTGGCCAATCGCTATCACGATGGCATCGGCGCTGACGTCCTGCGCCGGCGTGGGAGTAGTCCGAAGCGTAGCGGTCACGCTCCGAGCCTAGTGCAGCCGACGCAAGGGCAGGCCTCAACCGGGCGGGCGTTCAGCGTCTGGCAAGGTAACGTTACGGCCGAAGGGAGCACATGTCCTACTCATCCGCCGGTGCCAGGCCAGCTGCCCCCGGGCCTGCTGATGCTGGCCCGGCTGACCCCGAGCCAGCTCGGGCCAGGCCGCCGGATCTGGCCGCCGTCGCGACGAGATTGCGCGCGGCCGGGTGCGTGTTCGCAGACGACGAGGCACGGCTGATCGTCGAGGCCGCGCGCGGCCCCGCGGAGCTGGCTGAGCTGGTCGAGCGCCGGGTTGCCGGGGTGCCGCTCGAGCACGTGGTGGGCTGGGCCGACTTCTGCGGGCTGCGAGTCCGCGTTGATCCAGGGGTCTTCGTGCCCAGACCACGCACCGAGTTGCTCGTCCGGGAGGCCGTAGCGGTGACCCGGCCTGGCGCGATCGTCGTCGACCTGGCCTGCGGCTCGGGCGCGATCGGCCTCGCCGTGGCGGCCCGGGTGCCCGGCATCGAACTGCACGCGGTCGACATCGAGCCTGCCGCCGCGGCGTGCGCACGGGGCAACCTGGCCGCCATCGGCGGTCAGGTACACGAGGGGAACCTGTACGACCCCCTGCCGGACCGGCTGCTCGGCAAGGTGAACGTGCTCGTGGCGAACGTGCCGTACGTGCCGTCGCGCGCTATCGACTTCATGCCGTCTGAGGCCCGCGACCACGAGCCGCTGGTCGCGCTCGACGGCGGCGCCGACGGCCTTGACGTACTGCGGCTCGCCGCAGCGAGCGCGGCGGACTGGCTCGCTCCCGGCGGCAGCCTGCTGATGGAGACCAGTTCCGACCAGGCCGCCGCTGCACTCGCCGCGCTCGCTGCCGCCGGGCTGACGGCCGCAGCGGCAGCCGATGAGGATCTGAGAGCGACCGTCGTCAGCGGCCGGGCTGATCGGATCCGCCCCGCCGGGAATGCGGGCAAGGCTCGCCGCTCACGGCAGCCCCGGCGCTTAGGGCACCGGGACGCTAACGGGCAGCCGAGCCGCTAACGGGCAGTCAAGACTGGGGCGCTCGGCGTTAAGAGCGCGTCAAGATCGGCGATGTCGGCCTTGCGGTGCTGTGCACTGGTAGTGCGATGAACGATGTGCAGGTCCGGCAGGTCCCTCGGCAGCGCGGGGTCGCGGCCCCGTACGCCCTGCCCGGCGGCTGCACCGCGCTGCTGGTGATCGGCGCGGTCGCGGCGGCCACGCACGGGGGACTCTCGGCCGGCTGGCTCTTGGTACTGGCCGGGCTGGTCGTCGCGGCAGTCGGCTTCCTGGCCGAGCCTGGCGCGACCCTCTTCGTGGTGGCGGCCGGCTGGCTTACGGTGGCAGGCTTCTCCCGCCCGCCCTATGCTCAGCTCCGGCTGAGCTGGCCGCTCGGGGTGCGGGCTGCCCTGGTGCTCAGCGTCTCCGGCCTCGCCGGGATCGCCGTGGGCTGGATAGTGCGCCAGGTGCGGGCGTCCTGCACACTGTGGATTGTGGACATCTCCGATGATGGCCTGCTCACGCCAGCGATTGATCCTGCCGACACGGCCGACCCGGCCGACCCGGCCGCGCTGGCTGCCGCGACCGGACCGCAGCCGGCGGCGCGCCGGAGCAGTCGCCAGCGGGACGCCGGACGCAGCGGTGGCCTGGACCGCAGGCGTCAGCTCGCCGGGGTCGTCCTGGTCGCGGTGCTGCCCGCGCTGACCGCCGTCCTCGTACCAGCGCGGGGCGCGCTCAGCCTCTCCGACGACTTGCTGATCTACCTGGTCGGCGTGGTCGCGGTCGCCGTCGTCGGCGGGTTCTGGCCCGCCGTCCTCGCAGCGGTGACCGCCAGCTTGCTGCTGAACTGGTTCTTCACGCCGCCGGTGCACACCTTCACCATCGCCGACCCGCAGAACATGCTCGCGCTGCTGCTGTTCATCACGGTCGCAGTGACGGTCAGCAGCGTGGTCCACCTCGCGGCGCGGCGGGCGACCCAGGCAGCGCGCAGTCGCGAGGACGCCGCGGCGCTGCTGGCGCTGGCCCAGACCGTGCTCGGCGGACAGGACACCCCTGCCGCCATCCTCAACCACCTGACCAGTACCAGAGGCGGTTACGCGGAGCTCGCGGAGCGGTCAGGCGACCAGTGGGCCCGGGTGGTGTCATCGGGCAACGCCGCCGAGCACTGCCCGCGCACCTACGTGCGGGCGGGTACGGAGCTGAAGCTCGTCGTCGCCGGGCAGGATGAGCCGATCACCCCTGGCCTGCTCGACGGCTTCGCCGCCCAGGCAGCGGCGGCGCTTGACCGGGACCGGCTGCGCACGCAGGCCGCTCAGGCCGAGGCCCTGGCCGAGGGAAACCGAATGCGCACGGCGCTACTCGCCGCGGTCAGCCACGACCTGCGGACACCGCTCGCATCGATCAAGGCGAGCGTCAGCACGCTGCGCCAGACCGGCGTGCGGCTCACCGACGCCGACCAGGCGGCGCTGCTGGCGACCATCGAGGAGTCGACCGACCGGCTGAACGACCTGATCGGCAACCTGCTCGACATGAGCAGGCTGAGCACCGGCTCGCTCGAGCCGTTCCTGCGCCCGGCGTCCATCGACGAGGTAGCTCCGCTGGCCAGGCAGGAGGCCGAGAGCTCGCTGAACGTGCGGCTCGTGGTGCCTGACGACCTGCCGCTCGTGCGCACCGACCCCGGCCTGCTCGAGCGGGTGCTCGCCAACCTGTTCGCCAACGCGATCGCGCACTCACCGTCGGGCTGGCCACCGGTGATGTCCGCTCGGCGGCAGGGCGACGTCGTGCTCCTTGACGTCGTCGACCACGGCCGCGGCGTGCCCGGTCGGCTCAAGGAGCAGATCTTCGAGCCTTTCGAGCGGCTGGACGACCGGGGATCGGGCACCGGCGTCGGCCTGGGACTGACTGTGGCCAAGGGGTTTCTCGCCGCTATGGGCGGGTCGATCACGGCCATGGACACCCCCGGCGGCGGGCTCACCATGCGGGTGACACTGCCGGTAGCGACGCCGGCCGGCTCGGCGATAGCGGCTGACCAGTGACGCGAGTGCTCGTCATCGATGACGAGGAGCCGATCCTGCGAGCGCTGCGGATCAACCTCGCCGCGCACAAGTACGAGGTCAGCACAGCGGCCGACGGGCGGTCCGGGCTGGCTGCCATGGCCAGGGACCGGCCCGATGTGCTGATACTCGACCTCGGCCTGCCGGACATGGACGGCACCGAGGTGATCAGCGGCATCCGGGGCTGGAGCACGGTCCCGATCATCGTGCTGTCCGCCTGGGGCCAGGAGGGCCAGAAGATCGCCGCGCTCGACGCGGGCGCCGACGACTACGTCACCAAGCCGTTCGGCATGGGCGAGCTGCTGGCAAGGCTCCGGGTGGCCGTCCGCCGGGCGGCCCCGGCACCCGACGAGCCCGTGGTCACCAACCCGGACTTCATCGTCGACCTAGCCGCCAAGCGAGTGCAGCGAGCCGGCGCTGACGTCCGGCTGACGCCGACCGAGTGGCAGCTGCTCGAGGTGCTCGTGCGGCACCGAGAGAAGCTGGTCACCCAGCGCCAGCTACTTGCCGAGGTCTGGGGGCCCGAGTACCAGACCGAGGGGAACTACCTGCGCGTGTACATGGCGCACCTGCGCCGCAAGCTGGAACCCGATCCGTCCAGGCCCCGCTACCTGCGGACCGAGCCCGGCATGGGCTACCGGTTCACGTGCGCGGATTCCGAGGTCTCCTCGCCGCCTGATGCCCGGAGCTCGTAGACCGGGTTGAATATCGTGCGGACACCGCGGTGCTGGGTGATCCGGCCTTTAGCCAGCAGCCTGCGGCCCGGCTCGATCCCGGGGATATCGCGGCGGCCGAGCCAGATCAGCGTCAGGCTGCCCGACCCGTCCCACAGGTCGGCCTGCAGCGCCGGGCTGTTGCCGCGCGGGCGGACTGTCACCGCCCGCAGCGTTCCGGTGACCACGGCCTGCTGCCGGTCGGTGACGTCGCCGATCGGCGTGGCGCTGACGTCGGCGACCTCGGCCTGCAGCGCCTGCGCGTGCAGGCGCTCGCGGACCGGCAGTTCCCGCCGCCGCGTGCTCGCCCGGCCCTTCTCCTTCTTCTGGTCCGGGCCGGCCGGGGCCGTGCCGGTCGGGGCAGTGCCAGCCGGGGCAGTGCCAGCCGGGGCCGTGCCAGCCGGGGCCGTGCCAGCCAGGGCCGTGCCAGCCGGCTCCTTCGCCGTCGGGGCCTTGGCCGCGATGCGCGCCGAACCGGTCGCCGGGCCGGTCCCCCCGGCCGGCGACAGGGCAGGCGCGGGGCCGCCAGCGCGGGACGCCGAGTGCAGCTGATAGGGAACGCTCGCCACGATCACCCCGGGCAGCAGCAGCAGCCTGGCCTTGAGCCGCAAGGCGCTCTGATTGTGCAGCAGCTGCTCCCACCAGTGCCCGAGCACGTATTCGGGGATGAAGACGGTCACCACGTCGCGCGGGCTTTCCCGGCGCACCCGGCTGACATAGGACACGACCGGACCGGTGATGTCCCGGTACGGTGACGCGACGACCGTGAGCGGCACGGCGATGTCGGCAGCCTCCCACTCCTCGCGGAACCGGTTCGTCTCGGCCTCGTCCACGTCCACGGTGACGGCCTCAAGGTGGCTCGGCTGGGTAGCCCTGGCGTAGGCCAGGGCCCGTAGCGTCGGCAGGTGCAGCTTGGACACCAGCACGATGGCGCGGTTGCTTGACGGCAGCGTGACCGGCTGGTCGGCCGGCGGGACCAGCTCAAGCGCGACGTTCGCGTAGTGCCGGTTGATGCCGCGCATCGTGAGCCAGATCGCCGGCATCGCCACCACGACGATCCACGCGCCGCTGACGAACTTCGTGGTCAGCACGATCACCAGCACGATCGCGGTGAAGCAGGCCCCGACGGTGTTGATCACCCGGGTCCGCTGCATATGCCGCCGCAGCCTCGGGTCCGTGGCGATCCGCAGATTGCGGTTCCAGTGCCGGATCATGCCGGTCTGGCTGCACACGAACGAGACAAACACCCCGATGATGTACAACTGGATCAGCCGGGTCGGCGACGCGTTGAACGCCACGATCAGCAAGATCGCGAACCCGGACAGCAGCAGGATCCCGTTGCTGAAGGCCAGCCGGTCGCCCCGGTTGTGCAGCTGCCTGGGCAGGTTGCCGTCCCTGGACAGAATCGATGCGAGCACAGGGAAGCCGTTGAACGCCGTGTTGGCCGCCAGCACCAGGATCAGCGCCGTGACTACCTGCAGCACGTAGAAGAGCGGCGAGCTCGAGCCGAAGACCGAGCGGCCCACCTGGGCTATCACGGTGCGCTGGACGACGTGGTGGCTCGCTACGTAGTTCGCGCTGAGCATGTGCACGTGGCTGATCAGCGCGAGCGCCGTCACGCCGGCGAACATCGAGACCGCGATGATGCCGAGCAAGGCCAGCGTGCTCGCCGCGTTCTTGCTCTTGGGTACCCGGAACGCGGGCACGCCGTTGCTGATCGCCTCGACTCCGGTAAGGGCCGTGCATCCGGAAGAGAAGCTCTTGAGCAGCAGCCAGGCGAGCGCGAGGCCGCTGTAGTTCGCCTCCGACGGCACGGCCAGGTGCGCGCTCTCGGCAACCGGCGCGTGGCCGAAGCCCACCCTGGCCAGGCCCCAGACGATCATCAGGCCGACCACGCCGATGAACACATAGGTCGGGATGGCGAACGCGGTCCCCGACTCCCTGACCCCGCGCAGGTTCATCACGGCGATGATCGCCACGATCAGCACCGAGATGACCGCGACGTGCGGGTTCAGCACCGGGAACGCGGACGCCAGGTTCGCGACTCCGGCCGAGACCGACACCGCGACGGTCAGGGTGTAGTCCACCATCAGCGCACTGGCGACGGCCAGGCCGACCTTGGGGCCGAGGTTCGTGGTCGCTACCTCGTAGTCACCGCCGCCGGAGGGATACGCATGCACGTTCTGCCGGTAGGACGCCACCACTACCAGCATCAGCAGGGCCACGGCCGCGCCGATGTAGGGGGTGAAGTGCAGCAGCGCGATCCCGCCTGCCGACAGGACGAGCAGGATTTCCTCGGTCGCATAGGCGACCGAGGACAGCGCGTCGCTGGCGAAGACAGGCAGCGCGATCTTCTTCGGCAGCAGCGTATGGCCGAGATCCTCGCTCTGCATCGGGCGTCCGACGAGCAGGCGCTTTGTTACTCCGTAAAGGATGGCCACGTCCGGCATGCTAGGCCTACCAGGGCAGGATTCGCCAGCGGTGCATGAGTTAGCGCCGAGTCAGGGTCAGGCCGTCGACGCTCTCGCCGGACGGCCCGGCCGTCACCAGGTAGAGCAGGCACCCCTCCTGCATCATCCGCAGGCCGACCCGCTCGCCCCTGGACTTGCGGACGCGAGCGAAGATGCCGGTCATCCTGCGGTGGACAACCGGGCGTTGGTCGGCAGGCTTAAGAACTCGATACGAAACGGAGTTAACCGCCGTCAGTCTAGGTACATGACGACTGTTAGAATCGGACTCATGGCTGCAGCCTTACGTTGCATGGCTGGCTCCATGAGCGCGGATACGATGACGATGGCCTAGTCCGGCCACGCTGAGGGAGGTTCGGTTGGGTGCCGGGGCACTGTTCATAGCGGTCTTCCTCGCCTGCGCGGTCGAGGCCGTCGAGGCGACCACGATCGTGCTGGCCGCTGGCACGTCGCGCGACTGGCGGTCAGCGAACGTCGGCATACTCGCCGGGCTCGCCCTGCTCGCGGTGATCACGGCCGCGCTCGGTCCGGCGGTGAGCGCGCTGCCGATCGGGGCACTGCGCCTGTTCGTCGGGGCGTTCCTGCTCGTCTTCGGCCTGCAGTGGCTGCGCAAGGCGATCTTGCGTGCCAGCGGGCACAAGTCGCTGCACGACGAGGCCGCGATCTACGCCAAGCAGGTCAGCGCCGCACAGTCGGCGCCTCGCCGCGGAGCCGGCCTGGTGACCGACCTGTACGCCTTCACCCTGTCATTCAAGGGCGTCCTGCTCGAGGGACTCGAGGTCGTCTTCATCGTGCTGACCTTCGGCAGCAACGCGCACAAGATCCCGCTCGCCGCCCTCGCCGCGGCAATCGCCGTGGTCCTGGTCGCGCTGGCCGGAGTGGCCGTCCGGGCGCCGCTCGCCCGGGTGCCGGAGAACACGATGAAGTTCGTGGTCGGTGTCCTGCTCACCTCGTTCGGCGTGTTCTGGGGCGGCGAGGGCGCCGGAGCGAACTGGCCCGGAAAGGATGCCGCCTTGCTGGTCATCATCCCGGGCATCGCCGCATTCGCACTGGCGCTGGTCGCCGCGCTGCGGCGGGTCCCGGCGGCAGCAGCCGAGGCCGTCCCGGTCGTCGCGGAGGTGAACTGACATGGTCGCCAGGGTGCGGGCGTTCGGCGCCTTCCTCTATGACTTCCTCGTCGGAGACGACTGGTGGGTAGCCGCCGGCGTCGTGCTCGGCCTAGGCGTTACCTACGGGCTCGCCCATGCAGCCGCGATCCCGGCCTGGTGGCTGCTGCCCGTGCTGCTGGCGGTCTTGCTGCCGCTCAGCCTGTGGCGGGCGATCCGCAAAAGCTGACCGTTGCGTCAGCGGCTCTCGGCTTCCTCGGAGTAGACCCGGGCGGCGTAGTCTTCCAGCGCCTGCTCGCAGGTCGCAACCGCGTCATGGGCTGCCTGGCCGCCGGCCGCCCCGAAGGCGTCGCGCTCGCTGACGCGGTTCAGCCAGGTCTTCAGCTTGACCAGGTCGACCTCGTTCTCCTCGAGCTCGGCGTAGGTGAAGTGCTCGGCGACATACTCCTTGCGCACCTCGGCCAGGAAGTCCTCGCACTTGTCGACTATCTCGGCATACTCGTCGTCCCGTGCCGCCTGGAAGGCGGCGACGATGTCCGGCTCTCCCGCGAGCGCGGTGCAGGACAGCAGCACGGCGGTGCCAGACATGTCCAGGATGTCGCGGCGCAGCTTGCGCATGGCCCGCTCGGCGCTCGTGCTCGCGGGCAGCGCGGCGGCGGAGTTCTGCAGGTAGATGGCGCCAAGGCTCTTGAGCCGGCGCCAGACCGCCGCGCGGAGCCTCGTCGGCTCCGACGGCACCCGGTAGACGAGCAGCAGCCAGCCCTGGCCCGGTGGGCCGCCATCACCGCCGGCGGTGCCGCCGTCCTGGCCAGGGCCATCGTCTCCGCCCTCGGCATCAGCGACGTCGTACGGTCCGATCCCGCTCATGCCCGGCTCAGTCCCGACCCGATTCGAGCAGCCGGCCGTTCACGACCGTCTCCACGGCCGCGCCGCCCTCGTCCAGGCCCACCAGGTAGCCGTGCGCCTCCGGCCGGTCGGTCACGACCTCGGCGAGCGCGTCGTCGACGAAGTGCGCGGCGGCCCCGTCGTCGCAGGCAATCCCCGGTGCCAGCGCGCCTTCGGCGACCAGCGCCTGGTACAGCGGGCGGCGGCGCCCTTCGGAGTCGTAGTGGGGGCAGTAGCTCTGCGGCAGCAGCCCGAGCCCGGCGGTGAAGGGCCGCAGGTCGGGCCCGAACGAGTCGGTCGTCCCGCCCGTAAACCAGCAGATCGCGCCGGCGCTCACCCCGGACAGCACGATCCCGGCCTGCCACGCCTGCCGCATCACCTGGTCCAGGGCGTGCACCCGCCAGACGGCCAGCATGTTGGCGACGCTGCCGCCGCCGACGAAGATGACATCCTGCGACAGCAGCAGGTCTGCCGGGTCGCTCACGTTCGGCATCGGGAAGAGCGCCAGGTGAGTAACCCGGGAGGCAACCGGAGCAAGCAGGTCGTACATCCGCAGGTACGAGGCGGGATCATCGGCACTGGCCGTGTTAATAATGCAGATACTCGGCGCCCGGCTGCCGGACAGCCCGATCGCGTGGGCGACCAGCCGCGGAATCCCGGCCGGGGAGATCGCCGGGGCGGCGCCGATGCCGCCGATAGCCAGTACGTGCCGGTGCCCGTCCGCAGCCACGGGCAAACGCTACCGTGCCAAGGTGAGCGACTGCATCTTCTGCGCCATCGCGGCGGGCGAGACCGCGGCGCACCTGGTCCGGACCGATGACCAGACCGTCGCCTTCCTGGACGCCAGGCCGGTGTTCAAGGGGCACGTCCTTGTCATCCCGCGCGCGCACCACGCCACCCTCGCCGACCTGCCCGATGACCTGCTCGAGCCGTTCTTCGGCGCTGTCAGGCTGATCAGCGCCGCCCTGCCGGCCGCACTGGGCGCGCAGGGTACCTTCGTGGCGGTCAACAACGTGGTCAGCCAGAGCGTGCCGCATCTGCACGGGCACGTCGTTCCCCGGACAAAGGGTGACGGACTGCGCGGGTTCTTCTGGCCGCGGCACCGGTACGCCGACGACGCCGAGGCGACCGCCTACGCCAGCAGGATCCGCGCCGCACTGGAGCAGGAGCCAGGCGCGTGAGCACACTGCGGGCCGCGGTTACGCCGACAGCGCAATAGCGACCGGGCCAATCGGGCCTACCCTGAAAAGCATGGAGCAGTGGTGGTCGATCGAGGTCTTCGATGCGGAGCTCCAGGCGGCCTTGCAGTGGAAGGACTCGTACCGGAGCCGGCTTGTCGAGTCCGCGATCACGAGCGGCGCGATCGAGTGGGCCTGGATCGAGCATCGTAGCGGCGTGGTGTTCGAGGTGTGCTTCGCCGATGAGGCCAGGTGGGAGGCCTTCCGCGCGCTGCCGGGAATCCGGGCCGCGCTCGACGCCGCACCAGACCCGGTCAACGGCGTGCTGGTATACCGTGGCAGGGGAGGCGGCGCGGGTGCGCGCGCCCCGCGGCGGCCGCGTCCGTCGGCGGGCGCCGGCGCGATGCGGCTGGAGCCCGCCGAGCAGGTCAGCCTCGACCTGACCACGTCGGAGGAACCGCTCGCGGTCGTCGATCTGTGACCACCTGACGAATGACTCGCCCCAGACGGTGCAGGATGGGAGGATGAGTACCACAGCCTCTGCCGACGGAATGCTGTCGGCGATCGAGCGGAGCGGCTACTACCCGGGCATCGTCGCCGACGCGGTCTCCTCGGCGATCGGCTCGGAGCAAGTCGTCTCCTACTTCGTCCACCATGACGCCCACTTCGATCCCGGCATGGAAGTGCGCCGGCACATGACGGTCCTGGCCCTGACGCCGACCCGCCTGGTCTATTCCCATACCGACGAGTACCCGGCCGACGACAACATTCCGGACTCGCGTCCGCAGGCCGAGACGTCCACCGAGGCGATCCGCTGCTCGCGGATCTCCACGGTCGGGCTGACCAGGGTGATTCCCGACCCGGCCAACTACGAGCGCGGCGTGACGATGCCGTCCGAGGTCGTCCTCACCGTCGGCTGGAACTCGCTGCGCCACCTCGAGCTCGAGCCAGCGCACTGCGGCGACGAGAACTGCGAGGCCGATCACGGGTACACCGGTGCTATGACATCCGACGACGTGACCATGCGGATCAGCGAGGCGGCCGACGGAGCCGACGCCATCGTCCAGGTGCTTGCCTTCGCGCACGCTCTCTCAGCGGCGGCAGGCCATTCGTGACCACCAAGACGGTGGAGCCGACGCTGCCGCGCTACGCCGAGGCATGCCTCGACGGGCTGGCGACGTCCATCCTCGCCTCGGTCGGCGTACCTGGCGAACCGAACCCGCTGCAGCTCCCGCCCGCCGAGCGAGTCTGCCTGCTGCTGGTCGACGGCCTGGGCTGGGAGCTGCTGCGAGCGCACCAGGCCGCCGCGCAGTTCATGAACGAGCTTGCGATGAACGCGGCGCCGATCACGGCCGGGTTCCCGGCCACCACGGCGACGAGCCTGGGCACGCTCGGTACCGGACGGCCGCCGGGCGAGCACGGACTGCTCGGCTACCAGGTCGCCGTCCCCGGCACCGGCCGGCTACTCAACGCCCTGCACTGGGACGACAGTGTCGATCCGGTCAGCTGGCAGCCGGGCAGCACTGTTTTCGAGCGCCTCGCCAGCGCCGGGATCAGGGGACACCGGGTCGCGCTCGGCGCCTACCGCAAGTCCGGGCTGTCCATCGCGACCATGCGGGGCGCGCACTACGTGTCAGCCGACACGCTCGGGGCCCTGGTCTCGCGAACCGCCGCGGTCCTGTCCGACGAAGGCCCGGCGTTCGCCAGCGTCTACTACGGCGACCTTGACGCGACGGGGCACCGGCTCGGCTGCTGGTCCGACGCCTGGCAGTACCAGCTAGCCCACGTCGACAAGCTGGCCGAGCAGCTCGCCGGGGCGCTGCCGAGCGGCACGGTCCTGTACATCACCGCTGACCACGGCATGACCGACGTCCCGGCTGCCGACCGGGTCGACGTGGACTCGGTGCCGGAACTGCGCGACGGTGTCGCGCTGCTCGGCGGCGAGCCCAGGGCCAGGCACGTGTACGCGATGCCGGGAGCCGCCGACGACGTGCTCGCCGCCTGGCGCGAGGTGCTCGGCGACCGTGCGTGGGTGGCGAGCAGGGAGCAGGCCATCGCCGAGGGCTGGTTCGGCCCGGTGCAGGAGCGGTTCTCGGCGCGGATCGGCGACGTGGTCGCAGCCGCCTGCGGGCCGTTCGGGATCGTCGCGACCCACGCCGAGCCCGGCGAATCAGCCCTGATCGGGATGCACGGCTCGCTCACCCAGTCCGACCAGCACGTGCCGATGCTGACCATGACCGTCGGCTGACCAACTGGCCGCCCGGTTCGCCGCAATGCGCCGCCCAGTTCGGTGCCCCGCCGGAGTTTGTCCACAGGCCACGTCGGGAACCGCACCTTCCCAGACCCGGTTATGCACAGAAATCGAGAGGTTATCCACAGTGAGCAGCCCGAGCACGTTCCCGGACGGCGGCGTCGCCGGACCTCTGATCGGCCAGGAAGCGCTGACCGGCCTGCTCGCCTCGGCCGAGCCGCCCGCCCTGCTCGACGTGCGCTGGTATCTCGGCGGGCCGCCTGGCATCGACAGCTACCTGGCCGGTCACCTGCCCGGCGCCTGCTTCGTCGACCTGGACAAGGACCTCTCCGGTCCGCCCGGCCGCGGCGGCAGGCATCCGCTGCCCGAAGCTCACGTCTTCGAGCAGGCCATGCGTAACGCGGGCCTGCGGGCCGGCCAGTTCGCCGTGGCCTACGACGACGGGGACGCGACCATCGCGGCCAGGCTGTGGTGGATGCTGCGCTACTACGGTCACCGTGGCGTTGCGGTGCTCGACGGCGGTTACCGTGCCTGGGCCGGGGCTGGCCTGCCGGTCAGCACCGACGTGCCGCAGCCCGTTCCCGGGGACTTCGAGGTCAGCGCGGTCGGCGACATGCCCTTGCTCGACGACGACGCGGCTGCCGCGCTGGCCAGGTCCGGCTTCCTGCTCGACGCCCGCGCGGGCGATCGGTACCGCGGCGAGGTCGAGCCCGTCGACCCGGCCGCGGGCCACATCCCGGGTGCGATCAGCGCACCAACTCGCGGCAACGTCGGCCCGGACGGGCGGTTCCTGGGGCCCGACCGGCTGGCGAAGCGGTTCGCCGACCTTGGACTGCCGGCATCAGCCGGGCAGGCGACCGGGCCGGACGGCGGGCCGCTGGTCGGCGCCTACTGTGGCTCCGGGGTCACCGCCGCGCACGAAGTGCTGGCCCTTGAGCTGGCCGGCCTCCCGGCCGCCCTGTACGTCGGCTCCTGGTCAGCCTGGTCCGCCGACCCGACCCGCCCGGTAGCGACCGGCCCCGAGTCAGGCTGACCCCCGGTGGCCCGGCCGTGACTGGCCGGCCCTGATCCAGGGTGATCGGAGGACGGCGGAAAGGTCGGTCCGGTGGCGGACGAATACTGTGCCCCTGGGCAGCACGGCGACGGCCGCGGCGGGCCTGATGCCGTCAATCCTGGCCAGCCGGACGGGTATGGCGTGCTCACCGGACGAGTGGTTCGTGTCGCGGCAGGCCGGGATGTCCGCCATTGCCAGCGGGCGCAGATGCGACGGGAGCACTCGCCGGTTGATTCCCCAGTACAGGTGACTGTGCCAGCTGACCACGGCGGCACACGCGGCGCTCGAACCGCCGACCGTTCCTGTACCGCACGACGTTAGCGTGGCGGTCACCGCCACGACTGCGCTGACCAGAACTGACAGCTTCATATCGGCCATTGTCTGCCAGCCGCGACGATTGGCGAGCCTAGGACCTGTCAGGCGGCGGCGCGAGATCTGCGCGAGCGGTGCGCAGGAACCAGGTCAGGGCGCCCGTGGCCAGCGCTGGACCGGCCGGTCCGTGACCTGACGCCAGAAGGCCCGCGACACCGGCGGCGACTGCGACAGCGGCCCTGGCAGCTAGCCTGGCCGGCTGGCCATGACGGACGCGATCGGCGAAGCCGCGCAGCACGGCGCCGCTTCGGGGTGCGGCCGGACCGGACAGCGCGCCTGGCCGGGACAGCGCCCCCGGTCCCGCGCTGGTCCCTGCTCAGCGACGCCCGGGCCTCGCCGCGACCGTAGGCGGTACGCAGATCGGTGTAGGCGGACGCCGCTGCGGCGAACCTGGCCGGGTCACCGCCGTCAGCCCGGTCGGGGTGGGTGGCGGCCGCGATCCGGCGCCAGGCAGCCCGCACGTCGTCGTCGGTCAGGTCGGCCGCCGGGTCCAGGCCG
>DASWAA010000187.1:0-4012 GCA_036391385.1 Streptosporangiaceae bacterium
CAGAAGTTCTCGCCGTTCTACCAGTACTCCGGGCATGACCCGCTGCGCCACGGGTTGTCCTGGCTGGCCGTCCTGGTCGCCGCCGCGACAATCGGTGTCCTGGCCGCGCTGGCAGTAGCGGCCTTCCGGCGCAGGGACGTCTCCGCGTGAGCTGCGCTGTCGCCCCTGCGCCGGCCTCCGTTCGAGTGGCCAGGCTCAGTACCTGATCAGCCCGCGGATGTTGACGCCATTGCGCATGTCCTCGTAACCCTGGTTGACGTCCTCCAGGGAGTACTCGGTGGTGATCAGCTCGTCGAGCTTGAGCTGGCCGTTGTTGTAGAGCTCGAGCATCCGCGGGATGTCATGCTGCGCGTTGGACGAGCCGTACAAGGCGCCCCGGATCTGCTTCTCCATCATCGTGAGCATCCAGAGCGAGCCGCTGATCTGAGTCTCGGCCGGGTGACCGACGGCGGTGACGACGACCTTGCCGCGCTTGGCGACCAGGTCGAGCGCCGGACCGACGTAGGCACCCTCGGCGACATCTGTGGTGATGATGAACGAGTCCGCCATCTGGCCGCGGGTCAGCAGGCCCACGATCGGACCTGCCTCCTCCAGGCTCGACGCGACGTGCGTGGCGCCGAGCTCGAGTGCCTTGGTGCGCTTGAACTCCACCGGATCGATCGCGATGATGTGCCGCGCTCCGGCGATCCGTGCGCCCTGGACCGCGTTGATGCCGATGCCGCCGATGCCCATGACCACGACCGTGTCGCCGGCCTTGACCTCGGCGGTGCGGACGGCACTGCCGTAGCCGGTCGTCACACCGCAGCCCACCAGCGCGGCCTTGTCCAGCGCCGTGCCGTCGTCGACCTTCACGACCGACTGCGCCGGGACGACGGTGTACTCAGAGAAGGTGCCGAGCAGGCACATCTGGCCGAGGCCCTGGCCGCGAGCGTGGAAGCGGTAAGTGCCGTCGAGCTGCGGCCCGTTGATGAGGAACATGCCCAGGTCGCAGAGATTCTGCATACCGCGAGCACAGTAGGAGCAGCGGCCGCAGGCAGGCAGGAAGCTCAGGACGACGGAGTCACCCTCGGCGACATGCTTGACCTCGGAGCCGACCTCGACGACCTTGCCGGCCCCCTCGTGGCCGCCGACCACCGGGAACGGCATCGGGATGTCACCGGTCACCAGATGCTCGTCGGAGTGGCACAGGCCGCTCGCGGTGAGCTTGACCAGGACTTCGGTTTCCTTCGGCTTGTCGAGTTCGACCTCCTCGACCTGCCACTTCTCGTGTAGACCCCACAGCACCGCGGCCTTGGTCTTCATCGGCTTGTCCTCATCTCACTCGGACTCTCGTCCAGGGGGGGTGGTTAAGCAATCCGGGTCCGCTCGCGCGCCGCGCGGCGACTGCGTATCAGTTTGTCCATATACGGTATACCGAATTGCTACCCTCGGGAAGACCTCTGCGGCCCGCCGAAGGCAGTGCTCAGCGCGAGCACGGCAGTGTCGAGCAGGTCGCACAGGTCATCGTCGGCGCCTTCCAGCCACTGCTCGTAGGCCGCGACCGCGACGCCGAGCATGGCGTGGGCGATCGTCCGAGGGAGCAGGGCGTCCGGCGACAGCCCGGTACGGTCGGCGACGAAGTCGGCGATGACCTGCCGCCACGCGGCGTACCGCAGCGTGGAGTGCGCCTGCAGCGCCGGGACACCGAGGATCAGCTGCATCCGCCTGCGGTGCGCGGGCACCTGTTCCGGTGCGACCCGGTTGAAGTCCACGATGGCGTGCCGGATGGCGTCCATCAGCGGCGACTGCACGGGCTCGGCATTGAGCCGCCGCCGCATCCGGGCCAGTTCGGCGTCGAAATCGCCCCACGGCACGTCGTTCTTGGAAGGGAAGTAACGGAAGAAGGTGCGGCGGCCGATCCCGGCAGCTGTCGCGATGTCGTCGATCGTCGTCCGCTCGAAACCCTGCCGCTCGAACAGGTCGAACGCCACCTGCTCGAGCTCGGACCGCGAGGTGATCCGCCGGCGCCCGATCGGGGCGACCAGGGCGGGCCGGGCGGCCGGCAGGCGCGCATGCTCCGCCATCATCCCTCCAGTCCCGCTCCGCTATGGACGTCTTGCGCGGCAAGTGATCAGACGAGCATGCCACGTCAGCGGCCAGACGGCGAGGGCCGCTTTCGCACCCAGACGGCGCGAGCCGTCCGGCGGACTGGCTCCGCTCCTTGACTTGCTGGTGCCTGTACTTTGGCATCGAGTGCCGATAATCTCTTGGCACCCGGTGCCACATTCTGGAGGAAACAGCATGGCCGAGGTCGCAGCACCCGCAGCCGAGCAGGCAGTCCAAGTCCCCGCCAGCGCCGAGTCGGGCAGCCCTGCCACCGACGACGCCCTCCTGGCCGGAGAGCTCCTGGTCGAGGAAGTCTCGATCGACGGCATGTGCGGTGTCTACTAAGCCTGCCTGCCCGACGACGGACTTCGACCTCGACCGCCCCTGGCGTCTTGACCAGAGGGTGGCGGTCCGGCCTGAGGCGTTCGGTGCCCTGCTCTATCACTTCGGAACGCGGCGCCTTACCTTTCTCAAGGACCCGCGAGTACTGACCGTGGTCCGGAGCCTCGCCGAGCACCCGACCGCGCGGTCGGCGTGCGAGTCGGCAGGCGTCACCGTGCAGGCCATGCCTGCCTATGAGCAGGCGCTGGCCACACTGGCCAGGTCCCAGCTGATCCTCGAGCAGGAGGATCAGCCATGAGTACGCCGTTGCCGCTGGTCGAGCAGTTTCAGCTCGGGCTGGACGCGCCGATCTGCCTCACCTGGGAGCTGACCTACGCGTGCAACCTGGCCTGCGTGCACTGCCTGTCGTCCTCGGGCCGGCGCGACCCTGGTGAGCTCACCACGGCCGAATGCAAGGCGCTGATCGACGAGTTCGAGCGGATGCAGGTGTTCTACGTGAACATCGGCGGCGGCGAGCCGACGGTCCGTCCCGATTTCTGGGAGCTGGTCGACTACGCGGTGGCGCATCGGGTCGGGGTGAAATTCTCTACCAACGGGATCAAGATCACTCCCGAAGTAGCGCGGCGGCTGGCCGGCAGCGACTACGTGGACGTGCAGATTTCCCTGGACGGCGCGACACAGGAGGTCAACGACGCCGTGCGGGGCCGTGGCTCGTACCGGACGGCGCTGCGTGCCATGGATAACCTCGCCGCCGCCGGGTTCGCTGGCTTCAAGATCTCGGTAGTCGTGACCAGGCAGAACGTCGGCCAGCTCGACGAGTTCGCGGCGCTGGCCGACGGGTACGGCGCGCAGCTCCGGCTCACCAGGCTGCGGCCGGCCGGGCGCGGCGCCAGCGTGTGGGACGAACTCCACCCCACCGCCGGCCAGCAGCGCGCGCTCTACGACTGGCTGGTCGCCCACGGGGAGAACGTCCTCACCGGAGACTCCTTCTTCCACCTGGCTGGCTACGGGCAGGCGCTGCCCGGACTGAATCTCTGCGGTGCCGGCCGGGTGGTCTGCCTGATCGACCCGGTCGGCGATGTCTACGCCTGCCCGTTCGCGATCCACGACAGCTTCCTGGCCGGCACCGTCCGCGGTGACGGCGGATTCACGCGAGTCTGGCGCGAGTCGGAACTGTTCGCCGACCTGCGCCGGCCCCAGTCCGGCGGCGCGTGCGCCTCCTGCTCGGCGTTCGACGCCTGCCGGGGCGGCTGCATGGCGGCCAAGTTCTTCACCGGCCTGCCCCTGGACGGTCCCGACCCTGAGTGCGTGCGCGGCCACGGCGAGACGGCGCTCGCCGAGCTCGCCGCAGTCGGCGCCGCCGCGCTACCCCAGCCCTCCCCCGACCACTCCCGGCTGCCGCGCCTGTCGCGCCCGGCCGGTGCGGCCCGCCAGCCTGGCCGGCCCGGCGGCTCCGTTCCCGTGCCGGTGACCATCGGCAGGCGACGGCCGCCTGGCCGTGCCTGCGACGAGGATCCGCTGGCCGGCTTTCGCTCTCAGGCCGGCTGACATGTCGTCGCCGGGGATGGCCGCAGGACGGCAGCCG
>DASWAA010000188.1:0-2809 GCA_036391385.1 Streptosporangiaceae bacterium
GTCCGCTCGAACGTGCTGTGCCCGGGCGACACCTGGCCGGGCATGCGGCATATGGCACCGCCGGGAGAGGATGACCGCCCAGAGAGCGGCGACTGGCCGCTCCCGCCGATCGGCCGGATCGGAAAGGCCAGTGACGTTGCCGCCGCAGCGGTGTTCTACGCGAGCGACGAGGCCGGGTTCGTCACCGGCACGACGCTCCTGGTCGACGGCGGCATGACCGCCGGATACCAGCAGCGGGAGCGAAGCTCGGCGTCGGACCCAGCCCGCTAGCCAACGGCCCAGCCTGAGTCGACCGAGCCTGGGCGGGGCTGGCCTGGGCGGGCTAGCCCGGCTCAGGCCAGCTTGCTCTTGCTCTCCATCAAGGCCTTGCGGACATCCTTGAAGGCGTTCTCCAGGCCGACGCGGACCGTGTCCGCGACACTCGACGCTGTCGTCATACCTTCCTCGAACTGCCGCCTGGAGTCGGACCACTTGCTGCGGAGCTGATCCATCAGCGCCCGCAGCCGGTCGTTGCCCTCCATAGCGCCGAGGTGCATCTGGACTTCGAGGTCCTCGAGACGCCCCTGCCACTGGTCGATCTGGGCCTTGGTGAGCTGCTTGTTCAGCTCGCTCTGCTTGGTCTGGAGCCGCTTGATCTGGCCTTCCAGCTTTTCGATGCGCTTTTCCGTGGTCGTCGTGGTCATGACTCGACTCTTCCCGCTGGTCAGGCGTTCAAGCCAGAGGCCAAGGTCCCCTCGCAAGCGCGAGTCGGCCCCAACAGCCGCAGCCTTCGCTAGCTGAACCGGTAGCGGAGCACCTCGCTGACGGACTGGTATCCGAGCCGCTGGTAGACCGAGGTGGCGGCCACGTTGTGCGGGCTGGCGTTGAGCACGCACCGCAAGCCCTGCGCGAGCACACTGGCGGACAGCGCTGCGACGCCCGCGCTGGCGTTGCCGCGGCCCCGCTGTTCCGGCGGCGTATTGACTGCCTGGATCCGCGACACCCCGGCCACGGCCTCGGTGCGCGCCGCCATCGACACCGGACCATCGTCATCCCAGATCCAGACTTCCCCGGATGCCAGCCGCCGCATGACGAAGACCGCCGCCGGATCGGACCCGGGCCAGCCGGCGCCGGACTCGGCGGCCTCATCGATGACGATTAGACCTGCCCGGCAAGATCACGGGCTGCGGCTGGAGCACTAGGCACACCGGGCTTAGACCGTCAGACGTGCCTGTTAGATTCTGAGTCCGCAGACGTGTGCGTCGAACTTGATTTCATCGAATATTTGTTCGATAGTAAGAGGCATGGGAACTGCGGTCGCACAGGTCACGGCGCCGCCGGTGCTGCCGACTCCCATGTCGCCGGCCGTGGCCGTGGCCGTGGCGAGCCTGATGACCCCGGCAGATCCGCCCGGCAGGCGGAGCGGGGGAGACGACCTGGCCGACCTTCTTGCCGGGGGCGCTGTCCGCTCAGGCCGGGATGTCGGTGCGGGTAGCGGCGTCCTTTCCGGTGCGGACCTGCTCCCCGTGCTCCCTGCCCTGCGTGACCTGCTGCCATCCGGCGGGCTCCAGCGTGGCTCGGTGGTGGCGGCAAGCGGCTGGAGCCTGCTCTGCCTGGCGCTGGCCGCGGGGCCGGTTGCCTCGGGTGCGTGGTGCGCGGTGGCCGGGGTTCCCGAAGTCGGGGTTAGCGCGGCGGCCGATGCCGGGCTGGACCCGGGTCGGCTATTGCTGGTCCCCGACCTTGGCCCGAACTGGCCGCAGGTAGTCGCATCACTCCTCGATGGCTGTGATCTGGTCCTGCTGCGCCCGCCCGACCGGCCGTCCGCACAGTCGCGGCGCAAGCTCGAAGCTGCCGTCCGGCGGCATGGCGCCGTCCTGCTTGTCGCGGGGGACTGGGACGGGGCGCAGGTCAGGCTGCGCATAGCCGCTCAGGAGTGGGCCGGGATCGGCACGGGGCACGGCAGGCTGCGCAGCCGCCGGGCACAGGTGGTGGCGGACGGGCGCGGTAGCTGGTCGCGAGCGCAGGCGCGCTGGCTGTGGCTGCCCGGCCCGGACGGCGCGGTGACAGCCGTAGCCGACGCATCCACCGTTACCGAGGACTCCGATGCCAGCTTCGACCAGGCGGAGACGAGCACCGGATGACCCGCGACGCAGACCTGCAGCGCCGGGTGCTTGCCGTGCGCTGCCCGGCCTGGCAGCCATCCGGCCAGCAGGCATCCGGGCGGCAGACATCCGGCCAGCAGGCATCCGGGCCGGAGGCGCGCGCGTTCGAGCAGGTCGTCAGCGCGGTACAGGAGTTCTGCCCGCGGATCGAGGTGGTCCGGCCTGGCATCTGCGCGTTCGGTGCTCGTGGCCCCGCCGGGTACTTCGGCGGGGAAGCCGAGCTCGGCCGGAAGATCACCGAGGTAGTGAACCGGCTCGGGATCGACTGCGCAGTAGGTGTCGCGGATGGCCTGTTCGCCGCCCTGCTGGCATCCAGAGATGCCCTGATCGAGCTGCCACCAGCCGGCCCGTCCGGACCACTAGCCGGAACCCCAGGACCGCCAGCCGGCAGCCGCCTGACCGCGCCTCCGGTCAGGGTCGTCTCGCCCGGGGGCACCCCCGCGTTCCTTGCGCCGCGCGCGGTCACCGTACTCGGCGAGCCCGATCTGGCGGACTTGCTGGTCCGGCTGGGGATCAGGACGCTCGGGGAGTTCGCCGCCGTGCCGGCCGCGGAAGCCGGGAACAGGTTCGGCGCGCAGGGACTCATCGCGCACCGGCTGGCACGCGGGCTCGATCCTCGGCCGCTGGTCGTCGGGCCGCCGCCAGCGGACCTGTCCGTCCAGGTCGAG
>DASWAA010000189.1:0-4401 GCA_036391385.1 Streptosporangiaceae bacterium
GCGCGCTGGCGGTCGCCGGCCATGAGCGCACGGCGGACGTCCCCCCGCAGGGCGTCGATTCGCCGCTCAAGCTCGACCGACTCCAACTCGATTGACTCGGACATGCTCGTTACCTTACTCTGATCCAAGATTTTCCAGCAACTTCCAGTGTTTACCCGCAAGTTCTCGTGAGATCGCGAAAGTTCTCGGGTGCCAAGCCTGCCAGATCTTCGCCTCTCCATGGCGCGCGTGGCATTGGTGCTGCGGCGGTCACATCGCCGCCGGAAAGGAGACGAGTTGACCGACCAGGACGACCTCGCCGGATCTGCCGGCGACCAGCCACGCGACCGCCGCTGGAGCTGGCATCCGATCGCGACCGCCGTACTCGCCGCGGCGGTCCTGGCACTGAGCGGCCTGCTTGTGCTCAGCCTGTCCGCCTCCGGCACGCAGCGCCAGGCACTCGCTCGCCAGGAACGCCAGATCGCGGCCCTGCGGGGCCGGATGTCGGCGGCGGGCAGGGCGCTGTCAGCGATGAGTAAGGAAATCGGCTCGGTCAGGCAGGAGACGGCAGCCGCCAGCAGGGCCCATCTCGGATTCTGCGAAGTGCAGAACGACACGCTTACCGACAGCTACGGCGACACCATCAGCGGAGTGCTCGCCCCGTGGGACCTGTCGACCCCAGTCATCAAGGGCGGGGTCGTGTCCTGCCCGTCCGGCCAGTTCGTAACCGTCGTCCCGAGCCCGCACGGCGGCTGAGCCGCTCCCCGTCCGCTCAACCAGCTAGGCCACGGCCCTTGCCCAGGAGAGTCTTCCACATGCGCCCACTGCCAGTACGTATCCTGCTCGCGCTCACGGCGGCCGCTGCGGCCGTCTCCGGCTGCGCCCCGCCCGTGGTGACGCAGGCCAGCCAGCGCCATCACCACAAGAACATCAGCCCGGCTGGCCAGTCCGGCTTCTCCGGCCAGGAGCGGTCGTTCATCAGCGACATGCGCGGCCAGTTCAGCCTGAGCTCGTCGGTCAGCGACGCCAGCATCGTGGCCTACGGTAATTCCGTCTGCGCCGGCCGCAGCAGCGGAACGAGCCAGGCCAGGGTCATAAAGCTGACCGAGGGCGACTGGGCCAGCCTGGCCAGCGGCCAGGCCGAGAAGATCACCAGGCTCGCGGAGTCTGACCTGTGCTCGTCGGAGCTTCCGCCCGCCGCACCCGCCCTGGTCACCTTCAAGTTCTGGGGGACCGGCGCACCCGACATCACCTACGGCAACGACACAAGCAACCTGCAGGGCAGCGGCCTGCCATTCACCGCCCACATGAGCTACGACCCGAACGCCATGTACTACTCGGCGCAGGCGCAGCTGAATGGCTACGGCACGGTGCACTGCGAGCTGATCGTGTCCGATGGCACCACGCGCTACACCAAGCAGGGCGTGGCCAGCGGCGGCTACAACATCTGCGACGCTCAGCTCAACAACGAGACTTCATTCGGCAGCGGCTGGAACTAGGCGCAAGGAGTTCTGATGTCTTCCCCCCAGGACGAACCCCTGCTTGACCTGCTAGATAACCGGCTCGCGCACGACGGCGTGCCGGAGGAGACCGCCGCGCTCGTCCGCGCGGCCTGCTCGGGCGAGGCTCAGCTCGTGGCCGCGCTGGCCGGGCAGGACAGCCCGGCGCCGTCGCGGCCCCGAACGACGCCGGCTTCCGCTGCGCCGCTGTACCTGGAATCGGTCACCGCCGCCGGGTTCCGCGGCGTCGGCCCGTCCGCCAGCGTCCGGCTCCAGCCAGGACCCGGCCTGACTTTGATCGTCGGCCGCAACGGCTCCGGCAAGTCCAGCTTCGCCGAGGCCGCCGAGCTGTGCCTGACCGGGAGCAGCCCTCGCTGGGCGGAGCAGAGCGTGTTCCGCGAGGGCTGGCGCAACCTGCACCAGGGAGCGGGCTGCCAGGTGCAGGTCACCCTGCGGGCCGACGGTTCCGCGGCGCCGGTCCGGATCACCCGTAGCTGGGCCGACGACGCCGCCGCGCCCGATCAGGCAGCGATCAGCGTGACCGCGAACGGGCAGCGCTACGACGACCTCGGCGCGCTGGACTGGGCGACGGCGCTCGACACCTACCGGCCGTTCCTCACCGCGGGCGACTTCGGCCGGCTGATCTCGGCCAGGCCGAGCACGCTGTTCGACGCGCTCGCGCCGATACTCGGGCTCGATCAGCTCGCCAGCGCCTACAAGGTGCTGACTCAGGCGCGCAAGGACGTGAGCGACCGGCTCAGGGAGCTCAGGTCAGACGCGGCCACGCTGCGCGGCATGCTGACGGCCGTGGACGACGAGCGAGCCAGAGCCGCCGCCGCGGTCCTGGCCAGGAAGCAGCCAGACCTGGACGAGCTCGACGCGATCCTCGCGAGGACCGATGACGCGGGCTCCGACCCGGTCGCGGCCGCCTGCCGGAGGCTGGCCCGCGCGTCGATGCCGGACCCGGCGCTGATGGCAGCGGCGGCCGACAGGCTCGACACCGCGGCGACAGGGCTGCGTGCCGCCGAGACAACCGACAGCCGCGCCGCACGGCAGGTCGCCGACGTCTTGCAGGCGGCACTCGCGCTGCATGCCGACGCTGGCGACGGACCGTGCCCGGTGTGTGCGACCGGGCAGCTCGACCAGGCCTGGCGGGCCAGGGCCATCGAGTCGCTCGACGGCCTGCGTGCCCAGGCAGACCAGATCAGCACGGCGAGCCGGCGTCTTGCCGACGCCCGGCGAGAAGTCACCTCGCTCGCCGCCTCAGTCGCTGGCTGGCCGGACGTCGCCGATGCGGTCGACGCGGCACCGGCGCTCGGCGAGGCCTCCGCCGAGCTGTCCAGGCGGCTGGGTTCCTGGCAGGAGATCGCTGCGGGCGTGACCGGCGCGGACCCGGCGACCCTCGGAGCGGTTCTGCGCGCCGAGGCTGGCCAGGGCCATGCTCTGGAGCTTTCGGACCAGCTCCGGGAGGTCTATCCCGCGCTGCATCAGGAGTTCACGGCCGCCAGGCAGGCGGCAGCGGACTGGCTGCAGCGTCGCCACGACGCCTGGCGCGAGCCGGCCGCCGCGCTCCAGGCGTGGCTCGGCCGGGCTCGCCGGGCCGCGGGCGACGACCTGCTGCTGGCCCGGACCGGCGCTGCCAGGGACTGGCTGAAGACAGCCACCGAGGAGATCCGGGCGGCCAGGCTCGCCCCGTTCGCCCAGCGCTCGCAGCAGATCTGGGAGCTGCTGCGCCAGGAGAGCAACGTGGAACTTTCCGGCATGCGGCTGGACGGCTCGTCCACCCGCCGGCGGGTGATGTTCCCGGCGACGGTCGACGGGACCGCGACCCAGGCGATGGCCGTGATGAGCCACGGCGAGATGCAGGCGCTGGGGCTGGCGGTGTTCCTGCCGAGAGCATCGGCCGACGACAGCCCGTTCCGGTTCCTGCTCATCGACGACCCGGTGCACAGCATGGACCCGTCCAAGGTCGACGGGCTTGCCCGGGTGCTCGAGTCGCTGGCCGCGACGAGGCAGGTCATCGTCCTCACCCACGACAACAGGCTCCCCGAGGCGGTCAGGCGGCTGGAGGTCGCCGCCACGATCTGGGAGGTCACCCGCAGGCAGGGGTCGGTCGTCGAGCTGCGCAAGAACCTCGATCCGGTCGCCCGCTACATCGACGACGCCAGGTCGCTGGCGCTGACCCCCGACATCCCCGAGGCCGTGCGGCTGCCGGTGATCGCCGGGTTCTGCCGGTCGGCTATCGAGGCGGCCTGCCAGGAGCGCATCCGGCGCGAGCGCCTGGCGGCCGGCGCGCGGCACGCGGACGTCGACGAGCTGATCGCCTCCGCCAGCACGCTCAGCGCGCTGATGGCGCTGGCCCTGTCCGGCTCGGCAGGCGGTCGTGACCAGATCATGACGAGGCTGAACCGCCAGTTCGGCCACTGGGCCGGGGACGTGTACAAAGAGTGCCAGAAACCGCTGCACGGGAACCAGGTGGCGCTCAAGGCGATGATCCGGAACGCCGAGCGGCTGGCCGGAGCGCTGCGATGACCGCGGTCCCGGGCGAGACGTCCAGCCGGCCGGGGTCCTACCTGGCGGCTGCCGACCGGCTGCTGACCGAGGTGATCCCGGGAGCGCGCGGCACCTGGCCGAGGGCGTGCGCCTGGCTGATCCGCCTCGCGCTCGAGGAGGAGCTGACCAGGTTCTGGACGCAGGTCTGCCCTCCAGTCGCCGGCTGCACCTCGCAGCGGGCGAAGCAGCTGATGCTGACCGCTTACGCGAGCCCGGACACCAGCCACCGGGCCGTGCATGCATGGGCGCTCCTGTCGCGCGCCGGCCACCATCAGGCCTACGAGCTCGGTCTCACCTCGGCCGAGCTCCGGAGCATGCTCGATGACGTGGTCGCGATATCGGCAGCCCTCCGGGCCGAGGCTGCGGCTGG
>DASWAA010000190.1:0-2430 GCA_036391385.1 Streptosporangiaceae bacterium
TGCCGCACCGCCTTCGGCTCGGTGATCGCATCGAGGACGACTCGCAGCCGCCCGACCGGGACCTTGCGGTCCAGGCCCAGTGCCACCACGACGTCGAGCCCGTGGATCACGTCGTGCGTGAGCGCACCGGCCAGTCCGCCGCCAGGCGGCTGCCAGGGATTGGACGCGTTGTCCCTCAGCACCCGGACCAGTTCCGGTGCCGGGATCGCGGCGTCGCGCCGGGCGCACCGGTCCGACATCCGGTGGAAGTTGCCGCCGGACCGCAGTAGCTCGGCGGCGAACCGAGCACCGGAATACCGGAACGGCATGGTCACGTGGGCGACAAGCTCACGCACGCGCCAGCCGGCGCACAGCGTCGGCGCGTCCCAGGCCTGATCAGGAAGTCCGCCGAGAAGGTCGGCGAGCTCCCGGCGTTCCGCGGCGATCTCCGTCATGAGGGCGGTGTGCGTCCTTGGTGAGCTGAGCATGGCTGTACTTCCTCTCTAGGAGGTCGTTGCTAGGTAGGCCGCGAAGCGGTCGAGTGACGTCGTGAAGCCGGCCCGCGCTTGCGGGCTGCGGAATTCCGCTGGCACGTTCACCTGGTGGATCGTGACCTCGGTGCGCGAGCCGCCGAGGTCACGGAAGGTCGAGGTCGTCGTCACTCCGGTGTCCGGCTCGGTCCACACCAGCCGCTCCGGCTCGTCGATCTCGACGTAGACCGCTCGCATCGCGTACTGGCTGCCGTCGGCGTCGCTGACCATCACGGTCTCGAAGACGCCACCGGGCCGCGGGTCGACGGTGATCAGCTCCCGCGGCGTGCTTGTCCCGGCCGGCCCCCAGAAGTGCGTCAGATGGTCCGGGTCGACCATGCAGCGGAACACCAGCCCGCGGGGAGCGTCGAAGACCCTGGTGTAGACGAGTTCGGCCGCGGCCGCCTGCGGGTCACTCATGTGCGGAACCTTCCTCTCGCGGGGCTGGCGCCCCCTGGATGTCGCGCAGGTGCGCATCGAGCCTGTCGAACCGCTCGGTCCAGATCCGCCGGTTCTCCTCGATCCAGCTGGCCGCCGAGTCGAGCGCGTCACGCTCCAGGTGACAGGGGCGGAACTGTGCCTGCCTGGTGCGCGAGATGAGACCGCTCCGCTCGAGCACCTTGAGGTGCTTGGAAATCGCGGGCAGGGTCATGTCGAACGGTGCCGCGAGCTCGTTCACCGTGGCGTCCCCCCTGGCCAGGCGGGCGACGATGGCGCGCCGGGTGGGGTCGCCTAGCGCGGTGAACGTCGCATCGAGCTGATCGGGCGGCACCGTCACGTCGGCCTCCTCGGGTCTCCGCGTGGTATTTAACCACTCAGTTAGTTAGCCGTCAAGTTAACTACTACTCCGGATGCCCGGTACGGCTCGCGGCGCCGATGACATACCGTCGTTGCAGCGCAACGAGCCCCTGTCAGAAACCCGAGGTCACCGTGGCCCTGCCGATCACCGCTGCCGATCCTGATGTCGTACTGCGGGCCGACGACGTCGACCTGGTACGGGGCGGCCGCCTCCTGCTCGACCAGGTCAGCTTCGCGGTGCGCAGCGGTGAGCTGTGGGCGCTGCTCGGCCCGAACGGGGCGGGCAAGAGCACCCTGCTCCGCCTGCTCGCGACCTACGCCCATCCGACCCGCGGGCACGTCGACATCCTGGGCAGCCGGCTCGGACGGGTGGACGTGTTCACCCTGCGGCCGCAGGTTGCCCTGGCCAGCTCGCACCACCCGGTGCAGGCGGCCAGGACCGTGCGCGAGGTCGTGCTAACCGGCGCGACCGGAACGATCGAGCCGGCCGCCCGGTGGGTGCCCACCGCGGCCGACCAGGCCAGGGCCGAGGAGGTCCTAGCGGTACTCGGCCTGGCCCGGCTGGCCGGTGCCCGCTGGCTGCAGCTATCCCAGGGCGAACGCGCCCGGACGCTCATCGCCCGGGTCCTGATGGGCCAGCCTCGCGTGCTGCTGCTCGACGAGCCCGCAGCGGGACTCGACGTCGCCGGGCGCGAGCAGCTGCTCGCCAGCATCGACCAGCTGCGCGACGCCCAGCCTGGGCTTGCGACCGTACTGGTCACCCACCACCTGGAAGAGCTGCCGTCCAGCACGACCCACGCCCTGCTGCTCCGCGACGGCCAGCTCCTGGGCGCCGGCCCGGTCGGCGATGTGCTCACCAGCGATCTGGTCAGCAGCTGCTTCGCCCACCCGCTCACGATCACCCGCCAGGGCGGCCGCTGGCGCGCCGAGGCCCGGCCGGGCGGCTAGCCGACCGGCCCGCTAGCCGACCAGGATCACCTCCAGCGTGCGCGGACCGTGCACGCCCTGCACCCGGTCGAGCTCGATATCGCTGGTCGCCGACGGACCGCTGATCCAGGTGAGCGGCCGCTCCGGCGCCAGCAGCGGCAGCGCCTGCGTGACCAGGCCGACGACCTGGCCGGCC
>DASWAA010000191.1:0-3994 GCA_036391385.1 Streptosporangiaceae bacterium
AGTCAGCACGGCGGGTGACCTCCTCGGCGGATAGCTTGCGGCGGCGGAGCAGGTAGAGCGCGAAGTAGCCGGCCGCGGCGAAGTTGATGTCGCCGACGACAAAGACCCACCTGACGATCGTGTCGTGGGCGTGGACGAGCAGGTAGACCAGGCCGTAGCCGTTGGCGATGCCGAGGATCTGGCCGTGGAAGTAGAAGGCGAACTCCGTGACCAGGAAGCTGAAGAGCAGCCAGTGCCCGGCCTGACGGCCTTTCTGGTTCAGCACCACTCCGGTCAGGAACCAGGCCAGCGTGAGGGCCAGCAAGATCAGCCCGCGCCCGCTGACGTGCGTGCCGTACAGGTCAAGCGCGTACGGGACCTGCGCGAGGTAGTTGGCCAGGACGATGATCAGCAGGGCAGCGAGCTGGCCTCGGGGCAGAGCGGGAGTTCGCGGCTGCGCCATGATGGTGTTCCTTCCGCAGTGCTGTGCACGGTCAGCGGCTAGTGTCACCGACGAAGCGCCTGCGGCGCGTCAGCCGCCGTGCTGATTCGCATCCGCCAGAAGGCTGACTCGCTAGGTGACCGGCGCGGCGGTCAGGTCTCCCTCGGCCCGTACCGTCCAGCTTGCCAGCAGCCAGTACACGGCGCCGCCGACGATCAGCCCGAGGAAGACACTGAAGTCAGATCCGAAGGAACCGCCGATCCGGCTGGCGATCGGCCCCACGTACGGCGGGTAGGCGTTCAGCCAGAGGGCCGCGGCTACCATCCCGGCAGCCTGCGCGATCAGAGCCGGCCAGGAGAATCCCCTGGCCCGGTAATACAGCCCGCCACTGGGGGCGAGCAGGGATGCCGGGTCGTACCTGTTGCGCCGCAGCCAGGAGTCGACCAGGTAGATCGCGCACCACGGGCCGAGCCAGACGATGATGAGCAGCAGGAAGTCAGACAGCAGCTGGTAGAAGCGAGACGAGAAGATCGCGTAGGCCGCGATGCCAAGGCAGATCACGGTGTCGATGCCGACGCAGGCGATCCGGTGCAGCCTGGGCACGATCGACTGCAGCGTCACTCCCGAGGAGTACAGGTCGAGGGTGTTGATCGCGAACAGCTGCAGGATCGCGAAGACCAGGTACGGCACCACGAACCAGCCGGGGAATCCCGCCGTCAGCCCGGTCACGCTGCCCTGGGCAGACTTGGGAAGTTCGCTTCCAAGACCGGCGCCGAGTACCTCGAGCAGCACCGACGGGATCATGCAGCCGAGCGTCACCGCGACGACGATCCGGCGCTTGCTCGTCGCCGGCGGCAGGTACCGCGAGTAGTCGTTGGCGTTCTCGGTCCAGCCAAGGCCGCCCGCCGCGATCACCAGCGCCAGGAAGACGGTCATCGCGCCCCAGCTGGCGCTGGGCGGTCCGGCCGTGTACCGGTGCGCGACGAAGACCCCCATGATCGCGAACAGCGCCACGAACGGGATCGCGAGCAGCCGCAGCACCTTGAGCACGGCCGCATGCCCGAGTACCGGCAGCACCGCCTGGACGGCCACGGCAGCGACCAGGAACACGACCTTGAGCCAGGCCGGCACGGGCCGCAGGCCCGCCTCGCCAGCCAGCGCGATGGCCGCGAACACGATCAGGGCGATGCCCTCGATCTCGAAGCCCACCTGAGTGACCCAGTTGAACAGCGAAGGGACGCGGTTGCCTCGCGGTCCGAACGGTGCCCGGCTGATCCCGAAGCACGTCGTCCCCGCCTTCGGCCCCTGCAGGCTGGCCAGCCCGGTGAGCGCATAGGTCAGGTTGCCCGCCAGGATGACGATCAGGGACTGGGTGAACGACAGGCCGAATACGACGGTTCCGAGCACGCCGTATACGAGGAACTCGACGTTCCAGATGGCGCCCGCCCACATCCAGAACAGGCCCGCCGGCGTCCCCCAGCGCTCGGCCAGCGGGACGTACTCGATGCCGCGATGCTCGACCGAGATGATCGACGGCTCGGTGCCGGCTGGCGGCACCGCGTCGTTAACGCTCGTCACGCGCCTGTCCCCTTGTCGGTAGGCTCACCAAAATCCGCAAGGCGGACACTACTACTTGGTGGCTATCGCCAGCCTCGTGGTGGCCGTGGCCTAGCCAGGCCAGCCCCGGCCTCCGCGTCGCTAACCTCGCGAAACTCGTCGTCCGGATTCGCGGTATCCCGCAGCCACGTGATCAGCGCGACATACACCACCGGAACGAAGCAGAGCCCGGGAATCGCCCAGAGCAGGCCGGCCCCGATTTCCTGGTCAGCGATCGTCCCGAGCCCGTGGCCAGCGTGCGAGATCGCGGTGAACCAGGTGGACTGCGAGAACCCCAGGATGTAGGCGGCCGCCCACAGCGCCCACATCGGCAGCGCGGCGAACGCGGCCCGCTGCGGCCGGGAGATCCTGGGCAGGAACGGCGGCGACTCGACCAGCTCGAGCCACAGCGCGCAGCCCGCCGGGATGAGCGTCACGGCTTCGGCGAGCACCAGAACCGGCGTGCGCACCAGCGCGTCCACGGTCACCGGCAGCCGCCAGGCCAGGGCGATCGCGATGTAGCCGACCAGGACGACCCAGGCGCGCGCGGCGCCCTGCCGGTGCGACCGGGCGTTCGCCGCCCGCTCGGCGAGCCGGCTGCCTGCCTGGGTCAGCCGCCAGGGAGCGCCGAGCACAACGAGCGCGGGCACCACCAGGGCCAGCACGGCGAACTGCACGACCTGGGCGAATACGTACTGCCTGGCGAGGGTCGCCGCGGGCGGCAGGAGGAAGGCCGCGGTCAGGGCGAGGCCGAGCAGCGCCAGCCAGGGACGTGAGCGCTCAAGTTGACTCCGCACGGGCACCTGCCAATCGGTGGGTGATCCGGCCCGTGCGGAAGCTGATCGCGGGGCCGGCTCAGGGGGGCCGTCAGGCGCGTTACCTGCCGGTCTGTGGGCACTGTCCTACGCCGCTGAGCCCCGCTCGTCAAGGGCACGGCGGTATGGCGAGCCCGATAGGGCGAGCACGGTGCAGGCGTGCGGGTGGAAGATGGAACCCATGCGCCTACCCGTGATGCCCCCGGTCGCACCCATGCTGGCCAAGTCGGTCGCCACCATCCCTGGCGGGGCGATGAGCTACGAGCCGAAGTGGGACGGCTTCCGCTCGATCGTCTTCCGCGATGGCGACGAGGTCGAGATCGGCAGCCGGAACGAGCGGCCGATGACCAGGTACTTCCCCGAGATCGTCACGGCCGTGCTGGCGAGTCTGCCCGAGCGCTGCGTTATCGACGGGGAGATAGTCATACCCGACGCCGACGGCCGCCGCCTGGATTTCGAGGCGCTGCTGCAGCGCATCCACCCCGCCGACAGCCGGGTACGACTGCTGGCCGAGCGGACCCCGGCGGCGTTCGTCGCGTTCGACCTGCTGGCGCTCGACGACACGGACTACACCGGTGAGCCGTTCTCCGCCCGGCGGGAGGCGCTTGAGCGGGCGCTAGCGCAGGCCAGGCCGCCGGTCTACCTCACGCCCGCGACCACGAACGCCGGGCTCGCTCAGGTCTGGTTCAGCCAGTTCGAGGGGGCCGGGCTCGACGGAGTCATCGCCAAGCCGCTGGACGGCACCTACCAGCCGGACAAGCGAGCCATGTTCAAGATCAAGCACGAGCGGACCGCCGACTGCGTGGTGGCCGGCTACCGGCTGCACAAGGGTGCCACCGACGCCGTCGGCTCGCTGCTGCTCGGCCTGTATACCGATGACGGAAAGCTCGCCAGCATCGGAGTGATCGGGGCGTTCCCGATGGCCAGGCGCAAGGAACTGTTCGCCGAATTCCAGCCGCTGGTCACCACGTTCGATGGACATCCGTGGAACTGGGCCGCGCACGCCGGGGCCGAGCGCGCCCCTGGCACCCGTCAGCCCCGGGACTCAGAGACGAGCCGGTGGAACGCGGGCAAGGACCTGTCGTTCGTCCCGGTGCGCCCCGAGCGAGTGGTCGAGGTGAAGTACGACCACATGGAGGGCACTCGGTTCCGGCATACGGCG
>DASWAA010000192.1:0-2836 GCA_036391385.1 Streptosporangiaceae bacterium
TCCCAGATCGCCGAAGAGCCGCGGTCGGCTCGGGGGTGTGCCGGTCAAGCCTGTGGCCGCGCTATGCGTGGTGATCGTGGGCATCGTTGCCGTTGTCACTGGCATCAGCAAGTCCGCGCCCTCGGTCACCGTCAGCGTCAGGGATTTCCTGCTGGCCTGGCAGGTCGGCGACTACGCCGGGGCCGCGAAGCTGACCACCGGTAACCCAGTCACCGTGGCCCGGGCGCTCAAGAACGCCTACAGTCAGCTTGGCGCCGAGGATCTGGTCATCAGCATGGGCGACATCAGCGTCCACGGCAGCACCGCTCAGGCCTACTTCCACGCATCGTATGACCTTGGCCGCGGCGGGCGGCCCTGGCAGTACCGTGGCCAGTTCACCCTGCGCCGCCATGGTGATTCAGGCTGGCAAGTGCAGTGGTCGCCTTCGGTGATCACTCCAGGTCTTGGTCCCGGTGACCGGCTAGCCGTACTCACGACGGTGCCGGGGCGAGCGCCGCTCGTGGACGCCGCAGGCAAGTCGCTGATCCCCGCGTGGCCGCTGATGGAGGTCGGTGTCGTACCCGACCAGGTCCGCAAACCCGAGGTCACGGCCAACGCTCTGGCCAAGGTGACCGGACTGGCTGCCGCCCAGGCCGACGAGATGCGCGCGCAGATCGTGGCCGCGCCGCCGAATTCGTTCCTCGAGCTGTTCAAGTTCCAGCCGCGCACGTTCAGCAAGCTGCGCGCGAAACTGCGCGGCGTGCCTGACCTGAGGTACCGCCGGAGGATCGAGCCGCTGTTCAGCAGTGCGGCCCCGGTACTGACTGGAACGGTCGGAACCGAGGCGGCCAGAGTACTGGTCACCGCCGGTGACCCCTACCGCCCCGGCACCACGGTCGGCCTGACCGGGCTGCAGCAGGCCTTCCAGTCGACGCTGGCGGGAACGCCCACCACTGAGGTCATCGTCCAGAACTCGGCCGGGCGGCTCGTCCGGGTCCTGCAGAGATGGCAGGGCAAGGCGGGTACTCCTGTCCGGACGACGATCGACGGGGGCATGCAGCAGGCCGCGCGGAACGCGCTCGCCAACCTGCCGTTCTCGGCGACGATCGTCGCAGTGCGGGCGGGTACCGGCCAGATCCTGGCTGTCGCCGGCCATCAGGCTGGCGGTATGCCGGCCGTGAGCCCGCTGGCCGGCCGGTACCAGCCCGGTCAGTCCTTCACCATCGTCTCGACGGCAGCGGTGTTCTCGGCCCTGCCCCATTTCAGCGCGAATACTCCCATACCGTGTAACCGACAGAGTCTCCGCTTCGGCGGGCAGACCTTCTCCAACGTGCCGACGGTGAAGCTGGGCGCGAGGAAGTTCAGCGTTGACTTCGCTCACGCGTGCAGCACGGCGTTTCCAGCGCTTGCGCTGCCGTTGCAGTCGTCATCCGCTCTTGCCGATACGGCCCAGCGGCTCGGCATCGGGGTGGCGTGGCAGCTGCCGATCCAGCCTGCACCCTTCACCGGCAGTATGCGCGCGCCGAGTCCCGGCAACTCGGGCGAGCGTGCGGCTGACATGATCGGAACGGGGACCGTACGAGTCAGCCCCCTTGACATGGCACTCGTCGCCGGGGCCGTGGATTCCGGGTCCTGGCACCAGCCGTCGCTGGTCGTCGGCGAATCGGAGCCGAGACAGGCGCCCAAGGGCGCGCTGACGAGCAACGTCATCATGCAGATACAGCAGTTGATGGCGCAGACCGTTACCTCAGGCGTGGCGCAAGGTGCGCGGGTGCCGGGCGCCACGGTCTCGGGCCAGGTGGGAAGCGCTCAGATATTCGGGCACCACAGACTGAGGGCGATCTGGTTCGTCGGCTATCGCGGTGACGTAGCGTTCGCCATCCTGGCCTTCTCGCGGGGGGCGGCCTTCCAGCCTGCGGTCAGCATCGCGCACAACTTCGCCGCGGCCCTGCGGGTCAGCTCCTAAATCCCGGTTCGTCCCTGGTGCGGGGGCACAAAGTCGGGGTCGAGAGCGCTTAACTCGGGGAGTCCACGGGATGGGTCCTGACGAAGTCCTGAGAAAAATGATCACACAGAGCAACCTAACAGCAACTGTGAGGCGTCTTACATTGTGAGGCTGGTCTGCCGCTTGGGGGGTTGCGGCCCAGCCGTCGTGATGAGAACCGGGCCTCATCTCGGGGGAGGCCCGGGCCATTGGGACCGGCCCCGACCCTGCCGGTCAAAGCCCCTGCGAGCGCGTCTCGGCCACCGCCAGCGCTCGCAGGGGCTTTCTCATCAACCATGGCAACGCCCGGTTGAGATGCACGCCGCGGGGGGCGGCGATGATCTCCCGGGCGTTTCGCCTGTCCGGGGTCGCTACGGGTCTGCTAAGGGAATGCTTTCCCGCTGCCTCGTGTTCTCCTAGGCACTGATCCGGCCAGCAGTGCGGCGCATCGACCAGGTATGCCGGTGTCCGCCAGGTGTGTAGGATCAGTCAAAACTGCATAGGGGGTGACTGGCTTCGACTTCTGTAGTTGATCCAGGGGAAGCGGGCCGAGGGTTGCGGTGATGACCTCGCAAATCCTGTTGCCGCAAAAAATAAGTGCCAACACATCGCGCACTAGTCTCGCCCTCGCTGCCTAAGCGAGCTTAGAGACCGTCAGTCCGGGAGTTCCTCCGGCCCGATCGCTGGCGTCAGCTAGGAGGATCAACCGGTTAGCCCGGTCGCGGGGCTAATCGGGACATCAAACAGCGACTGAGCCTGTTCGGCGGCTTGCCTGCATGACCGCCGGGGCTGAGAAAAGCAGAGCAGGCTGCGCCCGGAGAAGCCCTGGTGAGGTACGGAAGGACGCGGGTTCGATTCCCGCCACCTCCACAA
>DASWAA010000193.1:0-2131 GCA_036391385.1 Streptosporangiaceae bacterium
TGGCAGGGCAAGTACAAGGACAAGGTCGCGATCCTGGACGACGCCAGGGAGGGCATCAGCCTCGCGCTGATGAAGGCCGGGATCTTCGACCTGAACACCACCAACCCGGCCCAGATCAGCGCGGCGGGCCAGTCGCTCGTCGACCTCGCGCACCTGACCAACGTGCACATCGACAACAACGACTACGCCTATATCCCCAGCGGCCAGATCTGGATCCATCACGCCTGGTCCGGCGACATCGCGAGCGCGCAGTACTACATGAAGGGCGGCGCGAAGGTCGACGTCGTCGGTTACTGGTTCCCGCCGGACGGCAAGGGGCCGGTCGGCAACGACCTGATCGCGATCCTGCGCGGCGCGCAGAACCCGGTGCTCGCGCATTTGTTCCAGAACTACCTGCTCGACCAGCACAACGCGCTGAACAACTACAGCTACACCGGCTACATGCAGCCGATCAGCGGGATCACGCCCGAGTTGCTGGTCAAGGAGCAGTTGCTGCCGAAGAACCTGATGTCCACCACGGTGCTGCCGTCGTACTTCCGGCGCGGCGTGATGGAACTGCAGATCCCGGTCACCGCGACCGCCCTCTGGGAGCAGGCCTGGCTCCAGGCTAAGAGCGCGTAGGCGGCCTCGTGGCGCTCTCGTCCCTGACCCGGACCCCGCAGTCGCGGCGGTCCCGGATGTCCGGTGAGCCGCACCGGCTGTTCTGGGCCGCCGTGGCCGCGCCCGGCATCATCTGGCTGATCGTCTTGTTCATCGTGCCCTTCTACGCGATCCTGGCGATCGCGGGCGGCTACGTGAACCAGGTGTTCGGTTACCCGGTCGCGGTCTGGAACCCGCTGCACTGGAACTCGGCGAGCTTCTCCACGGCGATGCACGACATGGGCGGGATCGGCCCGACCATCATCAGGACGCTGGTCTATGTCGCCATCGCCTCGATCTTGTCCCTGCTGATCGCCTATCCGACCGCCTATTTCGTCGCCAGGTTTGCCGGACGGCGCAAGGGCCTATTCCTGGTACTGCTGATCGCACCGTTCTGGATCAGCTACATGATGCGGATGCTCGCCTGGGTCGGCCTCCTGCAGACCGACGGTTACCTCAACCAGGGCCTGTCGCTGCTGCACCTGAACAGGCTTGTCCAGTTGCTGCTGCACCAGCCAGCTCACCAGCCGGTCGACTGGCTGGGCGGGCTCGGTCTGACCGTCATCCTCGGCCTGGTCTACGGCTACATCCCGTACCTGATCCTCGTGCTCTATGCCGGCCTTGACCGGATCGACCCGGCCCTGATCGAGGCCGGCCGTGACCTTGGCCTCAGCCGCTTCCGTACCTTCGTCAAGGTGACGCTGCCGCTCTCGCGACAGGCGATTCTGACCGGGATGCTCATCACCGTGCTGCCGATGCTCGGCGATTACTTCACCAACCAGCTGCTGTCGGGCGCGACCGGCACCAGGATGATCGGCAACGAGATCGACGATCGGCTCAGCGCGAACGGCCTGCAGGGCGAGGGCGCGGTCTTCTCGCTGCTCTTCCTGCTGGTCCTGCTGGTGCCGATGATCTACTACGTCATCGCGACTAACCGGACGTCGCGGGAGGCGATGTGACCGCGACGACCGCCGCCGGTCCTGCCGCCAGCGCCGCACCCCGTGCCGGGATCAGCCGGCTCTGGCCGCGGAGCAATCCGTGGCGGCACCCGTGGTTCCTCGAGACGTTCACCTGGCTTTACCTGATCTGGTCGCTGGTCCCGGTCGTGCTGGCCGTCCTGTTCTCCTTTAACAACGGACGCTCGCAGAGCAACTTCCAGGGATTCTCCTGGCGCTGGTACTTCGGCGACCATGTGAACTCGGTCTGGTGGAACCCCGACCTGCACGCCGCAGTCGCCCAGACGCTGCGGCTGTCGATCTACGCCACCTTGATCGCGGTGCCGCTCGGTGTCGCGTTCGCGCTGGGGATCAACAGGTGGCGCGGCCCGATCGCCTCGACCTTCAACTTCGTCATGATCCTGTCCTACGTGATCCCGGAGCTGATCTTCGGCGTCGCGATGTTCTTCGTGTTCACCGCCATGTTCCGCACCGTCGGGCTCGGCACGCTGGCCGAGACGCTCGCCCTGGTGACCTGGAACGTCAGCTGGCCGGCG
>DASWAA010000194.1:0-7220 GCA_036391385.1 Streptosporangiaceae bacterium
GCGGTCGACCGGCTGGGGCTGTCGGCCGCCGAATGCGTGTTCGTCGACGACGTCGAAGGCAACATCCTGGCTGCGCAGGGACTGGGCATGGGGACGGTGCACCACCAGGAGCCGCTGCTCACCAGGGCTGAACTGTCAGCCTTGCTCGGTGACTCACTCGCTGGTGCTTAGGCCGGGCGGAGCCAGGTCGCGGCAGAAGCTGGATCCCGGGCTCCAGCTCATGCCTGGCGACTAGCCTTGGATGCCGTGGCGGATGAGGCACTGGCTGCGGCGGCTGAGCAGCCGCCGGGTGCTACGAGCGCGCGGGCCAGGTATCCGCATCCGTCCAGCACTGGCCGGTCGGCGAACATGAAAGCCAACCGGCGGACGGACACCAAGCCGGAGCTCGCGCTGCGGCGGGCCCTGCACGCGCTCGGCTACCGGTACCGCAAGGACTACCGGCTTGATCTCGCTGGCGGGGTCCGGGTGCGGCCGGACATCGTGTTCACCGCGCGCAAGGTCGCCGTCTTCGTCGACGGCTGCTTCTGGCACTGCTGCCCCGAACACGGCACCCAGCCGGCGGCGAATACCTGGTACTGGGAACCCAAGCTGCGCCGGAACGTCGAGCGCGACCGGGCCGCTGACGCCGCTCTGACCGGGGCAGGGTGGACCGTCGTCCGGCTCTGGGAGCACGAATCCCTCGACGCGGCCGTCGCCGAAGTCGTCGGCCTGCTCTCCCCGAACTCTCCGAGAGCATGAGGAGCCTTGCGGCCGCAACGCTGTCGTAGGCGACACCTTCACTGATGATACCTTCGTCAATGAAGCAATCATCAGTGAAGGTGATCTGGAATGGACAGCTTCATCGGCCGACAGCGGGAGCTCTCGCTCCTCGAGCGCGAACTGGCACGGGTCAGAGCCGGAGGCCGTGCGGGACGGCCAGGCCGGGCGATTCTGATCCGCGGCAGGCGCCGAGTCGGCAAGTCCCGACTTGCTGAGGAGTTCATCGACCGGGCTGGCGTGCCTTTTCTGTTCTTCACCGCCTCGGCTCAGCGGTCAGCAGAGGTGGACCTGCGCCAGTTTGCTCAGGCTGCCGCGGCAAGTTCGCTGAGCGGAGCGCGGCTGTTCGACCGACAGAGCCCGGCAGACTGGAATGCGGCGCTGTCTCTGCTCGCCGCGGCCCTGCCTGATGACCGGCCCAGCATTGTCGTGCTCGATGAGATGCCGTACCTGATCAGCAATGACCCAGGCTTCGAGGGAAGCCTGCAGACTGCTTTCGACAGGGAGATCTCACGTAAGCCAGTGCTCATCCTGTGCATCGGCTCGGACTTGGCCATGATGGAGACGCTGAACGAGTACGGCAGGCCGTTCCACCAGCGGGGCGCAGTCATGATAGTGCCGCCGCTCAGCCCTGCCGACGTGGTGGACATGCTTGGCCTGCCCGCTGCGGATGCTTTCGACGCCTACCTCGTCTCGGGTGGCCTACCGCTCGTTCTTGACGAGTGGCCTCATGCCACTCCGGTCCGGGACTACCTCGCGGACGCTGTGTCGGACCCGACGTCGGCGCTGCTCGTCAGCGGCGAGCGCTCTCTCGCGGCTGAGTTCCCCGAGGAGGTACAGGCTCGGCTGGTGCTGGGTGCGATCGGGTCCGGAGAGCGCACGCATACTCTGGTCGGCCGGGCGGCGGGCGACATGCCAAGCGCGACCCTGACCCGCTCGCTGCGCCTGCTGTCTGACAAGCGGATCATCCTGGCCGAAACACCACTGTCAACTCGGCCCTCCAGGGAGACCCGGTACTCCATTGCCGAGCCTCACCTGCGCTTCTGGCTCGCGTTTCTCGGGCCTTACCTGTCTGAGATCGAGCGGGGCCGTGGCGATCTTGTGCTCAGCCGGATCGACCGAACCTGGACGTCTTGGCGCGGGCGCGCCATCGAACCTGTGATCCGCGAGTCATTGCGCCGGATGAGAGCCGGTGCCTTGCCGGCCAGCACCGGGGCTATCGGTGGTTACTGGACCCGAACCAACGACCCGGAGATCGATATTGTCTGCGCTGACCGCGAGCCCATCGCGCGGGTCATCACCGCGGTGGGCTCCATCAAGTGGCTGGAGAGCCGGCCCTTCGATCGCCATGACCTTGCTCGGCTGGTCGTGCACCGGACGAAGCTTCCCGGGGCCAATGAGCGCACTCCGCTCGTTGCCGTCGCCCGGGCCGGCGTCGATACGGCAGAAGTTACCACTTTCTCGCCACAAGACCTGCTCGACGCGTGGCGTTGACGAATCTGACTGATTCGCCGGTCGCCGGTCGCGCAACGGCAAGAGGTGGCAGACTTCGTAGCACTCCCCGCTGCTGCCGGCCAGGCGCGTGGGGTTAGCCATTCACACCTGCGGTGCACCACCTGGGGACCTCATGCGCGTCTACCTGCCGACCACGCTGGCGGCGCTGGGGTCTGCGCTGGTAGCGGGGCAGCTGGGACCGGCACCCGTGCCGGGATTCGCGGTCACTCCGGCGCTGCGCGAGTGGTATTCGAACGGTGGCCTCGAAGAGCTCGAGTACGCCGCGATGATGCAGGCAGCCCGCGCGTCCCTGCGGATGCTGCACGCCGACACCAAGGCACCAAGGCGCAGGGTCGTGCTCGCGGCCGAGCTACCCGAGCAGATGATCACCATCCGCAACGGACTCGACACTCCCGGGCAGGTCACCGTGACGCTTCCGGTCGAGCTAGCCGATGTGGTCTCCGGACACGTCGACGACCTCGACGCCGCACAGGACATCGACGCGGCGTCGGCGGCGCTGCCCGCCGCCGACGCCGGGGACGGGGATGCCAAGTTCGTCGTCGACAGCGCCGAAGGTCACGAACTGCTCTGGTACGCCACGCAGGAGCTGATCTACCTGATCGGCTGAGTGCGCTGCTGCTCGCTGACCGCCCGCCTGCTGGCTCAAGGCCGGCCTGCCCAGGCTGCCGCGTTCGTGGGACGATGAAAGCCGACGAGACTCCGTAGCACACGCGGCCTCAGTCGTACAGCGTCGTACGCCTTTGTCGAGTCATGGGAGTGATCCGTGTTCGATGCCGTCACCAGTGTTCCCGCTCCGGCCAACGAGCCCGTCAGGACCTACGCGCCTGGCAGCCCCGAGCGCGCCGCACTCGAAAGCAAGATCAAGGAACTATCCGGCGAGCGCATCGACCTCACCATGACGGTCGGCGGCCTGCAGCGGATGGGCGCAGGTGAGTGGCGAAGCGTCGTCCAGCCGCACAACCACGCGCACATGCTGGGCCGCATCGGCCAGGCCACGGACGAGGACGTGGCTGCGGCGATCGAGGCCGCGCACCTGGCCGCGCCCGGCTGGCGCGAGCTGTCGTTCGACGACCGCGCCGCGATCTTCCTGCGCGCCGCCGAACTGCTGGCCGGGCCCTGGCGCGCCACCATCAACGCGGCGACCATCCTCGGCCAGTCCAAGTCGGTCTACCAGGCCGAGATCGACGCGGCCTGCGAGCTGATCGATTTCTGGCGGTTCAACGTCCACTTCGCCAGGCGCCTGCTCGCCGAGCAGCCATCGTCGGGGCCAGGCACCTGGAACCGGATGGAGTACCGGCCGCTTGAAGGCTTCGTCCTCGCGATCACCCCGTTCAATTTCACCTCCATCGCCGCCAACCTCGCCACCGCGCCGGCGCTGCTCGGCAACGTGGTGGTGTGGAAGCCGTCGCCAACTCAGCAGTTCTCGGCGCACTTCCTGATGCGGTTGCTCGAGGCGGCCGGCCTGCCGCCGGGCGTGATCAACATGGTGACGGGGGACGGGCAGGCGATCTCGCGGATGGCGATTCCGCACCCGGACCTGGCCGGAATCCATTTCACGGGCTCCACCGGCACCTTCCAGCACCTGTGGCGGACGGTCGGGGAGAACATCTCCGGCTACCGCGGCTATCCGCGACTGGTCGGCGAGACCGGCGGCAAGGACTTCGTTATCGCTCATGCCTCGGCCGACCCCGACGTGCTCACCGCCGCCTTGCTGCGCGGTGCGTTCGAGTATCAGGGGCAGAAGTGCTCGGCGGCCTCGCGGGCTTACGTCCCGCGCAGCGTGTGGGCCGCGATGAAGGACTCCTTCGTCGCCACCACCGAGTCACTGACCATGGGCGACGTCGCGGCCGACCTGTCAGCCTTCATGGGTGCCGTCATCGACGAGCGTGCCTTCGCCAGGCACTCCGATGCCCTGGCCAGGGCCAGGTCCCGCCCGGCTGTGTCCGTCCTGGCAGGCGGTACCGCCGACGCGACGCACGGCTACTTCGTGCGGCCGACCGTGCTCGAATGCACAGATCCGACCGACGAGGTGTTCACCACGGAATATTTCGGCCCGATCCTGGCCGTGCACGTCTTCGACGACGCCGACTACCGGGCCGTGCTCGACCAGGCCGCGGACGTCGCGCCGTACGCGCTGACCGGATCGATCATCGCCACCGACCGGACCGCGATCGCCGCCGCGACGGACGCGCTGCGGTTCTCGGCAGGCAATTTCTACATCAACGACAAGCCGACCGGCGCCGTGGTCGGCCAGCAGCCCTTCGGCGGCGCGCGCGCCAGCGGCACCAACGACAAGGCCGGATCGATTCTCAACCTGACCCGCTGGGTCAACGCCCGGACGATCAAGGAGACATTCGCGCCGCCGACCGACTATCGATATCCGCACATGGGCTAGCCACACGCTGTAGTACTTTGCGGAGGATCGGGTAGCAACGGGCCTCATCGCCTGCTCGCCGCCCGACGAGAATATGCACCGGAGGCTCGTTATCCACCGCCTGATCCTGTGGAACATCGACCTGACCCTGGTAGACGTGGCCAGGGTTTCCCGCGATGCCTACGCGGAGGCCTTCAGGCGGGTCACCGGCCGCCCGCTGGTGGCGCTGCCGCAGCTAGCCGGTGCCAGCGACTCGGAGATCTTCTTCGAGTCCCTGGCGCTCAACCAGGCACTGCCCGGCTCGGGTCCGCCCGAAGACGGTGAGCTGCTCGCCCGCTACTCAAGCGAACTGGCGGCGGCATTCGGCGCCAGGGCGGACCTGCTGCCAAGGCAAGGCCGCGTGCTCCCCGGCGCTCGCGAGGCCCTGGCGGCCGCGTCCCGGCTGCCGAACGTGATCCAGACCGTGCTCACCGGCACGATCAGGCAGAACGCGGCGCAGAAGCTGCACGCGTTCGGGCTCGACGGCTACCTCGATCTCGGCATCGGCGGATTCGGATCCGACGCCTATCCCAAGGGCACCCAGATCCTGCGGACGCTGGCCAAGGCGTCGGAGAAATACCGGGTGCAGCTAGCTCCCGGCAGCGCGGTCTACGTGGGCGACTCGGTGCGTGACGTCGCCGCGGCCAGGGTCGGCGGCGTCCGCTGCGTGGGTGTCGCCAGCGGCCGGTCGAGCCTGGCCGAACTGCGCGACGCCGGTGCCGATTCCGTCCTTGTCGACCTGGCCGACACCTCCCGCGTCGTCGCGGCGATCAGCCTGTGAGCGGCTGGGGGCTGACCGCCTACGGGGTGCTGGCGCTGACGTTCATGATGACGATGTACGCGCTCGAGGACCGGCACCGGCGGTTCGTGCTCGCGTTCGCGGTCGGCTGCCTGCTGGCCAGCAGCTACGGCTTCGCGTCGGGAGCCTGGCCGTTCGGCGTGGTTGAGGCCATCTGGGCGCTGGTGGCGCTGCGCCGATATCAGCGAGATGATCGGCGGGTTGGCTGATCCGAGGGCGGGAAACCGGCTTCTCGGGGCCGGCGCCGCCAGAAATTTCATACTGGTATAAACGTCCAGGTCAATGTCGACCGGGCTGTGAAGTGGGGCGGGTGCACTCGATGGCGCAGGACACCGAACTGCCTGCAGGGCGCGGCTACGGCGCTACTCTCTCTACCCCCGGCGACGCGGACATCGAGCGGGCCAGGATCACGGACTACCGCCGCTGGCTGGCCGGCCAGCGCGGCGTCGATACCGGCGGCAGCGGCGCAGGCTACTCGCGGCTATGGCAGTGGTCGGTCGACCAGCCAGCCGAGTTCTGGTCATCGATCTGGGATTACTTCGGCGTTCTCGGTACCCGCGGTGACGGGCCGGTACTAGCTGGCGGGCCGATGCCGGACGTCACCTGGTTCTCAGGGACGACGCTGAACTACGCGCGCAACGCACTCCGGGCGGCCAGCACGGACCCGGACCGGACGGCGATCATCTACCGGTCCGAGGCTGGCCACGACGGCAGCCTGAGCTACGGCGAGCTTGACCGGCAGGTCGCCATGCTGCGGGCCGCACTTGTCGACCTCGGGGTCACCCGAGGCGACCGCGTCGCCGCGTACCTGCCTAACTCACCGCAGGCCCTGATCGGCCTGCTCGCCACCGCCAGCCTCGGCGCGATCTGGACGTCCTGCTCGCCGGACTTCGGAGCGCACGCCGTCATCGACCGGTTCGCCCAGGTGACGCCGAAGGTGCTGATCGCCGTGGACGGCTACGTCTACGGCGGCAAGACGTTCGACCGCCAGGAGGAGGTCGCCGCGATCACCGCAGCGCTGCCAGGCCTCGGCTCCGTCATCATGGTCGACTACATCGGCACGGCTGGCGGCCATCCGGCGCTGCCGGTGCCGACCACGGCGTGGGCAGGCCTGGTCAGCCCGGTGGGCTCCGGGGCTGGTCCGGGAGCGGGCGACGCGACCGCGGCCACCCTGCGCACCGAGTTCGACGAGGTGCCGTTCGACCATCCGCTCTGGGTGCTCTACTCCTCGGGCACCACAGGCCTGCCCAAGCCGATCGTGCACGGCCATGGCGGCATCGTCCTCGAGCACCTCAAGGCGCTGTGCCTGCACCAGGACATCGGCAAGGACGACATCTTCTTCTGGTACACCACGACCGGGTGGATGATGTGGAACTACCTGATGGGCGGGCTGCTGGCCGGCGCGACGGTGGTCGCCTACGACGGCAGCGCGGTGCATCCCGGAACGGACGCGCTGTGGCGACTGGCCGCGCAGGCTGGGGTGACGTACTTCGGGACCGGCGCTCCGTACCTGGTCACCTGCATGAAGGCGGGACTTCGCCCAGCCGCCGAGCACGACCTGTCCCAGTTGCGCGGCGTTGGCTCCACCGGCTCGCCGCTGCCCCCCGAAGGCTTCGACTGGGTCTACGAGGCAGTATCGCCGCAGCGCGAGCGGGGCCAGCAGCCGAGCCACCGTCGCTCGTTCGTGCTCGGGTCGTTCTCAGGGGGGACTGATATGTGTACGGGGTTCGTGGGTCC
>DASWAA010000195.1:0-2763 GCA_036391385.1 Streptosporangiaceae bacterium
TGGGGATCACGTACCGCTCGTCGTACTTGGCGATCGCCAGCAGCCGGTACATCTCGCGCATCGTGCCCTCGTCCATGCCGACGGACGCCGGGATCGACGCGTCGCCCTCGCGGCCCATCGACAGGTCGCGCATGTACGAGCGCATCGCCGCGAGCCTGCGCAGCACCGCCGTGACGGGTGCGGTGTCGCCTGCGGTGAACAGGCCGGCGAGGTACTCCACCGGGATGCGCAGCGCGTCGATGGCCGCGAACAGGTTGCCCCGCTCCTCGGCGTCCTCCCCCGTGTCCCGCACCACGTCGACCACCGGCGAGAGCGGCGGGATGTACCAGACCATCGGCATGGTGCGGTACTCGGGGTGCAGCGGCAGCGCCACCTCGTAGGTGCTGATCAGCTTCCAGATCGGCGACCGCTGCGCGGCGTCGATCCAGTCGCGCGGGATGCCCGACCGCTCCGCCTCTCGGATCACCTCCGGGTCGAACGGGTCGAGGAAGACGCTGCGCTGCGCCGCCAGCAGCTTGGTCTCGTCCGGCTCGCTGGCCGCCGCGAGCACGCGGTCGGCGTCGTACAGCACCAGCCCGATGTAGCGCAGCCGGCCGACGCACGTCTCCGAGCACACCGTCGGGATGCCCACCTCGATGCGCGGGAAGCAGAACGTGCACTTCTCGGCCTTGCCGGTGCGGTGGTTGAAGTACACCTTCTTGTACGGGCAGCCCGTGACGCACTTGCGCCAGCCGCGGCAGCGGTCCTGGTCCACCAGCACGATGCCGTCCTCGGACCGCTTGTAGATCGCGCCCGACGGGCATGACGCGGCGCAGGACGGGTTCAGGCAGTGCTCGCAGATCCGCGGCAGGTGGAACATGAAGGCGTTCTCGTAATCCAGGCGCACCTTGCTGGACAGCCGCTCCAGGATCGGATCGCCGGGCGCGTGCTCTGGTCCGCCACCGAGGTCGTCGTCCCAGTTCGCTGACCACTCGATCTTCATCGGGCGGCCGTCGATCTGGGAAATCGGCTGGGCGACCGGGGTGTGCTCGCCGGCCGGGGCGCTGATCAGGGTGTCGTAGTCGTAGGTCCACGGCTCGTAGTAGTCGCGCAGCGACGGCAGCCGAGGGTTGGAGAAGATGGTCAGCATCCGGCGGAGCCGGCTGCCGGCCCGCAGCTGGAGCCGGCCGCGCCGGTCGCGCACCCAGCCGCCGCGCCACTTGTCCTGGTCCTCGTGCGTCCTCGGATAGCCAAGGCCTGGCCTGGTCTCCACGTTGTTGAACCACACGTACTCGACGCCTGGCCGGTTTGTCCATGCCTGCTTGCAGGTAACCGAGCAGGTATGGCACCCGATGCACTTGTCGAGGTTCATCACCATGCCCAGCTGGGCCATCGGTCTCATTGGTCGCTCCGCTTCGTGGGCATCAGTACTGCACCTCCTGGCTGCGGCGCCGGATCACGGTGATCTCGTCACGCTGATTGCCGGTCGGGCCGTAGTAGTTGAAGCCGTAGGACAGCTGGCCGTAGCCGCCGATCAGGTGCGACGGCTTGATCAGCAGCCGGGTCAGGCTGTTATGGATTCCGCCGCGGCGGCCGGAGATCTCCGATCTCGGCACGTCGATGGTGCGGTCCTTGGCGTGGTACATGTAGACCGTTCCCTCAGGCATCCGGTGACTGACGATCGCCCGCGCGACGACGACGCCGTTGCGGTTGTAGCACTCGATCCAGTCGTTGTCCGCGACCCCGATCCGCTCCGCGTCCTGCGGGCTCATCCATAGGTCAGGGCCGCCGCGGGACAGGCTGAGCATGAAGAGGTTGTCCTGGTACTCCGAGTGGATCGACCACTTCGAGTGCGGCGTGAGGTACCGGACGGTGACCTCGAGCTGGCCGTCCGGGCTGAGCTTCTGGTCGCCGAAGATCGACTTGATGTCCAGCGGCGGCCGGTAGGCGGGAAGCTGCTCCCCTAGCTCGGCCATCCAGTCGTGGTCGAGGAAGAAATGCTGCCGCCCGGTCAGCGTGTGCCACGGCTTGAGCCGCTCAACATTGATGGTGAACGGCGAGTACCGGCGACCGCCGTGCTCACTGCCCGACCACTCCGGCGAGGTGATGACCGGCTGCGGCCGGGACTGGGTGTCGGCGAAGGTGATCCGGTGACCCTCGTTGTCGCTGGCCAGGTCGGCCAGCTCAACGCCAGTACGCCGCTCAAGCTCGCGGAAGCCCGCCGTGGCGATCTGGCCGTTCGTCGTGCCCGACAGCGCGAGTATCGCCTCGCACGCCTGCTCGGCCCGGGCCAGGCTGGGCCGGCCGTCGGCGATGCCGCCGTGCACCACGCCGTTCACCCGGGCCAGCCGGCGTACTTCTGCCTCGGGCCTGAGCGTGACCCCCTTGACGCTGGTGCCGAGCTTCTCCACGTTCGGGCCGAGCGCGGTCATCATCTCCGCGACCGCCGGGTAGTTCCGCTCGACCAGGGCAAGGCCCGGCATCGTCAGCCCCGGTACCGGGTCACACTCCCTATCCCTCTTCGCTGCCCCGTCGGCCTGCGCTGCCCCGTCGGCCTGCGCTGCCCAGTCCAGGACCCTCCCGCCAGGCTGGGCGGTCTCGCCGGGAGTGTCGTGCTGCAGCGGGACGGCCACCAGGTCCTGGCGGACGCCCAGGTGCCGCTCGGCCAGCCGGCTGAAGACCTTCGCCAGCGACACGAACGCGTCATAGTCCGACCTGGTCTCCCAGGGCGGCGCTATCGCCGCGTTGAACGCGTGCACGAACGGGTGCATGTCGGTGCTGGAC
>DASWAA010000196.1:0-2594 GCA_036391385.1 Streptosporangiaceae bacterium
CGGGACATCAAACAGCGACTGAGCCTGTTCGGCGGCTTGCCTGCATGACCGCCGGGGCTGAGAAAAGCAGAGCAGGCTGCGCCCGGAGAAGCCCTGGTGAGGTACGGAAGGACGCGGGTTCGATTCCCGCCACCTCCACAATTTTGTTTGCCCGATATTCCGGACAACGAATAGTGTTTTGTCTTGCGTAAGGGCGGTCCGGCGCTTGCCGGTCAGTCGCCGCATCGCCCTCGGGACGCTCGCGTGATCACGCAGTTGGCCTCCCGGCGTGCTGGCCGGTCACTAGTCTCCGGTGCGGGTACCCGGCCTGCGGCTGCAGAGTCGCCGCATTCAGCTGCATGGACTTTGGGCTAAACTCTTGGGCCTCCCGCCTCTAGCCTCGCGGCGCGAAGCGCGTCATGCTCATGACGCAGCCACAGCCGATCGGAGCGGGATATGACGGATGACCTGCCGGTCAAAGAGGGTCACCTTGCCTTCGCCGGATACCGGACCTGGTACCGGATCGTCGGCGACGCGGAGGGACCCGGGAAGTTCCCGCTGCTCTGCCTGCATGGCGGGCCAGGAGCGACGTGGCATCACATGGAGCCCTACACCGAACTCGCTGCCGACGGCCGCAGGGTCATCTGCTACGACCAGCTAGGCTGCGGCAACTCGGCGATTACCGAGGACCACGACCCTTCGATATTCACGACCGAGCTGTTCCTGGAAGAGCTCGCCCTGGTCCGCGTGGATCTCGGCTTGGACCGGTGCCACGTGCTCGGGCACTCCTGGGGCGGGATGCTCGGCATGGCTTACGCCGCAACCCGGCCGCCGGGCCTGGTCAGCCTGGTCGCCGAGTCGTCGCCGCCGAGCGTGCCATTCTGGCTGACCGAACTCGACAAGCTGCGAGCCGAGCTCCCGGGCGACGTCGAGAAAATACTGCGCAGTCACGAGGCGGCCGGGACCACGGACAGCGACGAGTACGCCGAGGCGATGGTCGCTTTCTATGACCGGCATGTCTGCCGGGTACGGCCTTACCCGGACTGGCTCGATCGCTGCTTCGACCGGCTCAATGCCAACCCCGAGGTCTATCACACGATGAACGGCCCCAGCGAGTTCCACGTGATCGGGCCGCTCAAGGACTTCGACGTGACCGGTGAGCTCGGGGCGATCGACGTGCCCACACTGCTCTTCTGCGGCGAGTTCGACGAGGTCACGCCGGCGACGGTAGCCCTGGCGCACGAGCGCATCAGCGGATCACAGATGGTAGTCCTGCCCGGTTGCTCGCACATGGGCCAGGCCGAGCGCCCCGACCTGGCGCTCGGCCTGGTCAAAGGCTGGCTGGCCGGCGTGGAGTCCGCGCTGAGCCACTGACCTCTCGCGGGAAGGCACAAATCGATGCCAGGCCGGGCATAACCTCGCGAGCGGCGCTGTTACCTGCTGGATAGACCGCGAGCCTAGCGAGGGAGTAGCGAACGTGAGCGTATACGACATCGACCTGAAGACCCTGGCGGGCGAACCAGCCACGCTCGGTGACTACGCCGGCTCGGTCATCCTGGCGGTGAACGTCGCCTCCCAGTGCGGGCTGACGCCGCAGTACGAAGGGCTGCAGCGGCTGCATGAACGGTTCGCCGAGCTGGGCTTCACGGTGGCCGGCTTCCCGTGCAACCAGTTCAAGGAGCAGGAACCAGGGACGGCGGATGAGATCGCGCAGTTCTGCTCGGTCAACTACGGCGTCACGTTCCCGCTGTTCGCCAAGATCGACGTCAACGGACAGGACCGGCACCCGCTGTATGCGGAGCTGACCAGGACCGCCGACGCCCAGGGCGCTGCCGGCGACGTCCAGTGGAACTTCGAGAAGTTCCTGATCGGCCGCGACGGGACTGTCATCGGCCGGTTCCGGCCGCTGACAGACCCAGAGGCACCCGAGGTGGTCGAGGCGATCGAGGCCAGCCTCGCCGGCTAGCGCGCACAAGATCGCGGGCTGGCCTTCGGCAAAACGGGGCGACCCTGGAGGAAGGTCTCCCGGGATCGGCCGGAACGTCAGATCTCAGGCCAGGTGTCCCGGGCCGCGCTTGACCATCTGGCCGGCGATGATCGAGCGCTGTACCTCGCTGGTGCCCTCCCAGATTCGCTCGACCCGCATCTCACGGAACAGTCGCTCGGCCACGTACTCGCGCATGTAGCCGCGCCCGCCGAACACCTGGACCGCGCGGTCGGCGACCCGGCCGGCCATCTCCGAGGCGTACAGCTTGGCCATGGAGCACTGTGCGTGCTGCACCTTCACGTCGACCCCGGCGTCGATGCCGCGAGCCGTCTCGTACGTCAGCGACCTGGCGGCGAACAGCTCGGTCAGGCTGTCGGCGAGCATCGCCTGCACGGCGCCGAACCTGGCGATCGGCTGGCCCTGGACGACACGATCGCTCGCGAACGCGGTCATCTCCGTGACCAGCCGATCCGCCGCTCCCAGACAGCGAGCCGCGACCATCAGCCGCTCGAACCTGAACCACTCGTACGCGAAACTCATCCCGTCGCCCTCGGCGCCCACTAGCTGGTCAGCACGGACCCGCACGTTCTCGAAGGCCACGATCGGGTGCTGATGGGCTGAGCCAAGC
>DASWAA010000197.1:0-9681 GCA_036391385.1 Streptosporangiaceae bacterium
GCCAGATGCGGTGCGAGCAGCGGGCTCTGCCACAGGTCCCTGGCCTTAGCCTGCGCGAAGAGGTAGGCGGTATAGACGGCGGTCCCCAGCGCGAGCGGCAGGCCGATCCAGGCCAGCACGCGCGGCACGAGGCCGGGCAGCCCGGCCAGTTCCGCCAGGGCATACAAGGTGACCACGCCGCCGAAGCCGCCGAGGATGAACGCCCCCCGTACCAGCCAGCTCCGCCAGTGATGCCGGGTGAAGATCAGGTAGAAACGGAGCGGGTGCTTGAGGTCCCAGATCAGCAGCACGCCTGTGACCCCGGTGAAGGCCAGCGCCAGGACCGGTGCCGCCCAGCGGCTGACCGGGTCACCCCAGCTCAGGAAGCCGATCAGGGCCAGCAGAACGGGCACAATGAACGCCCCGGCGCCGATGCCCTTGGTCCAGGTGTACAGGCTTACCCGCCACCCCCACGGCGCGTGATGTGGGATGTCGTAGGAGAGCAGGGCGGCGGCGGATGAGTTGTGCCCGGAGCGGCCGGGCGGCTGGCTCGCCATATCGCCGTCACCCAGGGTCGCCCAGGCCAGCAGGCCGCCGTCCGGGCGCCGTGCCGCGAGCGGATCGAGCGTCGCGTGATGCGCACCCTTGTAGAACACTGCTGGCCGGGTCTGCTTCTCCGGACGGCGAACCTGCACGGCCTCTCGCCCGACTACGCGGGCTACTTCCGAGGCCGGATCGTTCAGGTCGCCGACCAGTATCGCCTCGGTGGGGCAGACGGTCACGCAGGCCGGCTCGAGGCCGCTGTCCAGCCGGTGCGCGCACATGTTGCACTTCTCGGCCGAGTTGTCCTGCGGGTTGATGAAGATCGCGTCATAGGGGCACGCGGCCATGCAGGCCTTGCAGCCGATGCAGGCCGACTTGTCGAAGTCGACGATCCCGTCCGGGCGACGGTACATCGCCTGGGTCGGGCACGCTGCCACGCAGGGCGCGTCCTCGCACTGGTTGCACCTGGTGACCTGGAACGCGCGGCGGACGTTCGGGAACAGCCCGACGTCGACCGACTTGACGTAGGTCCGGGTCACGCCGACCGGGACCTCGTTCTCGCTCTTGCATGCCGTCGTGCACGCGTGGCATCCGATGCAGCGTGACTGGTCGAGCAGCTTCACCCAGCGGCGGGGCAGTTCCGGTTCCGCCATGACGCGACCGTAGGACGCATCGCTGCTGCCTGGCAGCCCCGCAGTCCTTGTAGCTGTTACAAGCAGTGTTTGTATGTAGGTGCGGCCGACCAGCTCGGGGTTCCTTGGCGATGCAAGGCGGCGGTGGTGGTCAGGTTATCACATGTGATATGATTAGCTTATGTCGGGGAACCTTTCGGACGAGGGTCCGCTGCCTGAGCACTCGCTGGCCGAGGCCAGCCCCGAACTGCTGGCGGTTCTGGAGTCCGCATCGCGCTTGCAGCAGATGGTTCCCGACGCGGTTCTCGTGGGAGGATCGGCTGCCGCTCTGTATGCAGGTCACCGGGATTCCTACGATCACGATCATGTCCTCACTGACCTGCGGGACCGGTTTGACGTTGTGCTCGAGGCTCTGGAGTGCGAAGGCGAATGGGTGACCAACCGGGTAGTCCCGGGGAAAGTCATCCTGGGCCAGCTCGGGGACATCGAGGCCGGTGTCCGCCAGATGATCCGCATCCGGCCGCTTGAGGCCACGGAGATCACGCTGCCGTCGGGACGTTTGCTGCGGGTTCCCACGGCGGAGGAGACGCTCCGAATCAAGGGTTTCCTGATAGTGCGCCGGAACCAGACTCGGGACTACCTGGATGTCGCCGCCCTCGCTGATCGCTACGGCATCCGTGCGGCGGCAGGAGTCCTGGCCCAGATCGACGATTACTACACGGACCAGCACGGCGGCGGCCGGGGTGTAGCGGCGCAGCTAGCCCGCCAGCTTGCCGATCCTCGTCCGAAAGACTCATCGGTGACGACGCAACTCGACGCATACCGCAACCTGGCGTCCCGCTGGACTGACTGGCGTGAGGTGCGGTCGGTATGCGGGCAGGTGGCCGCCGAGATGCTCGAGGCAGAGGTGTAGCTCATGGCACTGGCCTTCCGCAATCTGACCATCACGCCGGACGCTCCCGTGTCGGAGTGGCCGACGGAGGCCGTGCAGACCGCACTCGAACGCGGTGACCTGGCGGACTGGCACCGGATCGTTGTCGAGATTGGCGCCGATCCCTGGGGGAGGACCGCTCGGCAAGTGGAGGAGGTGCTGAGCCACTCACGCCCGTACGGGATCGCCGAAGCCATGGAGACCGCGCTGTCCCGCGCCCGTGAACGAGCCGAGGCAAACGAGCGCGCAGCGGTCGCCGCCGAAGTCCGTGAAGCTGTCAAGCGTTCGGGCCTGAGTCGGGCAGAGTTCGCCAGCCGGATCGGAACCTCCGCCTCGCGGCTGTCCACCTATGCCGCTGGCAAGGTAACCCCCTCGGCCACGCTCATGCTCAGGATCCGCGATGTGGCCGACCGGCAAGCGCACTCTCCTGATCCACTGGCTCGGGGTTCGAGTCCCCGGCGGCGCACGCGCGAGTAAACCCGGCCAGGGTAGGCCCTGGAAGGCGTTGTGAAGCTTCATCCAGCGGCGGGGCCCGTTCCGGTTCCGCGGGACGAAGGTCCATGCGCTTGCGGGCTGCAGGTCCCTGCTCCGCGACGTGCGGCAGGCCTAGATTCGCTGCCATAGACCATGCGGATCGAGTTGCCCGAGTTGGTGGCGCGGGTGAGCGTGGTGTCCGTGCCGCCGGGCTAAAGGAGCCAGCGTGAAAGCACTCGTGATCTGCAACGACCCGCCGTACGGCACTGAGCGGTCCTGGAACGGGCTGCGCCTGGCCGGCGCTCTGGCCCGGCGTCCCGGCCAGGAGGTACGGGTCTTCCTCCTCGGTGACGCGGTCGGCTGCGCGGTGGCCGGTCAGAAGGTGCCTGACGGCTACTACCACCTGGATCGGATGATCGGCTCCGCCGAACGGCACGGCGCCGAGATCGGCTGCTGCGGCACCTGCCTGGACGCCCGGGGCATCACCGAGGACCTGCTGGTCAAGGGGGCGCACCGGTCCACCCTCGACGATCTGGCCGACTGGACGCTGTGGGCGGACAAGGTCATCACGTTCTGAGTGGCTAGACGACCGGCGTAGCGGCGACGCTGCCGGAGGTGTCCCACGGGCAAGGAGACGGAGCGAGACGATGGCCGTGAACGTGCTGATCATCGGCGGGTCTTTCGGTGGGCTAACCACCGCCTACGAGCTGCGGCGCCGCCTCGGCCCCGAGAAGGCGGCGATCACCCTGGTCTCCAAGGAGCCCCGGTTCGTCTTCGTGCCGTCCCTGCCCTGGGTCGCGATGGGAAGCCGCAGCCTCGGGCAGATCTCCTTCGACCTCGCGCCCGCGCTCGCCAGAAAGCAGGTGGACCTCGCGCTGGAGACGGTGCTGCACATCGATACCGGGGGGAAGACCGTCACCACGGATGAGGCCGAGCGCCATTACGACTTCCTGGTCATCGCGACCGGGCACCGCAGCGCGAACGAGGCTGTGGAAGGCCTCGGCCCTTATGGCGGGCCGGGGCACTCGCTCATGTCGGCACCCGAGGCTGAGGAGCTGAGCGGGGCAATCGGCAAGCTGCTCGATGAGCCCGGCCCGGTGGTCGTCGGGGCGGCGCCAGGCGCGAGCTGCATCGGTCCGGTCTACGAGTTCGCCTTCGAGCTCGACCATCTGCTGCGCCGGCACCGGATGCGGCATGCGGTGCCGATCACCCTCGTCACTCCCGAGCCGTCCGTAGGCCACATGGGCATGGGCGGGGCCGGCACCATCCGCCAGCTCCTTGAGGGAGCGCTCGAGGAGCGCGACATCGCCTACCTGACCTCGGCAGCGGTGACGAAGATCACCGCCGGGGGAGTCGATGTCGATGGGGCGGGCTCGATCCCCTCGGTCCTGTCGATGATCATCCCGCCACTGGCCGGCGTCGAGGCCGTCGCCAGCAGCCCGGGACTGTCCAACCCGAAGGGCTTCGTTCCTGTCGACGACCGCTACCGCCACCTTGACGCGGCGGATGTCTACGCCGCCGGCGTTGCCGTGGCCATGGCGCCGGTCGGCCAGACGCCAGTGCCGGTCAACTTCCCCAAGACCGGGCACATGACCGAGCAGATGGCGACGATCGCTGCTGCGGACATCGCCGCCCGGATCGCAGGCGGCGAGGGGCAGACGGCGGAGCTTGGCGCCCGCTGTGTCCTGGACATGGGCGACCGGGCCGTCTACCTGTCGGTTAATCCTGTCCGCCCGCCGCGCGACAAGATTCCTGCCGTCTCCGAGGGCCGCCGCTGGCTACTGGCGAAGCGGGCCTTCGAGCGCCTCTACCTCTACTCCGCCAGCCACGGCCGGCGGGTGCCGACGGCACTGGGCTGGTGAGCCTGCCCACTGCGTCCTGCGGCAAGTCAGGGTCAAGGTCAGGGTCAGGGTCCGCAGAGCTTGACCAGTCTGCTGACCGTCGCCCAGTTGCGCGCCGTTCCGGCCACTGGAGCCGAGGTCGGCCCGCCCGCCCTGGCGAGCACGCGGCGCAGTTCGCTGCGCGGGTAGCCGTCCGGAGTGTGCAGGTAGACCGTGCGGCCGAGCAACTGGGCCCCGTCCCTGCTGCCGTTCGCCCTTACTTGCCGCTCTGCGTCGGCCACCCAGGCGGCCAGGCCGGGTCCGGGTGCCTCGGGCAGGAACACCGCATGCAGCAGCTTGGGATTCGTCTCGCCCGGATACGGGTTGTCGCGCATGCAGCGGGCAAGCTCCTCGGCGGAAAGCACCACGGCGCGGGCCCGTACGCCAATGCCGTCGGCGATGGCTCGCTCCAGCTCAGCGGCTAGCGCCGCAGCGTCCGTGCGGCCCGCCGTCCTGCTGGCTGTCAGCCGCGGAGTGAACAGCACGTTTCCGCTCTGGATGTAGGTCATGACGTCGGTATGGCCGAGCGAGGTCACAAGCTCCTGGAGTTCCGCCATCGTGACCCTCTTGCTGCCGAGGTTGTTGATCCCGCGCAGCAACGCAACGTGAGTGGGCACGCCAGCATCATGTCAAGGCGGAAGACACATCCCGCCTGTGACCGTGGGCTTTGGTCACGGAGCGGTCCGCGCGACCGAGTTCCGCGTGGTTCAGGGTCGCCTGGAGCGCCGACATGACGTGCGGCTTCCCGTTCCGCCGTGTGCGGTTGTCAGGGAGGCCGCGATCGCCAGGCTGAGCTGTCAGCCCCAGCTGTGAACCTGGAGAAGACATCAAAGTGGGCGGTAGAGGATTTGAACCTCTGACCTTCTCCGTGTCAGGGAGACGCGCTCCCGCTGCGCCAACCGCCCTGGGACTACGTGAGCCTACCAGATCATGCGACGCGGCCAACTCTTGTGCCGCTCAGGTAAGCCTGGGCCAGCTCGTACTTACTCTGGATAATGCCGAGCGCAGTGTTGCACGACAGGCACAGCAGGCCGCGAACGCACCGGCCACACGAAGACTTCTCATCCGTGCAGCAGCCGTGGTCGTGATCGATGCTGGGGTCCTGCCCTTCCTCGAAGGGCCTGAAGCACATCGCGCAGGCATTCTTCTGCGCCGCCAGGAGCCGGGCCTAGCTCTGCGGAGTCAGGCCGTAGCGCACGAGCTTGTGCGCCCGGTTCCACCGCGCCTTGGCGGCGGGGTCATAGGGCTTCTCGCGGGCCGCAGTCCGCTGGCGCTGTGCCCCCATCGCCTCGGGGCTCTTGCATGGTGGCCGGTGCCCGGGACCGCGGACGCAGTTCGTCTTGGCGCGAGGCATCCACTCGCCGCATTTATCCTGGTCAGTCACGGTGCGCTTCCTTGTCACTGGCTCAGCTGCTGCTGGGGTCGAAACAGCGCTGCGAACCAGTTGGACTGTTGTCAGGGAAGCACTCTCCCGCTGAGCTAACCGCCCGCGAGGCGGAAGCGGGAATCGAACCCGCGTACAGGGCTTTGCAGGCCCTTGCCTAAGCCACTCGGCCATTCCGCCACCGGCTGCCCGCCACAGTGGGGGAGCGAGCCAAGGTGCCTGCAGAGCCGCGCGGACTCATCTGTACGCGAGACGTCCGGCACCTCCGAGCGGACGACGGGATTCGAACCCGCGACCCTCACCTTGGCAAGGTGATGCTCTACCAGCTGAGCCACGTCCGCACAACAGCCCCTAGGGGCTCGCCTCGCCGGCCCGGGCCGGCGCGCGATCAGAACTGTAGCCGATCTTCGCTCGCCCGCCAATTCGCCCCAGCGTCAGCGTTCTTCAGCCTACCGCAGATCGCCTTCGCAGGCGCTCGGAGTTATGCCGGGGCGAGGGCGGGCGATGCGGCGCACAGGCCGGGGTGGCAGGCTGTCAGGCATGCGCACAGTGATCGTCACCGGCGACCCCCTCACCGTCGAGGATGTCGTAGATGTCGCCCTCGGGCGTGCCAGGGCCGAGCTCGGCCCGGACGTGCCAGCCAGGATGCAGCCAAGCCTGGACGTCGTGACCGCGGCCATACAGGGCACGCACGCCGTCTACGGCGTCAACACCGGCTTCGGGGCGCTGGCCGACACCAGAGTAGGTGCCCAGGATCTGGCAACGCTCCAGCGAGCGATCGTCATGTCGCACGCAGCTGCCACCGGTGAGCCGCTGAACGACGAGACCGTCCGGGCGCTGCTGCTGCTCCGGGCCAGGACTCTCGCGGCCGGCTACTCCGGGGTGCGTCCCGACCTGCCAGCGCGGCTGCTCCAGCTGCTTGACCTCGGTCTGCTGCCAGTAATCCCGGGCAAGGGCTCGGTCGGGGCGTCCGGAGACCTGGCCCAGCTAGCCCACCTGGCCCAGCCGCTGATCGGCGAGGGCCGGCTGCGCGTGCCGGGCGAGGACCGGCGCGGACGGCCGGCGGCGGAGGTACTGGCCGAGCAGGGCATCGAGCCGCTGGTGCTGGCGCCGAAGGAGGGCCTGTCGCTGGTCAACGGCACCGAGCCGATGCAGGCGCTGCTTGCGTTCTCCGTGCACGACGCCGAGCTCTTGGTCAAGGCCGCCGACGTGGCCTGCGCGTTGTCGGTGGAAGCCCTGCTGTGCACCAACCGGCCCTATGACGAGCGGGTGCAGGTGATCAGGCCGCACCCGGGCCAGCTCACCAGCGCGGCGAACCTGCGCGCCCTGCTGGCAGGCTCCGGCCTGATGGCCAGCCACCGGGAGAGCGCTCACGCGGTGCAGGACGCCTACTGCCTGCGCTGCGCCCCGCAGGTGCACGGCGCCGTCCGGGACGTGCTCACCTTCGCCAGGACCATCATCAGCACCGAGCTGGGCGCGATCGTGGACAATCCGGTCATCGTGCCGGACGGCGAGGTCATGACCACAGGCAACTTCCACGGTGAGCCGCTCGCCTTCGCCGCCGACATGCTGGCGATGGCGATCTCCGAGCTCGCCAGCATCAGCGAGCGCCGGGTGGACCGGATGCTGGACCCGGCGTTCTCCCGCGGCCTGCCGCCCTTCCTGGCCCCGGCCGCCGGCACGAACTCCGGCTTCATGCTCGCCCAGTACACGGCTGCCTCGCTGGTCAGCGAGAACAAGGTGCTCGCCCACCCGGCAAGCGTGGACACCATCCCGACCTCGGGCAAGCAGGAGGATCATGTCTCGATGGGCTGGACGTCAGTCCGCAAGCTCCGAGAGGTCGTCACGAACGTCCGTACCTGCCTGGCGGTCGAGATTTTGTGCGCAACGCAGGGCATCGGGCTCCGGTCGGGCATCGCGGCGCCGAGCCCGGCTGTGGCGGCCGTCTACGACGCCGTCCGGGCCAGGGTCCCTGCGATGGACGTGGACCGGGAGGTCAGCGACCAGATCATGACGGTCGAGTCTCTGATGCCCGATCTGTGCGCCGCTGCCAGTACCGTCTGCGGTGGCCTGAGCTAGCGACCGGGTGCGTTGGACTCGCATTCTGCCGCTTAACCGCATACGGTCTGGGGCCATGGCTGTGTGGATGAACGGGGATCTCCTCCCCGACGACGATGCAAGGGTCTCCGTCTTCGACCACGGGCTCGTGGTGGGCGATGGGGTCTTCGAGACGGTCAAGGTGGCCGGCGGTGCCCCGTTCGCGATGACCAGGCACCTCAAGCGGCTGCGCCGGTCCGCGCTCGGGCTCGGCCTGCCCGAGCCTGACCTGGATCAGATCCGCGACGGTGCGCTCGCCGTCATCGCGGCTTCTGGCGGGCCCGGCCTGGCCAGGCTCAGGATCACGTTCACCGCGGGCAAGGCTCCGCTCGGCTCCGAGCGCGGCGACTCGCCCGCGACGGCGATCGTGGCCATGGCCGAGCAGCCGCTGCCCGCGGCAGCTGTCGACGTCGTGACGGTGCCGTGGCCGAGGAACGAGCGCGGCGCGCTCTCCGGGCTGAAGACCACGTCCTATGGCGAGAACGTGCGAGCGCTCGCTTACGCGGCCGAGCGCGGTGGCAGCGAGGCGATCTTCGCCAACACCGTCGGCCAGCTCTGCGAGGGCACCGGGACGAACGTCTTCGTGGTGAAGGGCGGGCGGCTGCTGACGCCGCCGCTGTCCTCTGGCTGCCTGGCCGGGGTGACCAGGGCGCTGGTGGTCGAGTGGGCCGGGGCGGAGGAAGAAGACCTGCCGTTCGACGCTCTCGCGACGGCGGACGAGGCATTCCTGTCCGGCACGACGAGGGACGTGCAGCCGATCAGGAAGGTCGACGGCATCGAGCTGCCGGCGGCGCCTGGCCCGGTGACAAGAAAGGCCGCGGAGATATTCGCCCTGCGCTCCGCGGAGTCGCCAGATCCGTGATGTGGTCTGAGCCGTGGTTAATGGTGCGTCCCCATTAACCACGGCTCAGGTATTGCTCACGCCTGCCAGAGCAGTTCTTCGAGCTCGCTATCGACGTCGATGAAGTCTCCCTCGGAGCCTGCCGGGATGATCCCGTAAGTGCTTCGCAGGAAGTCGGCGGTGCTGCTCAGCGGCGCCTCGAAGTGAGCCTCGCCGAACGGTGACGAGAGCGTGATGTTCAGGATGTCCTCGCCGTCGGCTTGCGGCCAGACCTTGACGTCACCCTCTCCTGCCGCGCCTTCCAGGCCCGCTGCCAGCAGCTCCCGTGCGAAAATCCACTCGACCGGCTCGTCGGTGCCGACGTGGAACGCCATCTTGATCGCGTATGGATCGTCGGCGCAGTAGTCGAGGCTGGCCACCAGGGGAACGGCTCCGTGCTCGGGAACCACCAGGCTGAGGCCCAGCTCAGCGGAGACCGTAACGCTGTTCATCATGGGGTTCTGACCTTTGCCTTGTCGCATCACGGAGGCCCGTCATGCGGAATTGGTGCGGCTGCCATCGCAGGAGATGACGCTGGTTCCGCGGAACTGTTGCCTTGGGGGGTAGATTCCGCGTTCCCGACCGCTCGTAACCTCGGTCACCGATCATCAAAACGCCTGTGACCTGGTCAAACGCTTCGTGAGTCAGAACGCCGAATTTCGTGCTGACGCTTCCCGTGACCTGCTCTAACGCAGTGTGACCTTCGTCTCACTCGTCGTGCAGTAAAGTTCCGGCACAATCTTAGGCTGCCCGCGCCCTGCAGCGGTGGACCCGGCGAACGTGGCGTCCGTGTCGCTGGCCTGCGAAGATGACAGACCCCCGGGTGCCGTGATCGATCTGCGATGCCGCCTGGGGACGGGATGCGCTAGTCTGTGATGGCC
>DASWAA010000198.1:0-8036 GCA_036391385.1 Streptosporangiaceae bacterium
GTCACGAGCGCGAAGAACCCCCGCTTGATGATGTAGTCGGCGCTACGCACGGCCGGTCACCGCAGCGGTCCCGCGCCCTGTCGCTTTCATCACCATGAACTAGTCCAGTATCTGCTCGTCCGTAACGCGGGGCATCGGTTATTTGAGCGCCGATGCCCCGCGTTACCGGTCATCACTAACATCCGTGTTCCGCGAGAATCGCGAAGATCTCCGGCCTACCCGGCCAGGTGCACCGACTCGAACGGGATCTTCGACATCGAGTTCCAGGACAGGCCCGCCGGCGTGGGCAGGTCGGCCCACTTGGAGCTGTGCGCCTCGATCGAGTACGGGTAGTCAAGCACCAGGTACGGCTTGGCCGTCGCGATCATCTGCTCCATCTGGTAGACGAGAGCCTGACGCTGCTGCGGGTTAGTCGCCGTGCTCTGCTCTGCGTACAGCTTGTCGTACGCTTTACTGCAGTAGCCGGTGTCGTTCCAGACGGTCCACGAGCCGCAGGTCAGCACGGACAGCATGAAGTCCGGGTCGGCCAGCGGATACCAGTCCCACATCGAGAGCTCGAAGTTCTTGTAGCCGTTGACGGTGATCGCGTTGTAGGCGGCACCCGGGTCGAGGATCTTCAGGGTCAGCTGGACGCCGATCTTGGCGAAGTCGGACTGGATGATCTGGAAGGACCGGCGCCCGTATCCGTCCGCGATGTCGTTGGCCATGATCACGGTGTAGGACATGGGATGGCCGTTCGCGATCCGCACCTTGTTGGGGCCCATCTTGTATCCGGCCTGGTCGAGAAGCTGGTTGGCCCTGGCGATGCTGAACGGCGTGGTCTTGATCGCCGGGTCGGCCCAGTGCCCGGTGGCTGGCGGGATGATCGTCGACCCGGCCAGTCCGTACCCGAGCAGCGAGGTCTTGATGATCGCCTGCCGGTCGATGGCAGAGTCGAAGGCTTGCCGGAGCAGCGGATTCAGCAGTTCGGCGTGGCTGGATTGCTGCTTCGGGTTGGAGTTGATGATGAAGTCGTCGAACGCCACGCCGGGATGCTCGGGAACGACGAAGCCTGCGGCCTTGACCGTCGCGACGGAGGTAGGCGGCACGTTCTCGACGCCGTCAAGCTGCCCGCTCTTAAGCGCGATGATCATCGCGTCGGTGGTGCTGAAGAACTGCAGGCTGAGGCCCGCGATGTGCGGCTTCTGACCGTAGAAGTTCGGGTTGCGCTTGAACAGCGCCGATTGCTTCGGCGTGTACTGGAACAGAGTGAACGGGCCGCCGGACACTACCGGAGCCGGGTTGGAGAACGTCTTCAGCGCCTTGCCATCACCAACCGCGTACTTGGCCCAGATGTGCTCGGGCAGGATCGGCGCCTGCTGCATCTGCGACAGCACGTTCGCCACCGGCTTGGCGTAGGTGAGCACCAGCGTGGTCGGGTTCGGCGCGACCGCGCTCGTCATGTGCGCCACGTACCCGGCCGAGTTGGAGGTTGCGCCCTTCTGGAACTTCAAGATCGTGCTGTAGGTCCAGGCGGCGTCGGCAGCGGTCAGCGGCTTGCCGTCAGACCACTTCGCGTTGGGCATCGTGTGGAACGTCCAGGTCTTGCCGTCCGGCGACACCTGCCAGCTCTTGGCGAAGTCAGAGACGAACTGGAGCTTCGGGTTGTACTGCACCAGGTACGGGTACACGTATTCGAACGTGACGTACGCGTCGGCCTGGAAGGCGACAAAGGGGTTCAGCGAGTCGATGCTCGACGAACTGCCCAGCCGGAAGATCCCGCCTTCCTTGATGCCACCCGAGCCCCCGCCCGAGCCGCTGCCGCAGGCGGTCGACGCCAGCGCGATTCCAGCAAGCACGGCAACGAGGCGGGTCTGCCGGCCGAACCGGCGTGACCTGATACCTGTTGTATTCGGTCGGATCCTCACTTCATGCCACCTTCGCTCGTGGGCTGACGCATGCACCGGTCGCCTTGCGCATGCTCGAACCGACGCCCTGGCTTCCCCGGGCATCGGGATGGCCAGGCAGGCGCTCTAGGTGCGCCTGACTGCTGGTTCAGGTGGTGCGACGCTAACACATCGAAACATATACGTAAACAGTCATATAGGACTGGAAAATTTTAAGGTTTCAGGAGCTTCCGCAAGAAGATCTACGATGAAGGGTTACTAGCGGCCGAGTAGTAATAGGTGCTGCCGAGCGCAGATTATCGCAGCCGTGCCAGGACGACTGGGTCAAGATCATCACGGTTCGGGCTCAGATCTGCCCGTCGGCGCCACGCCCGCGGGAGCCGCTAGCTCCGGGCGGCGTTCCACCGGCGGACAGCGTCGATCCTGGCGCGGACCTGGACCCCAGTGGCCTGCGCAAGCGCCGGTCCGCCGCACTGGCGGCGAAGCTCGGCGTGGATCACTCCGTGCGGCTGGCCGGTCCGGTGGTGCCAGGCCGCGATCAGCCCGTTCAGTTCCTTGCGCAGCGCGGCCAGCGTCTCCCGCTGCGCTGGCCCCGGCACGCGCCCGTCAGTCGGCACGACTGCGCCAGCGGCACCGCCCGCGTTCCCGCCGCCCCGGCGCCGTTTGGAGATCTGATCGGCATGCCGCTGCCGCAGCAGCAGGGCGACCTGCTCAGGCTCGAGCAGACCGGGCAGGCCGATGAAGTCCTCGTCCTCCGGGCTGGCGCCGAACTCGCCGCCGTCGTAGAGCACGCGATCGAAGTGCGCCGTGGACTGCAGTGCCTGGAAGGGCGGCTCGTCCAGGGCGTCAGCGTGGTCGCGGCGCTGCCGTGCCTCGGCGAGGGCGCGCTCCTCGTCCTCGCCGTCGGACGGCGGCCGCAGCACGTGGTCACGCTCGGCCTCGAGCTCGGCAGCGTAGCCGAGCAGCACCGGGATCGACGGAAGGAAGACCGACGCAGTCTCCCCGCGCCGGCGAGCCCGCACGAACCGGCCGACAGCCTGGGCGAAGAAGAGTGCGGTGCTGATGCTGGTCGCGTAGACCCCGACCGCGAGCCGCGGAATATCTACCCCTTCGGAGACCATCCGGACGGCGACCATCCACCGGTCATCGGAATCGGTGAAGGCGCCGATCTTCCTGCTGGCCGATGGGTCGTCGGACAGCACGATCACCGGGCGTTTCCCGGTCACCCGGCGGATCACCCCGGCGTAGGCCCTGGCGTCCTCGTGGTCGCCGGCGACGACCAGCCCGGCAGCGTCCGGCATCGCCTTGCGGACCTCGGCCAGCCGCCGGTCGGCGGCCTCGATGACCCTCGCGATCCACTCACCCTCCGGGTTGAGCGCCGTCCGCCACGCCTGCGCCAGCAGGTCGGCCGTCATCGGCTCGCCTAGCGCCCCGCTGATCTCGTCCCCGGCCCTGGTCTGCCAGCGCATCTCGCCGGAGTAGGCCAGGAAGATCACCGGCCGCACCACCCCGTCGCCGAGTGCGGGGCCGTATCCGTAGACGTAGTCGGACGCGCTGCGCCTGGTTCCGTCGGCCTCCACCTGGTAGGTGACGAACGGGATCGGGTTGGCGTCACTCCGAAATGGCGTCCCGGTCATCGCAAGCCGCCGCTTAGCCGGGCCGAACGCATCGCGCACCGCCTCGCCCCAGGACAGCGCATCGCCCGCGTGGTGGATCTCGTCGAAGATCACCAGAGTGGAGCGCGCCTCGGTGCGCTGGCGGTGCAGCGCCGGGTGCGCCGCCACCTGCGCGTAGGTCACGGCGATGCCCGCGTAGTCCGCCGAGGCCCGCCCTTGCGAGTTCCGGTAAGCCGGGTCAAGCGCGATGCCGAGCCGATGCGCGGCCTGCGCCCACTGGTGCTTCAGGTGCTCGGTCGGGGTCACCACGGTGATCGCCATGATCTCCCGCCGGGCAAGCAACTCTGCCGCGATGGTCAGCGCGCAGGCCGTCTTGCCGGCACCCGGCGTCGCCACCAGCAGGAAATCCCGGCGCGGGCCGCGAAAATAGGCCTCATAAGCCTCGCGCTGCCAGGTCCGCAGGGGCGAAAGAAGCTCTGGCCGGGAAGGTACGCCATAGTCGCCAGGGCCCTCCTGCCCTGAGTTCGCCGGATTCGCCAGGGCCTCCTGACCCGGGATCACGAAGGGGCGGACGCTTGAGACAGACGAAGGGGCCGGGGTGCTCACGAGGGCCAGAGGCTACCACCAGGCACCGACATGCTCGCGGCACCGGCACGCCAGGGAGGGTCAGATCCGGCCGGCTGCCGCCAGGAGTACCCGCACCCGCTCGGCCGGAAGGCCGCGCGAGCAGTTACCGTCCCGCCCGGTGACGGTCGGAGCGGCAAGCATGCTGTTCAGCACCGCCTCCTCGGTCGCCTCGACGACGGCGGCGAAGAACGGATCGAGCGCGCGGCCGCTGATCCGCCCAGCCGATGACGGCGCCTCGGTGCCCCGAGCGACGCGCAGCCCGGTCGCCATCGCGAGGAAGATCTCGCCGCTGCCGTGATGCGCGGTCGACCCGGTCCTGGCCAGGCCGAGGCCGGCCCGCCGGGCCAGCCTGGCGCAGGCCGCCGAGTCGAGCGGGGCATCGGTCACCACCACCGTGATGCACGACCCGGCGGGCGGCGGCCCGGCCGCACCGTCCGGCGCAGGCGGCAGCATCCTGCCGACCGGGACCCCGTCGATCGTGAGCCGTTCCTGCACCCCGAAGTTGGACATCACCAGCACCCCGACCACGTGCCCGGACGGGGTCAGCCGCGAGGCGGAGCCGATCCCGCCCTTGAAGCCGAGGCAGCTCATGCCGGTCCCGGCGCCGACCGCACCCTCCGCAGGGGCCTGCCCGCCTGCCCCCGCTCGCGCCGCCTCCAGGGCGGCCCTCACGTCGGCGGCGCTCACCTGCATCCGGCGGGCGTCGCTGAGGAAGCTGTCGTCGCATTCGGCCACGACCGGGATGATGACGTCGTCGGCACCGATCCCGGGATCTTCGGCCATCAGCAGCTCGCAGGCCGCGTCGTAGACCCGGCCTAGCTGCATGGTCGAGGTCAGGAAGACTGGCGTCTCGACCAGCCCCCATTCGGCTGCGGCCAGGAAGCCGGTGCACTCGCCCGCTCCGTTCAGCACCGCGCCGCCAGCGGGCACGGGACTGCGGAAGAGGTTCCCGCCAGGATCGATCACCGTGACGCCGGTCCGCGCGATCCCGCGGCCGGCCGGTGGCGGCGGCTCGTCCCGCCAGACCGTGGCATGCCCGACACCTATGCCTGGCACATCCACTATTGAGGCTGTCTGCCCGCTTGGCAGAATACCTATCCTGATGCCGAGATCGGCTGTCCGTGTCACCCGACGATCATCGCCTAGGAGAACGCCCGATGACTAACCCAGGCCTGGCCGGTCTGCCTGTCGTCTGGAGCGATGAGTGCCTGCGGCACGAGCCAGCCGGGGAGGTCTGGCTCGGCGTCTGGGAGGCCGGGACGGAGGTACCGGAGCGGGCCACGGTCCTGCTCGAGGCGCTGACCGGAGCGGGCGGGATGGTCACACGGGCACAGCCGCACGACGACGAGGCACTGCTCCGCGTGCACGACGCGGGCCTCGTGGAGCATCTCGCCACGATCTGGAGGCAGTGGGAAGACGGCGGCTATGTCCGTGAGCACGGCCGCACCAGGGTGGTGCCGTACGTGTTCCCGACTCCCGGGCTGCTCGGTGACCTGCCGATGCGCTCGCCCGCGGCGGCGCACGGGAGGGCCGGCCGGTACTGCTACGACACGATGACCCTCGTCGGTCCCGGTAGCTGGGAGGCGATCAGGGCCGCAGCGGACGCAGCGCTGACCGCCGCTGACCTGGTCAGGGCCGGGGCGCGGACCGCCTATGCACTCTGCCGCCCGCCCGGGCATCACGTCACCGCTGCTGCCTACGGCGGGTCGTGCTACCTCAACAACGCCGCCATCGCCGCCCAGGCGCTGCGCGGGTCAGGTGCCGAGCGAGTCGCCGTCATCGACATCGACGCGCACCACGGCAACGGCACGCAGGCGATCTTCTATGACCGCCCCGACGTCTACTACGGCAGCCTGCATGTCGATCCGGGCGCTGGCTGGTTCCCGCACTACGCCGGGTACGCCGACGAGCGCGGCACGGGCGACGGCGAGGGAGCGAACCGGAACCTCCCGCTCTCGCCCGGGACCGGCGACGACGAGTGGCTGGCCGCCATCGCCGTGCTCTGCGCCGACGTTCGCGACCGGGGTGCTGACGTCGTGGTCGTATCGCTCGGCGTGGACGCTGCCGCCGCGGACCCGGAGAGCCCGCTGCATGTCACGGCCGCCGGGTACCGGCGGGCGGGCGAGCTGATCGCGGCACTGGGACCTGTGGTGGCCGTTCAGGAGGGCGGCTACGACCTGCCCTCGCTCGGCGGCCTCGTGGTGGCGACCCTGCGCGGCCTCGTGGCGGCAGCGTGATCCGGTCACGGCGCCGCCTGGCGAGCCTGGACGCAGGGCTCCGCTCAGGCCGCGGCCGATGAACGCCCTGCTCGCTCTCGCCGCGTCCGTGCTGTGGGGCTCGTCCGACTTCGGCGGCGGCCTGATCTCCCGGCGGCTGCACCCATCGGCGGCCGTCCTGATCTCCCAGGCGATCGCGTTCGCCGCGCTGCTGGCCGTGCTGCCGTTCGTCGCCGTGGCCGGCGGGTGGTACCTGCTGACGGCCGCCCTGGCCGGCGTCGTCGCGACGTTGTCGCTCGCCAGTTTCTACCGGGCGATGGCGGACGCCCCGCTGTCTCTGGTCGCCCCCATTACGGCGGCTGGTTCTGGCATCCCAGTGCTCGTGGGCCTGGCCAGGGGCGAGCACCTGACCGCGCTGCAGGGCGCCGGCATCGGCGTCACGCTGGCCGGGGTGATCCTCGCCTGCGGTCCCGAGTTCCGCGCCGGGGTGCTGGTGCGCCGCCAGGCGGTGGTCTTCGCTGTTCTCGCCGCCGTCGGCTTCGGCGTCGCCTACACCCTGCTGGCCCTGGCGGCCGGCTCCGGCGGTGTCTACGGGACGCTGCTGCTCCAGCGGATCGGCGGTCTCGCCGTGCTCGGGCCGATCGTGCTGCGAGGCAGGATTCTGCCCACGGTGACGCTCACCGCCGCGCGGATCGCCGCCCTCGCCGCGATCGGGATCTCCGACATCATCGCCAACGGCTCGTACGCGCTCGCCGCCAGCAACGGCCACCTGTCCGTCGCCGCGGTACTCGCGTCGCTGTACCCCGTGGTGACCGCACTGCTCGCGCGCGGCATCCTGGCCGAGCGGCTGCGGCCAGTGCAGTCGATGGGCGTCGTCGCGGCCCTGGGCGGCGTGCTCTTGCTGAGCTCCTGAACCTCCCACCCGCAGATCCCAGGAAGCTGGGATGGCCTGGCCGGTCGGGCGCGGCAATCCTTGACGCACAGGGTCCGGCGACGGAACGGACGGCATGTGCCTGCATCGGGAGGCCAGGCGGCTATTCACCGAATGGGAAACCCGCTACCTGCAGCGGCTCGCCCCGCACCTGGCCGAGGGCCTGCGGGCCGGCCTGCTGGCGGACGCCGCCGAGCCCGCAGGCCAGCTTCAGGGACCAGCCCTCGTGGTGCTTGATCCGGCCGGCGAGGTCGTCGCTGCCACGGAGCAGGCTGGTGCCTGGTTCGCTGAGCTCGCCGACGACCGGCATGCGGCACTGCCGGCGCCCCCGGAGGTCTACGCGGTCGCGGCCAGGCTGCTCGGCTCAGGCTCTGCCGACCAGCCCGCTGACCTCACCGGCCTGCCGCCCGCCGAGCTTGCCCCGGTGATCATGCACGCCTACGGGCTGTCCCCCCAGGAGCGGGTGGTGACAGGAATGGTCTGCCAGGGCCGGTCCACGAGCGAGATCGCGGCCGCGATGTGCGTGTCGGCGCCAGCACTACCTCGGACCCGCTGGCCAGGGACAGCCGGTCGGGCCCGCCGGGTTCTTCGCCTGAAGGCGCTGCCCTAGAGCCATTTCCGGCGCTTGAACGCCAGGTAGAGAGTGACCGAGGACAGGACCATGATCGACACGCTGACCAGCACCGCACCCGGACGGCCGAAGCCGGGGTACGGGACGTTCATTCCGTAGAAGCCGGTGATGAACGTCGGCACGGCGATG
>DASWAA010000199.1:0-13475 GCA_036391385.1 Streptosporangiaceae bacterium
CGGCAGGACGCTGCTGCACACGGCGGCCGACACGGTCACCAACTGCTCCATGGAACTCGGCGGCAACGCCCCGTTCCTGGTCTTCGGTGACGCCGACCTCGACGCGGCCGTCGACGGTGCGATGATCGCCAAGATGCGCAACGGCGGCGAGGCATGCACCGCGGCCAACAGGTTCTACGTGCACGAGTCGGTCGCCGAGGAGTTCACCAGCAAGTTCGCCGCCCGGCTGGCAGCGCTCAAGGTCGGGTCTGGCCTGGAGGATGGCATCGAGCTAGGCCCGCTGGTCAACGCCGACACCAGGGACAAGGTCGCCGCGCTGGTGGCGCAGGCCGCCGGCGACGGCAGCACGGTGGTCACCGGCGGCACGGCCCCGGACCGTAAGGGCTACTTCTACGCGCCGACCGTGCTCGACAACGTGCCGCCGACCGCCGGGATCCTCGGCGAGGAGATCTTCGGCCCGGTCGCGCCGATCGTCCGGTTTACCGAGACCGACCAGGCGATCTCGATGGCCAACAACACCGAGTACGGGCTGGTGTCGTACCTGTACACCTCGGACCTGCGGCGGGCGCTGCAGGTGGCCGAGGCCCTGGAGTCCGGCATGGTCGGGATCAACCGCGGCGTGGTCAGCGACCCGGCCGCGCCGTTCGGCGGAGTCAAGCAGTCCGGCCTCGGCCGCGAGGGCGGTCACTGGGGCCTGCTCGAGTTCACCGAGACCAAGTACATCGCCGTGGACTGGTGAGCAGCTAAAGGGGAGCGGTGGACAGGCGAATTTTCGGACTTGAGAACGAGTATGGCGTTACCTGCACGTTCCGTGGTCAGCGTCGCCTGTCTCCCGACGAGGTGGCCAGGTACCTCTTCCGCCGGGTCGTCTCCTGGGGCAGGAGCAGCAATGTCTTCCTGCGCAACGGCGCCCGGCTGTACCTCGACGTCGGCAGCCACCCGGAGTACGCCACGCCGGAGTGCGACAGCCTGGTCGACCTGGTCACCCACGACAAGGCCGGAGAGCGGATACTCGAGGGCCTGCTGGTCGACGCCGACCGCAGGCTCCGGGAGGAAGGCATCGCCGGTGACATCTACCTGTTCAAGAACAACACGGACTCGGCCGGCAACTCCTACGGCTGCCACGAGAACTACCTCGTGGCCAGGCACGGGGAGTTCGGCCGGCTGGCCGACATCCTGATCCCGTTCCTGGTCACCCGGCAGATCATCTGCGGGGCCGGCAAGGTGCTGCAGACCCCGCGCGGCGCGGTCTACTGCGTGAGCCAGCGCGCCGAGCACATCTGGGAAGGCGTCTCCTCGGCCACCACGCGGTCCCGGCCGATCATCAATACCCGGGACGAGCCGCATGCCGACGCCGAGCGGTTCCGAAGGCTGCACGTCATCGTCGGCGACTCGAACATGAGCGAGACCACGATGCTGCTCAAGGTCGGCGCGACCGACCTGGTGCTGCGGATGGTCGAGGCCGGCACGGTGATGCGGGACCTGACGCTGGAGAACCCGATCCGGGCGATCAGGGACGTCAGCCACGACATGACCGGGCGGCGCAAGATCAGGCTGGCCAGCGGGCGGGAGATGAGCGCGCTGGAGATCCAGCAGGAATACCTGGCCAAGGCGAGGGCGTTCGTCGACGGCCGCGGCACCGACAAGATCACCGAGCGGGTGCTCGAACTGTGGGAGCGCGCGATCAAGGCTGTCGAGACCGGCGACCTGGACCTGATCGCGCGCGACATCGACTGGGTCACCAAGTACCAGCTGATCGAGCGGTACCGGGCCAAGCACGACCTGCCGCTGGCCTCACCCCGGGTGGCTCAGCTCGACCTCGCCTACCACGACGTGCACCGCGGCCGCGGCCTGTACTACCTGCTCCAGCGCAAGGGAGCAGTCGAGCGGGTCTGCTCCGACCTGGCCATCTTCGAGGCGAAGTCGATCCCGCCGCAGACCACCAGGGCGCGGCTGCGGGGTGACTTCATCCGCCGGGCGCAGGAACGCCGCAGGGACTTCACCGTCGACTGGGTGCATCTGAAGCTGAACGACCAGGCCCAGAGGACGGTGCTGTGCAAGGACCCGTTCCGCTCGGTCGACGAGCGAGTCGAGAAGCTGATCGCCGGCATGTAACTGGCGGCTGATCTTCAGCTGCTCGCTGGACTACCGCAAGGCACGCGAGGGGTAACGGTTTGGTCTCGGGCTGGCCGGAACCGCAGGCCAGTCCGAGCCTTTCCGGCGTCGTCACTCGCTGTGATTACTGATCGTCATTCCTCGGCTACGCAACGTCGCTAGAGTCTGAGAGTCCGCCGACCAGGCCGTCCTCAGCAGGCCAGGCCGCTCCGGCGATCGGTGCAAGCGCAGGGTTTGGGGGAGCTTTCGTGACGGGACGGGGTCACACTAGCCGTTTCGCCTGTGACGTTGTCATTGTCGGCGGGTGCGGGCATGTCGGGCTGCCGCTCGCGGTGGCGTTCGCGGACAGGGGAGCCCGGGTCGCGATCTACGACATCAGCGCCGGGGCTGTCGAGTCGGTGAACGCCGGGCGGCTGCCTTTCCGCGAGCCGTCAGCGGAATTGCCGCTCCGGCGGGCCGTCAGCGCCGGGCGCCTGGTGGCCTCGGCAGACCCGGCGATCGTCGGCGCGGCCGAGAACGTGGTCGTGGTGGTCAGCGGCCCCGGCGGCGACGACGCCGGCCTTGGCCCCGAGTCGATCGGCACGGTGCTAGCCGACTGCGTGCCGCAGTTCAGGGACGGGCAGATCCTGGTCCTGCGCAGCACGGTAGCGCCGGGCACGACAGCGACCGCCGAGAAGCTCGTCGCCGGGCTCGGCATCGACATGGACGTGGCGTTCTGCCCGGAGCGGATCGCGCAGGGGATGGCGATGACTGAGCTGTACCAGCTGCCGCAGATCGTGGCCAGCCGGACGCCGCGTGGCCTGGAGCGGGCAAGCAGGCTGTTCTCGAGACTCACGCCGCTGCTGGTGCCCCTGACGCCCGAGGAGGCCGAGCTCGCCAAGCTTTTCACCAACGCCTGGCGCTACATCAGGTTCGCCGTGGCCAACCAGTTCTACATGATCGCCAGCGACCTTGGCCTGGACTACGAGCGGATCCGCGCGGCCCTGATGCGGGACTACCCGCGGGCCGACGACCTGGCGCCAGCAGGGTTCGCGGCGGGGCCGTGCCTGCTGCGGGACACCTCCGTGCTTGCCCGTGCCTACCCGGGGTTCACGCTCGGCCGGGCGGCCATCGGCGTCAACCAGGGCCTGCCCGGCTATCTCATCAGCCGCCTGGAACGCCGCTTCGATCTCGCCGCCATGACGGTCGGGATCCTCGGCATGGCCTTCAAGGGCGGATCGGACGACACCAGGTCCAGCCTGTCCTACCTTCTCGCTGACCTGCTGGAGGGTACCTGCGGGGACGTGCTCTGCACCGACCCGCTCGTGACCAGCGATCCGGAGCTCGTGCCGCTTGAGGCCGTACTCGAGCAAGCCGACCTGCTGATCATCTGCGCGCCGCACCCGGAGTACCAGGAACTGCGCACGACCAAGCCGGTCGTGGACATCTGGAACCTGCTGCGCGGCGGTGTCCTCGCGTGATCTCGATCGTCATCCCTGCCAGGGACGAGGCAAGGCACATCGCCGGCGTGCTCGACCGGATGCTCGCGGCGGTGCGGTCAGGCTGCGAGGTACTCGTGGTCGTCGACACGGCCGATGACCCCACCCGCGAGGTGGTGCTGGCCAGCTCGGTGCACGAGCCGAGGCTGCACTGCCTGGTCAGCCAGTACGGCCCTGGGCCGGCCAGCGCCATCCGCTACGGCATCGACCATGCTGCGGGCGATGTCGTGGTCGTGACCATGGCCGACGAGAGCGACGACCCCCGCCAGATCGACGACCTTGCCGCCCTGGTGCGGGCCGGGGCGGTGGTGGCCGCCGCGTCCCGTTACGCGCCCGGCGGCCGGCAGGCCGGCGGACCCGTGCTCAAGGCCGCCCTGTCGCGGCTCGCCGGGCGCTCGCTGCACCTGCTCGCGCGGGCAGGCACGACGGACGCCACGAACTCGTTCAAGGCCTACTCCGCCAGCTTCGTCCGCGAGGTCGGGATCGAGTCGCGTCAGGGGTTCGCTGTCGGCATCGAGCTGACCGCCAAGGCACGCCGGCTGCGCAGGCCGGTCGCCGAGATTCCCACCACCTGGCGGGCGCGCACCAGCGGACAGTCGGGGTTCCGGCTCGTCCGCTGGCTGCCGAGCTACCTGCGCTGGTACCTGTTCTGCTTCGGCCGCAGGCTCTCGGTGCCGCAGCTCCGCGCCCGGCTGGCAGCCGACGAGATCGCGGCCGCCGGCCGGATCGCCGCGCAGCCATGAGCCGGCGGGGCGGACGGGTCCTGGTGACCGGTGCCGCCGGCTTCATCGGCGGTTACGTCGTCGCCGAGCTGCTGGCCCGCGGCTACCAGGTGACCGGGCTCGACAACCTGTCCAAGTACGGTGACCTGCGGCCGGCGTGCTCGGGCCGGCCGGGCTATACGTTCGTATGCGGCGACGCGGCCGACACGGCGCTGATGACCGAGCTGCTCGGCGACTGCGACCATCTCGTCGCGGGGGCCGCGATGGTCGGCGGCATCGGCTACTTCCACGCCTATCCGTACGACCTGCTGGCCGCGAACGAGCGGATCACCGCCGCCGCGTGCGACGCGGCCATACTCGCGCACCGCTCGGCGAGGCTGCGCAAGGTGACGTACCTGTCCTCCTCGATGGTCTACGAGAACGCGCGGAGCTGGCCGTCCAGCGAGGGACAGCAGCTGCTCGTCCCGCCGCCCGCCACCTCCTACGGCTTCCAGAAGCTGGCCGTGGAGTACTTCGCCCGGGCGGCGTGGGAGCAGCACGGCCTGCCGTTCACGATCGTCCGGCCGTTCAACTGCGTCGGGGCGGGCGAGACCCGCCCGGCACGCAGCGGCGGCCACGGGACGGCGCCGGCGGCCGGAGACCTCCGGCTAGCCATGGGCCATGTCGTCCCTGACCTGGTCTACCGGGTGCTGTCCGGGCATGACCCGCTGCACGTGCTCGGCTCCGGTGACCAGCTGCGGCACTACACCTACGGCGGCGACCTGGCCAGGGGAATCGTCGCGGCGATGGAGCATCCGGCCGCGGCCGGCCAGGACTTCAACCTGTCGACGGACCAGGGGACCACGGTCACCGAGCTGGCCGCCCTGATCTGGGGCAAGGTCAGGGGACCCGACTGCCCGCCCAGGATCGTGCATGACGACCCGTTCCCCGGCGACGTGCAGCGGCGGGTCCCCGATACGGCCAAGGCACGGCGCGTGCTCGGCTTCACCGCCGCCACCACGCTCGACCAGATGCTCGACGAGGTCATCGCCTGGGTCAGGGACGCGATGGCAGCGGGACTGATGTGACCGCCCAGCGCACCCGCGTTCCGGTCGGCATCTCGGCGATGGCGATCTTCCTGATCTCCGTTCCCGCGCTCTTCCTGCGCCGGGCCCGCAAGCCGGCGATCAGGCTGCCCGGAGTCCTGCGGTTCAGGCTGCCGGTCCCGCGCCTGCGCCGGATCAGGCTCGCGACGGCGTGGGCCGTCCTTGCCTGGGCGGTCGGCGCCTGCACGCTGTTCGTCGTCTATCTACAGGTCTCGCGGACCTCGGCGGTCACTTCCGACGGGGCATCCAACGCCCTGCAGGCCTGGGACATGCTGCACGGGAACCTGCTGCTGCGCGGCTGGCAGGTCTCCGACGTGTCGTTCTACACCACGGAGCTTCCGCAGTACATGCTGATCGAGCACTGGCGCGGGCTGACCCCTGACGTGGTGCATATCGCCAGCGCGATGACTTACACCCTGATCGCGCTGCTGGCCGGGATGCTCGCCAAGGGCAGGGCAACCGGGCGCGAGGCGGTGCTTCGCGTCATGCTGGCCGTCGGCATCATGCTCGCGCCGCAGCCTGGCAACGCGATCTACGTGCTGATGGGATCGCCAGACCACATGGGCAGCACCGTGCCGGTCCTGCTGGCCTTCCTGCTGCTCGACCGGGCGCCGAGGCGCTGGTACGTGCCCGTCGCGGCCGGCCTGGTGCTGTGCTGGGGGCTGATCGCCGACGGAATCGTGCTGTTTACCGGGATCGGCCCGGTCGTCGCCGTGGCGGCCATCCGGGCCTACCAGTCCAGGTTCCGGCTCGGGCAGCGCTGGCTCGCGTCGTGGTTCGAGCTCGAACTCGCCGCGACCGCGGCGGGGGCGATCTGGCTCGCCCGGACCGCGCTCAGGGAGATCGCCGCACACGGCGGTTTCACGGTCTGGCCCATCTCAACGGCCCTCACCTCGGCCGGCGACTTCCCGCACTACCTGACGATCACCAGCCAGGGGCTGCTGCTGCTCTTCGGCGCGTACTTCTTCAGCATGACCGTCAGCTTCGCCGCCGCGCTCGCGATGACCCACCTGGCCGGCCTCGGCCTGGCGGCCTGGGGCGGCTGCTCCGCGATCAGGCGATTCAGCCGGGCCGACCTCGGCGCCCAGCTGCTCGCCGCCGGAATCGCGCTCACTCTGGCGGCCTACCTGCTGGGGACCAGGGCCTACGACCTGCTCAGCACCAGGGACATCACCGCGCTGCTGCCGTTCGGCGCGGCGCTGGCTGGCCGGATGCTGGCCGGGCGGCTGGCCAGCGCCAGGCTCGTGCCTGCCCTCGCGGTCGTGCTCGTCGCCTACCTGATCAGCCTGGGCGAGGTCGTCGTCCGGCCCGCGGCCCCGCAGCCGACGGCGCGGCTGGCTGCCTGGCTGTCCGCTCATCACCTCAGCTACGGGCTGTGCGACTACTGGGACGCGAACGTGACGACCCTGATGACCGGCGGCCGGGTACGGCTGCGCTCCGTCTCGGCCAACGGCATGCAGGTCAGCCGGGGGAGCTGGGAGGAAAGCGCCTCCTGGTATGACCCGGTGCGCAACGCCGCGAACTTCCTCGTGCTCGCGCCGGACCAGCCCGGATCCAGCTTCCACACCACGGTGGCGTCCGTGCGCCGCAGATTCGGCCAGCCCGTGCGGATCTACGAGCTGGGCACGAGCACCATCCTGGTCTGGAACCAGAACCTGCTCACCGCGCTGGCCCCGGCCGCCCGGCCGTGACCTGCGCAGGCGGTACGAGGCGCCGGACGCGCCGCCGGCGACGGCCATACCTGCGGGTGATCAGAAGTAGACTGCCTCACGAGCATGGCCCAGGTGGCTGGTGATCGCGGACCTAGCCGACTGCCAAGGCTGCGCCATGGAAGCGACATATCGCCACGTCAGGCAGGGTCAGGTCCCACGTCGCCGGGGCCGTGACCAGCCGGACTCGACCTCAAGGACATTTCATGCGACGCCTGATCGCTGTGTTCCTGGCCCCGCTCGCCGTCACGGCAGCGCTGGCCGGTTGCGGCTCCGCCACGACGGCCACGACCAGCGCGAACAGCTCGGTCAAGGTCACCGGGGCCGTCGGCACCGAGGCTACTGTGCACATCCCCGCCACGAAGGCCAGCAGCGGCCTGGTGACCAAGACCCTGGTCCAGGGACACGGCGCGAAGCTGAGCCCGCAGGACTCCTATCTGGCCAACTTCGACGTCTACGTCTGGTCGGGCAAGACCAGCAAGCTGCTCTACTCCAGTTACAAGGGCACCGCGCAGTCGCCCCCCGCGCCGCAGATGTTCCCGGTGACCCTCGGCAGCCAGTTGTCCGGGCTGGAGACCGCCGTGAAGAACCAGCGGGCGGGCAGCCGGATCCTGGCTGTGCTGCCGCCCAAGTACGGCTACGGCTCTCAGGGCAACTCGCAGATCGGCGTCAAGCCGACCGACACCATGGTCTGGGTGGTCGACGTGGTCCAGGCGTTCCCGCCGAACGCGAGCGCCACGGGCCAGCACGTCAGCGACGGCGGCGGCAAACTGCCGACGATCTCCGCCACACCTGGCGCTGCGCCGACGATCAAGGTTCCCAAGTCGGCGCCGCCGAGCAAGCTCGTCGTGCAGACGCTGATCAAGGGCACTGGCGCTCCGGTCAAGGCCAACCAGAACATCGTCGTGCGGTATGTCGCCTCGATCTGGCGGACCGGCCAGGTGTTCAACAACAACTGGCCGTCGCCCACGCAGCCGACGGCGCCGCCGACCCTGTTCTCGCTGTCGAGAGTCATCCCCGGCTTCAGCACGGGCCTGGTCGGCGTCCCGGTCGGCAGCCGGGTGATGCTGGTCATCCCGCCGGCCGAGGGCTACGGCAAGGCCGGCAGCGCGCAGGCCGGCATCAAGGGGACTGACACGCTGGTCTTCGTCGTCGACGTCCTCGCCGCCGCGTAGCCCGCGACGTCCCGCTGCCCTGGTACCCGGTCAGGCCGGGACCAGGGCAGCGGCATGCCGGCCGGCGGCGGCAGCGGCCAGGAAGTAGGCCAGGTCCTCGTCCAGGCCCCGGCCCATGGTCGACAGCGGCACCGGGCAGCCGGCCAGCACCTCGCGCAGGCCGTCCACGCTGACGGTGACCAGGCTGTGCCTGGAGCCGAGTCGCGCCGCCTGCGCGGCGATCCGAGCACCGAAGTCCCCGGGCAGTTCGGGTACCACGACGTCGGCCCTGGCGAGGGCGACCCGGCCGTAGGCGGTCAGGCTGTGATGCGAGATCCCCTGATGTCGTTCGCGCGGGTCGGCGTCACTGATCCGCAGCGAGGCGACCGGGCGGCCGCCGAGAACAGCGGCCGCGTTGACGGCCTCGCCGCAGGCGACTCCGGAGAAGCCCCACCGGGTGCCGGTACCGAGATTGCCAGGGCCCTGCGCGACCACGGCGAGCTCCGCGCCGAGCACGTGCCGCGCGGCCAGCAGCCCGCTGTGCAGGGTCACCGCCTCCAGGTCGCCGCCGAACGCCTGTCCCACGGTGATCGTGCCGGTCAGCCAGCCAAGCTCGCGCAGCAGGGCGACGGTGCGGGAGAACCAGGCCGGCAGGGCGCCGCCGTCGAGCATGACGTACGCGACCCGGCTGGCCGGCGCGTTCGGGCTCGGTGCTCCCGAGTCGCCCGGGGCGGGACTGGCCGGCGCGCCTGGACCAGCCAGTGCGATCCGTCGCGCGAAATAACCGGCCAGCACGGCGGGCAGCGCCGAGTGCAGGTCGGCTACGACGACCGGCATTGCGTCCAGGTCGTCGGCGTCGCGAAGAAGCTCGTGGTAGGCCGAGCCCTGCTCGTCCGCGCCGTGCACGGTGGCCTGCAGCGGCGTGTAACGGGCCTTGACCAGGTGCCCGGGGCCCGCCGGGTCCGGCGGCAGCCGGCCGGGGATGGCGACGACCAGCGCGTAGCCGCCAGTTCCGAGGCCCAGGTCGAGTGCGCTGGTGTTCAGCAGCACCTCGTCACCTGACTGCGGACGGCCGGTGAGCCTCGGGTAGGCGAGCGCACGGATGCCGGCCTCCTCGATGCGCACGTCGAGCTCGACAGCGCCTTCCCACTCGCGCCTGACCGCCGTCACCACACCGCGACGCCACCTGATCACGGACGCAGGCTAGCGCTCCGGAGGCTGGCTTGCGCGCGAAGCACTTGCGTCGGAAGCTGCCACAATCAGCCGAGCGGTGATCCGGACGGGTTATCGTCGGTTCGAGACGCGCAGTGCGGCGAGGGGCAGTGCAGTTTAGGGACGGGCGAATGTCGAAGCAGAAGACCGAGCGCTTGCTCAGCCTGGTTGTCTGCCTGCTGTCGTCGCGGCGTTATCTGACGGCCGGCCAGATCCGCGATGCCGTGCCCGGATATCCGGAGACCTTCGACGCGTTCAAGCGGATGTTCGAGCGGGACAAGGACGAGCTGCGCGAGCTCGGCATCCCGCTGGAGACCGGCACCAGCAGCCCGAACGACGAGGAGGTCGGCTACCGGATCTCCCAGCAGGCCTATGAGCTGCCCGAGATCCGGCTGGAGCCGGACGAGGCCGCCGTCCTCGGACTGGCCGCCCGGGTGTGGCGGCGCGCCGAGCTCGCCGGGGCCGCGGCGGGCGGGCTGCTGAAGCTGCGGGCGGCCGGCGTGGACGCCGAGGAGAGCACGCAGCCGGGGATCGAGCCGAGGCTGCAGACCGGGGAAGCGGCGTTCGGCCCGCTGTGGCAGGCGGTGCGGGACCGACGGCCGGTCGCGTTCGACTATCAGGCAGCCGGGCGGGCGACCTCGCAGCGCCGGAACCTGGAGCCCTGGGGCGTGGTGAACCGGCACGGCCGGTGGTACGTGGCCGGCTTCGACCGTGACCGCGGCGCGGAGCGAGTGTTCCGGCTGAGCCGGATCGAGGGAACGGTCACCTTCACCGGCGCGGCTGGCTCGGTCACCGTCCCCGAGGGGACCGACGTGCACAAGACGGTGCAGGCCTGGGACACCGCACCGCCGGCGGTCCGCACCGCTGAGCTGAAGCTGCGCTCCGGTGCCGGGTTCGGGCTGCGCCGCCGGGCCATCTCCGATCAGCCGTTCCCTGGCGAGGAAGGCTGGGACCTGGTGCGGACCCCGTTCTCTGACACGGGCTGGTACGCGGACTACCTCGCCTCGTTCGGCGCCGACGTGGTCGTGATCGAGCCGGTCGACCTGCGCGAGGCAGTGATACGCAGGCTGAAGGGGGTGCTGGCGTGAGCGGCCGGACTAGCCGGACCAGCCGGACCAGCCGGTCAGGCACGGCGACCGACCGGCTGCAGCGGCTGCTCGCGCTGGTCCCGTACGTGGTCAGCCGTGAGGTGGTCGGGCTGGCCGAGACCGCTTCGGCGTTCGGCATCACCGAGACCGAGCTTGTCGACGACCTGAACATGCTCTGGTGCGTCGAGCTGCGCTCGCCGGACCCGTACTGCCCGATCGACCTGTCCTACGAGGGCGGCGAGATCGTGGTCAGCCAGGCCGAGTCGATGGACCGGCCGCTGCGGCTCGGTACCGACGAGGCAAGCGCGCTGCTCGTGGGCCTGCGGATGCTGGCCGAGCTGCCCGGGCCGCAGGATCTGTCCGCGCTGCGCCGGACGATCGCCAAGCTGGAGGCGGCCGCCGGCGAGGCCGCGGTGGCCAGCGCGCAGGTCGCCGTGCACATGGACGGCCGGGCACCGGCGGACGTGCAGGCCCAGGTCGCCGAGGCGCTGCGGCTCAAGCGCCGGCTGCACCTGTCGTACTACGTGCCTGGCCGGGACGAGGCGACCGAGCGGGACGTCGACCCGATGCGGGTGCTGCTGGTCGACGGCAGGGCGTACCTGGAAGGCTGGTGCCGCCGGGCCGAGGCGGTCCGGCTGTTCCGGCTGGACCGGGTGCTCGCGCTGACTGTGCTCGATATCCCGGCCGAGGTGCCTGACAGCGCGCAGGGGGTCGACGTCGACTCCGGGCAGCTGTTCCGGCCGTCGGCCAGGGACACCACGGTCGAGCTCGAACTGGCCCAGGCGGGGCGCTGGGTGGCCGAGTACTACCCGTGCGAGTCCGTCACCGACCTGGGGGACGGGCGGACCAGAGTCGTGCTGCGGACCCCCGATACCCGCTGGGTGCGGCGGCTGGCGCTGCGGCTCGGCGAAGACGGCAAGGTGGTCGCGCCCGCCGACCTGGCCAGGGCCGTCGAAGAAGACGCCGCGGCGGCGCTCGCCGCCTACGCCGTTACCCCGTAGCCAGGGGCGGAATCTGGCGGTGCGGCCGGGAGATCCGGCGGCTTATGCCGCCGGGTGGTGCGGTCATGGCCAGCGGACGGCTAGTGTGGTGCTCACGTGACGTGGTACAGACGTATGTGTCTGATCACAGCTAGAATCAGCACGTAGCTCGATCGCACCTGAGAGGCCCACATGTTTAGTGACCTGTTCGACAGTCCATGGAAGGTCCTGATCATCGCTGCCGTGGTGCTCGTCCTCTTCGGTGCGAAGAAGATGCCCGACGCGGCCCGGTCGCTCGGTAAGTCGATGCGGATTCTCAAGACCGAGGTGCAGGGCTTGCACGACGACGACGAGGCCCGCGCGACGACGGCCCAGACGGTACAGGCGCCGCCCGCTCAGATCGACGCCCCGGGCACGCCGGCCAGCGCGCCCGCAGCGGAGCCGCAGCATCAGAAGCAGCCCAGCTGAGGCAGCTCCCATCTGATCCCAACTCCCCGCACGAAGACGAGCGCACGGTGACAAAGGTCTCTGACACGCTGACGGGCGCCAAGGTCCTCGGGCAGCGGATGATCAGGTCCAGCCGGGAGGCGAATCCAGAGGGCCGGATGCCCCTCATGGACCACATCCGCGAGCTGCGCTCCCGCCTGGTCAGGGCGCTGCTGGCGATCATCGTCGTGATGGGGATCACGCTTATCCCCGCGATCTATGACCGGGTCTGGACGTTTATCGAGCGCCCGTTCTGCAGGGCGGTCATCAACGGCAAGACCGGCTGTCACCGGACCGGTGATCAGCTCGTCATCAACGGGATCTTCGACCCGTTCACGCTGCGGATCCAGGTCGCCTTCATGGTCGCCCTGATCGTGGCGTCGCCGTTCTGGCTCTACCAGATCTGGGCGTTCATAGCCCCTGGCCTGTACTCCAGGGAGAAGCGCTACACCTACGCGTTCCTCGGCGCCGCGGTGCCGCTCTTCCTCGGCGGAGCGGCAGGGGCGTACTTCGCGATGAGCCGGGGCCTGAAATTCCTGCTCGGCCTGACTCCCGGCGGCGTGCTCAACCTGCCAACCGTCGGCACCTACATGGGCTACTTCCAGGCAATGCTGCTCGGCTTCGGCCTGACTCTGGAACTACCGCTGCTCCTGGTGGTACTCAACCGGGTCAGGATCCTGACGCACGAGCGGTTCGCCAAGTGGCGGCGGATGATGATCTTCCTAGTCTTCGTCTTCGCCGGGATGGCAACCCCGAACCCGGATCCGGTCAGCATGCTCATGCTCGCGGCACCATGCGTGGTCCTGGTCGAGGTCGCGGAACTGATCATCTGGCGGTATGACAAGAAGCTCGCCGCGCGGCCGAACCTGTACCCCGACCTGGCCGACGATGAACTGGCCCCGATCGAACCCGACCTCGAGCCGATCGAGGCAGAGCCGCTTGAGGCAGAGCCGCTCGGCCCCGAGTCGGAGCACCTGCCCGGGTAACCGCGCCGCTAAGGCTCAGGGCCCGCTGAGCCGTACACCGCCCTCGCGTCGACGAACCACCCGACGCGGCCCGTAGCCTTGGTACATGGACAAGCCGGGCGGCCCTTCTAGTCCCGCCGAGCGCTACGCCGCGTTCCGGCGCGCGAAGGAGCAGGACCGGCCGGACCTGGCGGCGTTCCAGTCGCTGTATGACTTCGAGTTCGACGACTACCAGCTTGCCGCCTGCCGGGCGCTGGCCGACGGGCACGGCGTGCTGCTGGCCGCGCCGACCGGGTCGGGCAAGACCGTCGTCGGCGAGTTCGCCGTGCACCTCGCGCTCGAGCAGGGGCGCAAGTGCTTCTACACCACCCCGATCAAGGCGCTGTCGAACCAGAAGTACGGCGACCTGGTCCGGCGCTACGGCGCGAGCAAGGTCGGCCTGCTGACCGGCGACAACTCCGTCAACGGCGAGGCACCGGTG
>DASWAA010000200.1:0-5945 GCA_036391385.1 Streptosporangiaceae bacterium
GGGAAACCGACGGGATGAACTGGCCCGCTGACGCCGGTCGTGAGCCACCAGCCGGCCGCCAGAAGCGGAGCCGAGCAGGCTACCAGGCCGATCACTCCCGCCCACAGCCCGCGACCGCTGCTGATCGCACGCCAGCCCCGGTGGCCGGCCATGAGCCGGCCGAGCGCGTCAGCGCCGACCGAGGCGGACAGCAGCAGTCCGAGTGCCGCGACAGCGAGCGGCAGGCCTGCCCAGACGACGACCGGGCCGCCATCGGGCGGGCGGACGGTCAGGTGGCTCACCACGATCGCCGCGAGCATCCCGGACAGCGCCAGGCCCCAGCCGGCGGTTATCAGTCTGCGGCGCCGTCCCGCGAACAGCGCCGCAAGTGCGGCAGCGGCCAGCCCGGCGGTTATCCAGTACGGCGGCAAGCCCGGACCGCCTGGGCTGAGCAGCATCAGAGCACGGGCCGGGAGACCGGTGACCGGCGTCCCTGGCTGAGGCAGGCCGGCTTCGAGCAGCAGGTCGGCCGGGTGTGATATCAGCGTCAGTGTCCAGGGCATCAGCAGCACGGGCGCCGTGAATGCCGCGATGGCAAGGTTGAGCAGCAGGCCGGGCCTGGTGTTGCGGAATACGATCGCCGCCAGCAGGCAGGCGGCGACTGCGACGAGCCAGAGCAGCGGGACGAACGCGGCCGCGACGGCTACGAGCAGGCCGGTCGCCCAGGCGGCCCGCCGCGCCTGCTGCCGGTAGCCGGTGAAGATCCGCCCGGCCAGCAGCACGATCAGCGGCAGCAGCACGAAGGCAATGGCGCTGCCGAACCTTCCTGAGGCGACGACGCCCATCCCGACGGGCAGCAAAGCGTAGGTCGCGCTAGCCCATACCCGGACCAGAGCCGACTTCGTCACCCTGCGGACGGCGAGCATCGCGGCCATCCCGGCGAGCGGGACGCAGCCGACCAGGATGACGTCGATGGCCAGCCACGGCTTGCCGGCCAGGACGGTCGACAGCGCGGCGATCACCGCCAGCCATGGCGGAGCCGAGACGGTCGAGCCGATGCCGGTCGGGTGGAAAGCCTGCACGTAGCTGTGCCACAGATCCGACGCCCCGCCCCAGGCCGGCACAAGTGAGCCGCCGCCCAGCGGCCCCGATCCGAGCAGCGACCGGCCGGCGGCGATCGCGACTGCCGCCAGTACGACGAACGTCGCCAGCGTCGGGCTGGTCAGCAGCCGCCTGGCCATGCCGTTGTCCTCGAGCATGGAGTCGTCGTCGGTCGGGTCAGCTGAAGCGTGATGGGAGCCGGTTGTATCGAGCTGCGATTTCGCCATCATGGACATGACGAACTCGGCGACCCGCCGGATCGAGTGACCAGGCGGCAGGTCAGCATGGACCCTGCTGTAAGCGGCGCCGCGGCCGCGGGCCCGGCGCCGGCGCATGCTGATGAGTCGGATCGGATGGCACAGCACGGCCACCAGCGCCGTCGCCTCGTCCATCGCCGCGGCCAGCCGCTTGGCCAGCAGGAAGAAGCTGATCCGCAGCAGCGAGATCATGATGTTGCCGACGACGGAGCTCAGCATGTGCCGGAACGGCAGGTTTCCGAGCAAGGTGAGCAGGCCGTTGCGACGGTCGAGCATCCGGGGCCGCCCGACCGAGACGGGTCGCTTGTGCTTCGTAGCGGCCTGGGCGTGATAGGCCACCGCGTCGGTAATTACCCGCACCCGGTAGCCGGCCGAATGTACCCGCCAGCAGAAGTCGATATCGTCCATGAACAGGCTCATGCCGGCGTCGAATCCGCCGATCTGCTCCCAGACGTCCCTGCGCACCAGCATGCCAGCGCTGCTGACCGCGAGCGTGTCCCGGTCGCCATCGTGCTGGCCCTGGTCGACCTCGCGTGGCTCGATGCCGGTGACGCGCCTGCAGGCCGAGTCCAGCGTGACGCCCGCCTCCAGGACCACGTCCCGGCTAGTCCAGTCCCTCAGCTTGGGGCCGAGGACCGCCGCCGAACTGGTCTCGGTCGCGCCGCGCAGCAACTGCTCGAGCGCGTCGGTGGCCGGCTCGCAGTCGTCATGCAGCAGCCACACCCACTCGACCCGGTCACCGGCTGGTCCGCCAGCGGACCCGGCCACCGGCGTGCTGGCCGCTCGGTGCGCGAGCGCCCGCGCGATTGCGACACCGTAGCCGGTCGACCGGTCCATGCCGAACACGACCGACTGGCCGAACTTCGATGCCAGCACCGAGCCGCTGCGGTCCCGGCTGCCGGTGTCCACCGCGACGACGCGCTGCACCGGGCGGGTCTGGTCCAGGAGTGCGTCGGCGACATGCGGAAGCCAGGCGGCGCCGTCGTGAGCGACGATGACGGCCGTTACGACATGCTGCGGATAAGACTCGTTCGGCGACAAGGCGATCCGGTTGCTGCTCAGGGGGTTTCACCTGCGGGGCTGGCGACTGCCATGGCCTCCTGCGGGCCGGGTGGTTACCTGTGAACCTTACGCGAAGCACTGGTTGTCTTACTGCCAGACGGTGAGCTTCCACCAGGTTGGTCATGCAGGACGCATGACCGTCATACCTAGCAAATGATCCTGAAGCCTACGAAACACTCCCCACAGGCGCTGACCCGGCAGAGCCAGCCCCGGCCAAGTTCAGGTCCGCCGATGTCCGGCCGGCCGCCGACGGCCCGCACGCACCGCGCTATCCCGCCTGGCGCTTCAGCCGCCTGCGCTCGCGCTCGGACAGCCCGCCCCAGATGCCGAATCGCTCGTCATGCTCGAGCGCGTACTCCAGGCACTCGGCCCGCACCTCGCAGCTGCGGCAGACCCGCTTGGCCTCCCTCGTGGACCCGCCCTTCTCCGGGAAGAACGCCTCGGGATCCGTCTGAGCGCAGAGCGCCCGGTCCTGCCAGGACGGCTCCATGGCCTCATCGGCGCCGATGCCAAACGCGTCGTGCACAAGCGTGACGATTGCGTCAGTCACAGCGCACCTCCACCCCTCTACCCCGTCGGCTCTCTGGCGCCCCGAAATGATGCCCGCCAGAAAATTACACTGTTGAAATTACACGCGCGTGTCTTGCCATGAGTCAAGGCAGATACGTGATAAAGCTCGCCCGCTTGCCCGTGATGACGGGAAAGTCTGCCTAGAAATCCTGGGGTCCCAGCCTTGCCCGGCGGTCCCCGCTCGCCACGGCACCGCATCTGGCTGGCAGACTCGGCGCATGCGCATCACGTTGCTCGCCGGCGGGGTTGGCGGCGCCAGGTTCCTGCGCGGACTGCGGGCCGCCGCGCCCGATGCCCAGATAACGGTGATCGGGAACACCGGCGACGACATCACCTTGTTCGGCCTGCATGTCAGCCCGGATCTCGACACGGTCATGTACACGCTCGGCGGCGGGATCGACGACGAGCAGGGCTGGGGCCGGGCCGGCGAAACCCACACAGTGCAGTCCGAGCTGAGCGCTTACGGTGCCGGACCAGACTGGTTCAGCCTCGGGGACCGCGACTTCGCGACCCATATCGCCCGAACCTCCATGCTCAATGCCGGACTGCCGCTCTCGGCTGTGACGAGGCAGCTGTGCGAGCGCTGGCGGCCTGGCGTGACGCTGCTGCCGATGACCGACGATGACGTGCAGACCCAGGTGCTGATCGACGACGGGACAGGCACCCGCAGCGTTCATTTCCAGGAGTGGTGGGTCAGGCTGCATGCCAAGGTCCCGGCTCTGCGCTTCACCGCCTCAGGCGCCGAGAAGGCCACCCCGGCACCCGGGGTCCTGCAGGCGATCGCCGAAGCGGACTTCGTGCTGCTGCCGCCGTCCAACCCAGTGGTCAGCATCGGCATCATCCTCGCCGTCCCCGGCGTCTGCGAGGCAGTCGCGGCTCAGACGGTGGTCGGGGTCTCCCCGCTGATCGGGGGCGCGCCGGTACGGGGAATGGCCGACGCCTGCCTAGCCGCGATCGGAGTGCAGTCCACCGCGGCCGCCGTGGCCGCGCATTATGGCCAGGCGCTGCTTGACGGCTGGCTGGTCGATACCGCGGACGCCAGCGCGGTCGAGGCCCCTGGGCTTGCCGGGATCGCCGTACGCGCGGTCCCGCTGTACATGACGGACGTCCCGGCCACCGCCGCGATCGCTCAGGCCGCGATCGACCTCGCCCAGGAGCTGTCACGATGACGCAGGACAAGCCAGCGCCGCCCGACCCGGCTGCCGGACGTAGCGCTCCCGGACATGGCGCTCACGGACATGGCACTGTCGCAGGAACCGGCGCAGAAGTGGGAACTGGCGCCGCCGCGGGGACGGTCACCGTCGTCGGAGTGGCCGGCCTGCCGGAGATCGCGCCGGGAGCGAACCTGGCTGAGCTCATCGCCCGGGCCGTGCCCGATCTGGCTGACGGCGACATCCTGGTGATCACGTCGAAGATCGTCAGCAAGTCCGAGGGCCGGGTGGTCAGCGCCGACCGCGAAGAAGCGATTGCCGCGGAGACCGTCCGCGTGGTCGCGCGCCGAGGTCCGACCACGATCGCGCAGACCCGGCACGGCCTGGTCCTCGCGGCAGCCGGAGTCGACAGCTCCAACACGGCGCCCGGCACGGTCGTCCTGCTCCCGGAGGACCCGGACGGATCGGCACGGCGCCTGCGCAAGGCCATCGCGAACTTGTCAGGAGCCAGCGTCGGCGTGCTGATCACCGACACGATGGGGCGCCCCTGGCGCAACGGCCAGACGGATACCGCGATCGGTGCCGCCGGCGTACTCCCACTGCGCGACCACCGTGGCCAGGCCGATACCTTCGGCAACCTCCTCGAGGTAACCGTCGCGGCAGTGGCCGACGAACTGGCCGCCGCCGCTGAGTTGGTCAAGGGCAAGACCGACCAGGTGCCGGTAGCGGTCGTGCGCGGCCTGAGCGAACTCGTGACCGGTGACGACGGCCCGGGAGCCACGGCGCTTGTCCGGCCGGCCGCCGAGGACATGTTCCGGCTCGGTGCCGCCGACGTCCTGGCCGAGCGCCGGACTGTGCGGGACTTCACCGCCGAGCCGGTCGATCCGGCCGCGGTACGACGCGCCATCGCGGCGGCCGTCACCGCGCCGGCTCCGCACCACAGCCAGCCCTGGCGGTTCGCCGTCGTCGAGTCCGAGCAAGCCCGGACCAGGCTGCTCGACAACATGCTGGAGGCCTGGGTCACCGACCTGCGCGGCGACGGCTTCACGCCGGAGCAGATCGCGCGGCGGACCAGTCGCGGCGAGCCACTGCGCCGGGCGCCGCTGCTCATCGTGCCGTGCCTGCTCGCCGAGGCCGCGCACACCTACCCTGACCAGCGCCGTAACGCCGCCGAACGAGCGATGTTCCTCGTCTCGATGGGCGCCGGGGTGCAGAATCTGCTGGTCGCGCTGGCCGTCGAGGGACTCGGCTCGTGCTGGGTGTCCAGCACGATGTTCTGCGGCCCGGTCGCCAGAGCCGCACTCGACCTGCCCGAAGGCTGGGAGCCGATGGGCGCCGTGGGCGTCGGTCACGCTGCGGCGCCGCCGGCCCCGCGCCCCGACCGCGACCCCGAAGCCTTCCTCGTCGTCCGCTGAGCACCACAAGACACCCGCTCCCCGGCCCCTTGCCCCGCCCCCGCACCCCACCCCACACCCGCTTATCTCGGAGAATGCTGGGGCTCCGAGCCTCAAGATTTACCGAGATAAGCGTCGGGCAAGGAGTTATCCACAGGCTGGCCGACTTGCGTTGCGAACGGGCGGGCAGCTAGCCAGCCTTGGCCTCATGTCCTTCGATCTGCCTCGTCACCTGCCCGAACTGGCCGACCTCGCCGACCGGCAGTGCGGAGTGCTCACTCGCCGCCAGGCCCAGTCCGCGGGCATGAGCGCGGACCTCATCAGATCCCGTCTCGAGCGATCTCGCTGGCAGCGACTGCACACCGCCACCTTTGCCACGTTCTCCGGTCGGCCCGATCGCCGGGCGTTACTCTGGGCGGCCGTGCTGCGGG
>DASWAA010000201.1:0-2691 GCA_036391385.1 Streptosporangiaceae bacterium
GCGTCGTGCAGGCCGACTCGCTCGGCGGGCAGGAAGACATCCCCCGCGCCAGTTCCGGCATACGGGTAACCGGGCGGCACGGTACGGTTCACCGCGACGTGCAGTTCCCAGAGCGGGTTCGGGCTCGACACCGGCCAGTCACTGCCGAAGCACAGCTGCGCGCCCGAGCGCAGCAGGCTGCCGAAGGGATACTGCCAGGACGCCCGCACCGGACCGAGGAACGGCAGCGTCAGCTCGGTCATCTGCGGCTCCTCGCAGGCCCACAGCGGCTGGCAGTTCGCCAGCACGCCGAGCTCGCGGAACCGCGGCAGGTCCTCGGGATGCACGACCTGGATGTGCGAGATGTGGTGCCGGCCGTTCCCCGCTCCGTTCGCCGCCCGCGCCGCAGCCACGGCGTCCAGCGCCTCGCGGACTGCCCGGTCGCCGATGGCATGGAAATGCACCTGGAACCCGAGCGCGTCGATCGCCGCGACCGATTCCCTCAGCTCCTGCGCATCGAAGAAGCTCGCTCCCGACCCGTTCGTCTCGTGCCCGTGCCCATCCAGGTAGGGAGTCAGCATCGAGGCGGTGAAGTTCTCGCACACGCCGTCCTGCATGATCTTCACGCTGGTGGCGCGGAACTGGCCGCCACCGCCAGCGCGCTCCCGGCGCTCGGCCAGCCCGTCCAGCTGACCGGCACCGATCCCGCGCTGCCACCACAGCGCGCCTACCACCCGCGCGGTCAGCAAGCCGGTGCGGTCCGCCTCGAGGTACGCGTCGAAGCAGTCAGGAACGACGGCGTAGTCACCGACGATCGCCTCCTGCCAGCCGGTGATCCCGAGTGAGTGCAGGTACTGCTGGCCCTGCGCGATCCCGGCTACCTGCTCGGCAACGGTGGGCTTCGGGACGAGCCGCCCCACCAGGCTCATCGCGCCTTCCTGCAGCGTCCCCGACGGCGCGCCGTCCGGCTCCCGCTCGATCCGCCCGTCGGCCGGGTCCGGCGTGCTCGCGGTGACGCCGGCCAGTTCCAGCGCCTTGCTGTTCACCCAGGCGGCGTGGTGGTCCCGGTTGGACAGGAACACGGGCCGGTCCGGCACAACCAGGTCCAGGTCGCGCCGGGACGGCACCCCGCCGGGGAACACGTCCATCGACCACCCGCCGCCGGTGATCCACTGCGCCTCGGGGTTCGCCTGCGCGTACTCGCGCACGATGGCCAGGTAGTCCGCAAGCCCGTGCGCCTCCGACAGATCGCAGCGCAGCCGTTCCAGCCCGGCCGCCGACGCGTGCACATGCGAGTCGACGAAGCCAGGCAGCAGCATGCGGCCGTCCAGGTCGACCACCTCGGTCCCGCGGCCGGCCAGTTCCATGACCTCCTCGTCGGTCCCGACCGCGGCTATCCGGCCATCCCGCACCGCCACCGCCTGCGCCCACGACCGGGCCGCGTCCACCTGGTAGACGCGCCCGCCGCGCAGCACCAGGTCCGCCCACTGCCCGCTCGTCTCGCCGGTGCCGCTCATCCGCGCTCGTCCTCCTCGTCCGCCGCCCGGAGCGCCGGATCACGGCGCGCCGGATCACCATAGCCACCGCCGCCGCTGGTCTCCACCCTGATGACCGACCCGGGCCGCAGCACCAGCGCCGCCTTCGACCCGACCGGCACCGGGTCGCCGTCCGGGTCCAGCACGGTGATCCGCGACGGCTGCCCGTCGGTGCCGCCTCGCACGCCGCGCGGTGCGAACCGGGGGTCGGTCTGCTCGGAGTACATCGTCACCATCGAGTCCTGGCCGAGCACCTGGTAGTCCCGGCGCAGCCCGAGCCCGCCACGGTACTCGCCGTCCCCCTGCGACCCGCCGATCAGCTCGGTCCGCAGGATCCGGACGCTGTAGCTGGACTCGGCGACCTCGACCGGCATCAGCCCGACGTTCGCCATGTAGGTGTCCACGCCGTCCAGGCCGTCACCGCCGCTGTGCGCGCCGGTCCCGCCGCCGGCCACCTCCGCCATCACGCTCGGCACGCCGGTACGCGGCGAGACGCTCTCCAGGTTCATCCCGAAGAACGCGACGGTGCTGCTCGCTACCGCCCGGTCCGGCCAGATCTGCGAGGCGGCGCGGATCAGGGTGTCGGCGAGGCGCTGGCAGGTGTTGTGCCGGACCGAGACCGCTCCCGGCGGCTCCGGGTTCAGCACCGAGCCGCGCGGGCAGATGATCCGCACCGTGCGCAGGATCCCGTCGTTGGTCGCCCGGGACGGGTCGGTCATCGCCCTGATGGCGTAGACCACGCTGGCCCTGGTGCTCGCCCACGGCACGTTCATCGCGCCGCGTACCTGCCGCGCGGACCCGCTCAGGTCAGCGACCAGCGAGCTGCCCTGCTTGACCAGCCGGACGTGGATCCGGGTCGGCGGGCCGCCCACGCCGTCGTCGTCCAGGAAGCCCTCGGCCTGCGCCTCTCCGTCGGGCAGGTCGGCCAGGTCCAGCCGGACCGCGTGCTCGACCGAGTCGAGCATCTTGTCGAGCACGGCCGACACCACCGCCGTACCGTACCGCTCCGCCAGTTCCGCGACCCGCCGCTCGCCGACCAGGCACGCGGCCCGCTGCGCGCGCAGGTCCGACAGCGTGGAGACCGGGTCGCGCACCGCCGCGCCGACGATCGCGAATACGTCGGGGTTCTCCTCCCCGGTCCGGTACAGCCGGACCGGGGGCAGCAGCAGCCCCTCCG
>DASWAA010000202.1:0-9589 GCA_036391385.1 Streptosporangiaceae bacterium
CGGCGGCTGACGTCTCAGCGATGACGGCGACCGGCGGCCTGCTGCTGGTCGGCGTCGGACTCCGGCTGCTGCGCGTACGTACCCTCCCGGTCGCGGACCTGCTGCCCGCGCTGATCGTCGCGCCGCTGCTCACCCAGCTCGTCGCCGGCCTGCGCTAGCGCCCGGCGGGTTGCCGGCCTGCCCCGCTCCTGCCCGGCCGGGCCCGCTCCGCCTGGCCGGGCTGGCCTGCCTGGCCCGCTCCCGGCCCGGCCCGCTCCCGGGCAGCCAGCTCCTGCCCGACCCGCTCCCACCTGGCGCATCTTCCCCGCTGCCCACGCGATCACCCCGGCTCTGCCCGCCGCCCGCTGAGCCGGCGGAGCCCGTGAGCCGGGCGCCATGATCAACGGATGATTCTCAGTTTCTGCGACTGAGAATCATCCGTTGATCATGGACGTCGATGGCGGAACCTAGAGGATGTTCCTCCCATACCGGGTGGGTAATCGCATCGCCTGCGCGTCGCGTGGCGCCGGTCGCTACGGTGTATCCCCGGAGTTCGCTGATGCCGAGTAGAGAACGTGCCGGTCCGGGGAAGGCCGACACGGCACCAAAGGCATTCGCGGACTCCGTACCGTCACTGCGTGCAAGCAACTGACGGCAGCAAGCGAGCGGGCGCCGGATCTACGGGGGTTGATGATCCGGCCCCGCTCGCTTGCGTCCAGGACTTGTCAGGGACTTCCTCGTCGCAGGCGTTGGTCTTGAATGACGTCAGGAGCCCGCGTCCCGGTCGCCAGCCTTCGGCGTCGCGCCGCGATGCGGCCCGGCTCCAGGCTTCGGCCTGGCCTCAGGCGCTGGCCTGGCCCCGGAGTCTGGCCTGGCCCCGGAGTCTGGCCTGGCCTCAGGCGCTGGCCTGGCCTCAGCCCCTGGCTTCGCCTCAGCCCCTGGCTTCGCCTCGGGCGCCGGGTTGGCGTCAGGGGCCGGCTGGGCATCAGGCTCTGGCCGCACCTCACCTGCCGCCTGGTCCAGGATCTCCTGAGCAAGCGCCCGCATGGTGGTGCGCCGGTCCATCGATGTCTTCTGGATCCACCGGAACGCCTCGGGCTCGGTCATCCCGCGCGCCGCCTGCAGCACGCCCTTGGCGCGGTCGAGAAGCTTGCGCATGGCCAGTCGCTCGCGCAGGTCCCCGATCTCGGAGTGCAGGGCGTTCACTTCGGCGAAGCGGCTCACGGCGATCTCGATCGCCGGGATCAGGTCAGCCTTGGTGAAGGGCTTGACCAGGTATGCCATGGCGCCAGCGCTGCTGGCTCGCTGTACCAGGTCGCGCTGGGAGAACGCCGTCAGGATGACCACCGGCGCCAGCCGACGCTCCGAAATCTGCTCAGCCGCTGAGATTCCGTCCAGGACCGGCATCTTGACATCCATAATTACCAGGTCGGGCTTCAGCTCGGCGGCCAGCCGCACGGCAGTGTCGCCGTCGGAGGCTTCACCGACCACGACGTACGTATCCTGACCCGGCTCCTCAAGCATCTCCTTGAGGTCCAGCCGGATCAGTGCCTCGTCCTCGGCAATGACCACTCGATAGGGAGTCTCGCTCACCCACTACAGCCTATCCACAGCCGCTAGATTGAGTGCAGGCACGGCGTGCCTGACGAGTCACGTGTTTGCCCCGGTAGACCAACGGCAGAGTCAATGGCCTCAAAATCCATCAAGTGTGGGTTCGAATCCCACCCGGGGCACTGTGTGAAATATCACACAAATCTTACCTCGATGCGCCTCGGCCGGAGACTTTCTCATCGCCACGCTGAGCCTTCTCATCGCCACGCTGAGCCTCCCGGGCGGCCGACATGGCCACAGGGTCGGCCGACGGCTGCTCAGCACTCACGGTTGCGCCTGCGGCCCGGCGCACCCACCTGGGCCGCGCCGCAGGCATAGTCAGCGGCATAGTCAGCGGCTCAGGCCCTCGCTCCGACCGGGTCAGGTAGAGATAGACCGCCGCCGCGACGACCAACGCGATCGCGGCTACCTGCCCGGTCAGCACACCCGAGTGCGGCGGAGCCGTCAGCGAGAACGACATGGTGCCCAGCCGCCCGATCGCGTAGAGAGCGGCGAGCACCGCCAGCGCCTGGCGGCCGGTCAGGCGCCGCGCTCGGATCAGGCGGACAAGGGCTAGCGCGACCAGGATGTCCCAGACCGACTCGTAGAGGAACAGCGGCTGGAACGAGCCGAAGCCCTGATAGCCGGGCACCCGGCTGCGAGGTGCGATCTCCACCGCCCATGGCAGGCCAGACGGCGGCCCGTACAGGCTCTGCGAGAACCAGTTGCCGAGGACGGCGATCGCCTGGCCCAGGGCCAGACCGGGCACGACCGCGCTGAGCACGGGCCCGGCCCCGGTGCCACTGCGGCGGCACCAGATCAGCGTCACGGCGAGCCCGGCGGCGGCCGCGCCTGGCAGGCCGAGCCCGCCATCCCAGATCCGCAGGATGTTCACCCAGTCCCGGTTGTGCCCGAAGTACCGCTGGTAGTCGGTCACGACCCGGTACAGCCTCGCGCCGGCCAGTCCCGCCGGCACGGCGATCGTGGCCAGGTCCAGGACCAGCCACGGGTGCCCGCCGCCGGCCCGGTACCTGCGCTCGGCCAGCAAGACGGCCGCCAGCACGCCGAGTGCGACGCACAGCGCGTAGCCGTGGACCGACACCGGCCCGAGATGCCACTGCCCGCTCGGCGGGCCTGGCAGCGAGGCGAGTGGCATGCCTGGACGTTACTCGGCAACCCGTCCGCGCGCGAACGCTCAGCCGCCGTAGGCGGCGTTACCGGCCGCGCAGGCTGAGCGGAGCCGCCGTTGCCGGGATAACGGACGGCAGCGGGGTATCGCCGGACAGATAGCGATCGGCCGCGGCCGCGGCCGACCTGCCCTCGGCGATGGCCCAGACGATCAGCGACTGGCCCCTGCCCATGTCCCCCGCAACGAAGACGCCAGGCACGTCGGTGGCATAGCCGCTGTCCCTGCTCACGTTGCCCCGCTCGGTCAGGTGCACGCCGAGGCCGGACAGCAGTTCGCCGTCCTCCGCTCCGGTGAATCCCATCGCCAGCAGGACCAGGTCACACGGGAGCTCGCGCTCGGTTCCCTCGATAACGGTGATCCGGCCGCCGGTCAGGTCCACCTCGGACAGCCGCAGCGCCCGTACCCGGCCTGAGTCGTCGCCGAGGAACTCCTGCGTCGAGACCGCGTAGACCCGCTCGCCGCCTTCCTCGTGCGCGCTCGAGACGCGGTAGATCATCGGGTAGGTCGGCCAGGGCTGAACATCAGAGCGTTCCAGTGGCGGCCGCGGCATGATCTCGAGCTGGGTCACCGAGGCGGCCTGCTGGCGCAGGGCCGTGCCCAGGCAGTCGGCGCCGGTGTCGCCGCCGCCGATGATCACCACGTCGCGGCCGCGCGCCGAGATCGGCGGCTCGCTGCCGTCCAGTGCGCGGTTAGCCAGCGGCAGGTACTCCATCGCCTGGTGGATTCCGGTCAGCTCGGCGCCGGGCACCGGCAGCGTCCTGGCTACCCGCGCACCGCCGGCCAGGATGACCGCCTGGTAGTCGCTGAGCAGGTCAGCACCGCTGACGTCCCGGCCGGCCTCGACGCCGCACCGGAAGATCGTGCCCTCGGCCCGCATCTGGTCCAGCCGCCGGTCCAGCCGCCACTTCTCCATCTTGAACTCGGGAATCCCGTACCTGAGCAGCCCGCCAGCCTGATCGTCACGCTCGAAGACCGTCACCTCGTGCCCGGCCCTGGTCAGCTGCTGCGCCGCTGCCAGCCCCGCCGGACCCGACCCGATCACGGCGACCTTCTGGCCGGCCGCCCGCAGCTCTGCCCTCGGCGGCTGCGCGGTCACCCAGCCTTCCGCCCAGGCCCGGTCGACGATCTCGATCTCGACCTGCTTGATCGCGACCGGATCGGCGTTGATGCCGAGCACGCAGGCCGACTCGCACGGCGCCGGGCAGAGCAGGCCGGTGAACTCAGGGAAGTTGTTGGTAGCGTGCAGGCGCCTGATCGCGGCCTCCCAGTGGTGCCGCCAGATCAGGTCGTTCCACTCGGGGATCAGGTTCCCGAGCGGGCAGCCGTTGTGGCAGAACGGGATGCCGCAGTCCATGCAGCGGCCCGCCTGACGCTCGGTGTCCTCGGGACGGATCTCGTCGTAGACCTCGCGCCAGTCCGTGATCCTGATGTCGACCGGGCGCCGCGACGCGGTCTGCCTCGGCGTGGTCATGAATCCAGTCGGGTCGGCCATCGGTGCCCCCTCTCAGTTCTGCGTGGCGGCGGCCATGACAGCCTCCGCCACGTCCAGGCCGTCACGCTCGGCGCGGCGGGTCGCGGCGAGCACCCGCTTGTAGTCGCGCGGCATGACCCGGCGCATCCGGGGCAGCGCGGCCTCCCAGTCCTCGAGCAGCGCCGCGGCAACCCTGGAGCCGGTCTCGGCCTGGTAGCGCCCGAGCAGCTCGGCGAGGAACTCCTCGTCCGACGCGGCGAGCGGCTCGATGTCGACCATCTCGGGGTTGACCAGGGTCGGGTCAGGATCGAGCAGGTAGGCGATGCCGCCTGACATGCCGGCCGCGAAGTTCCGCCCGGTCGGGCCGAGCACGACGACCCGGCCGCCCGTCATGTACTCGCAGCCGTGGTCGCCGACGCCCTCGGCTATAGCGGTCGCGCCCGAGTTCCGCACGCAGAACCGCTCGCCGACCACGCCGCGAAGGAACAGCTCGCCGCTGGTCGCGCCGTAGCCGATCACGTTGCCGGCGATCACCTGCTCGTGCGCCTGGAACGTGGCCGACGCGTCAGGCGCGACGACAACCCGGCCGCCGGACAGACCCTTGCCGACGTAGTCGTTGGCGTCGCCGCTCAGCCGCAGCGTGATGCCGCTCGGCAGGAACGCGCCGAGTGACTGCCCGGCGGAGCCGCGCAGGCGGATCACGATCGTGTCGTCGGGCAGCCCCTCGCCTCCCCAGCGCTTGGTCACCTCGTAGCCGAGCATGGTGCCGACCGCCCGGTTGACGTTCCTGACCGGGAGGTCGAGCCGGACCGGGCTGCCCTCCTGCAGCGCGCCCACGGCCAGCTGGATCAGCGTGTTGTCCAGCGCCAGGTGCAGGTGGCTTTCCTGCTTCGTGGTCTTGCGCCGGGCCGCGCCAGGAGGCAGCGGCGGGACGTGCAAGAGCGGCGCCAGGTCCAGGAAGGCCGCCTTCTGATGCCCGGTGGCCGCCTTCTGCGTCAGCAGCTCGGCCTGCCCGACAGCCTCGGCCAGCGTGCGGAAGCCGAGCCTCGCGAGGTACTCCCGCACCTCCTGGGCGATGAACTGCATGAAGTTCACGACGTGCTCGGGCCGCCCGGTGAACCGGCGCCGCAGCTCCGGGTTCTGGGTGGCGACGCCGACCGGGCAGGTGTCGTTGTGGCAGGCCCGCATCATCACGCAGCCGACGGAGACCAGCGGAGCGGTGGCGAAGCCGAACTCCTCGGCCCCGAGCAGGGCAGCGATGATGACGTCCCGGCCGGTCTTGAGCTGGCCGTCCACCTGGACCACCACCCGGTCGCGCAGCCCGTTGCGCAGCAGCGTCTGCTGTGTCTCGGCCAGGCCGAGCTCCCAGGGCGCGCCCGCGTGCTTGATGCTGGTCAGCGGCGAGGCGCCGGTGCCGCCGTCGTGCCCGGAGATCAGCACGACATCGGAGTGCGCCTTGGCGACCCCGGCGGCGATCGTGCCGACGCCGACCTCGGCGACCAGCTTGACGCTGACCCTGGCGACCGGGTTGGCGTTCTTCAGGTCGCTGATCAGCTGGGCCAGGTCCTCGATCGAGTAGATGTCGTGGTGCGGCGGCGGGGAGATCAGCCCCACTCCCGGCGTGGAGTGCCTGGTCTTGGCGATCCACGGGTAGACCTTGTGGGCCGGCAGCTGGCCGCCCTCCCCTGGCTTGGCACCCTGCGCCATCTTGATTTGCAGGTCGTCGGCGTTGACCAGGTACTCGCTGGTGACGCCGAACCGGCCGCTGGCGACCTGCTTGATCGCCGACCGGCGCAGGTCGCCGTTGGCGTCGGCGGCGTACCGCTCGGCGTCCTCGCCGCCCTCGCCGGAGTTGGATCGCCCGCCGAGCCTGTTCATCGCGATGGCGAGCGTCTCGTGCGCCTCGGCCGACAGCGAGCCATAGGACATGGCTCCGGTCACGAACCGCTTCACGATCTCCGAGACCGGCTCGACCTCCTCGATCGGGACCGGCTGCCGGACGGGCGGGCTGAGGTCCTGCCAGTCCTCTGGCCCGTCGATGCCGCGGATCGCGAGCATGCCGCGCAGCGTCATCAGCCGGGCCGACTGGTCGTCGACCTCTCTGGAGTACTCGCGGAAGATCTCCGCCTGGCCGGTCCTTGTGGCGTGCTGCAGCCTGAAGATCGCGTCCGGGCTGAACAGGTGCGGCTCGCCGTCCCTGCGCCACTGGTACTCGCCGCCGACGGCGAGCACGCTCCGGCCTGACCCGACCGGCCTGAGCGCGTACGCGCTGGCCACCCTGGCCACGGTGTCGGCCGCGATCTGGTCGAAGCCGATGCCGCCAAGGCGGGACGACGTCCCGGCGAAGCACTCGTCGACGACTTCAGGTCCGAGCCCGATCGCCTCGAAGATCTGCGCGCCGGTGTAGGACGCCACGGTGGACACGCCCATCTTGGACATGATCTTGAGCAGACCCTTGCCGAGCGCCTTGATCAGGTTCGCCTCGGCCTTGCGGCTGCTGACGCCTTCGAGCAGCCCGGAGCGTGCCATGTCCTGCACGGTCTCGATGGCCAGGTACGGGCAGACGGCAGCCGCGCCATAGCCGATCAGCAGCGCGACGTGGTGGGTCTCCCGCACGTCGCCGGCCTCGATGACCAGGCCGACCTTGGTGCGCGTCCGGTCCCTGATCAGGTGGTGGTGCACAGCCCCGGTCAGCAGCAGGGAAGGGATCGGCGCCCACTGCGCCGCGTCGTCGGCCGGCGGGCCGCCGTTCAGAGTCTCGCCACCCCCCATCGCCGCACCGCGGTCCGACAGGACGATGATCTTCGCGCCGGCGTTGATCGCGTCGGTGACCTCGGCATTGATCTCGGCCAGCCGCTCGCGCAGGGCCTGGCCGCCGCCGGCGGCGAGGTACCGCCCGTCCACGAGGTGCGCGGCGAAGCCGGGCAGGTCCCGGTCCTCGTTGATGTGAATGATCTTGGCGAGATCGCTGTCGCTGATGACCGGGTAGGGCAGCACGATCTGCCGGCACGACGCCGGACCCGGATCGAAGATGTTGTGCTCAGGGCCGGTGCTCGCCGCCAGCGAGGTGACGAGCTCCTCCCTGATGGCATCTAGCGGCGGGTTAGTGACCTGGGCGAACTGCTGGGTGAAGAAGTCGAAGATCAGCCTGGGCCGGTCCGACAGCGCCGCCAGCGGCGTGTCAGAGCCCATCGAGCCGATCGGCTCGGCGCCAGTGCGCGCCATCGGGCCGAGAATGACCCTGCGCTCCTCCTCGGTGTAGCCGAACAGCCGCTGCGCGGTGGCGAGCGCCTGGCCGTCGGGCAGCTCCCGGTTCCGGTCCGGCAGGTCGTCCAGGTGCAGCAGGCCGGCGTGCAGCCATTCGTCGTACGGCTGCTCGGCGGCCAGTTCGGCCTTGACCTCGTCGTCCTCGATGATCCGGCCGGAGGCGGTGTCGACGAGGAAGACCTTGCCGGGCTGGAGCCTGCCCTTGCGGACGATGCGGGACGGCTCGATGTCGACGACGCCGACCTCGCTGGCCAGGATCACCAGGCCGTCACTGGTCACCCAGAACCGGCCAGGACGCAGGCCGTTGCGGTCAAGCACGGCGCCGGCCAGGGTCCCGTCGGTGAACGCGATCAGGGCAGGCCCGTCCCACGGCTCCATGAGCGCGGCGTGGAACCGGTAGAACGCCCGCAGCGCGGGGTCCATCCGCGCGTCGTTCTCCCATGCCTGCGGGATCATCATGAGCACCGAGTGCGGCAGCGAGCGCCCGCCCAGGTGCAGCAGCTCAAGGCAGGCGTCGAAGCTCGCCGAGTCGCTGGCCGACTCATCCAGGATCGGCAGCAGCCGCTCGATCCCCCGGCCGTCGGCGTCCCGGCCGAACGCGTCGGTCTGCATCATCGTCTCGCGCGCGCGCAGCCAGTTCCTGTTGCCGCGGATGGTGTTGATCTCCCCGTTGTGCGCGGTGAAGCTGAACGGGTGCGCCAGCGGCCAGGATGGGAACGTGTTGGTGGAGAACCTGGAGTGCGCAAGAGCGATGGCCGAGGTGAACCGGGGATCGGTGAGGTCAGGGTAGAAGCGCTCAAGCTGGAGCGCGGTCAGCATGCCCTTGTACACGATCGTGGCCGACGAGAGGCTGACGATGTAGGTACCCGTCTCGTGCTCCGCGCGCTTGCGCAGGCAGTAGGCGCGCCGGTCCAGGTCGAGACCGTGATCGCCATCGGTGGCGGCCACGAACAGCTGCGTCAGCCTGGGCAGCACGGCCAGGGCACCGCTGCCGCAGGCTGCCAGGTCATGCGGGACGTCGCGCCAGCCGAGTACGGACAGGCCCTCCAGCCGTGCGATCCGCTCGATCTCGGCCATCCTGGCGAGGCCGGAGCGCTCGCCATCGGCGGGCAGGAACGCCATCCCTGCCGCGTAGTGCCCGGGCGGCGGCAGGGCGAAGTCCACGACGGAGCGGAAGAACTCGTCGGGAATCTGAGTCAGGATCCCGGCACCGTCCCCGGTCTCGGGGTCACTTCCCTTGGCACCACGGTGGTCGAGGTTGCGAAGGACGGTGAGTGCCTGCGAGACCGTGGCGTGCCCGCGCTTGCCGGACAGGTCGGCGATCAGGCCGACACCGCAGGCGTCGTGCTCGTTGCGCGCATCATAAAGACCCTCACGGCGCGTGCCGGGGTCTTCTGAAAAAGGGGTCGCTGAGGTCTGAACTGGGACCATCCGGGCTCCTGTCGTCTCGTCCGCTAGTGGGCATGCCAAGAAGCGGGAGGGACGACGTTGGCCCGCCAGGGGCTCACTAACACGCAGGTCAGGTGAGCTTCACAAGCACATCATAACCAATGGGTCACAGCAGTTACCCAGGGGTAAATTCTGTGTTTCGCCATCGGGCATCGGTATGCACCGCAGGTCAGGGAGGCAGGAACCGCCGCGTCTGCCGCGGCAGCCGCGCGCTGCCGATGCCTGTCTGTGGGCTAGCCTGCCTGGCCGCGCACGCCGGCGGCGAGCGCGGCCGCCAGTTCGCTGACGCCCGCGCAGCCGGCCTTCAGGTCCGGCGCGGCGAGCAGCCGCTGCACGAACGCGGTACCCACGATCACTCCGTCGGCGAACCTGGCCACCTGAGCCGCCTGCGCCGCGTTACTCACCCCGAGGCCGACGGCGACGGGCAGCCCGGTGTGCTGCCTGATCCGCGCCACCAGGCCCTCGGCAGCGTCGCCGACCGAAGTACGCGCGCCTGTGATTCCCATCACGGACGCGGCGTAGACGAATCCGCCGCATGCCGCGGTGATCAGCTTGATCCGCTGCTCCGACGAGCTCGGCGCGACCAGGAACACCGGGTCGAGCGCGAGCTCAGCGGCGGCCTCCAGCCAGGATCCGGCCTCTTC
>DASWAA010000203.1:0-24259 GCA_036391385.1 Streptosporangiaceae bacterium
GTTGTTCGGGTTGGCGGCGTTGGGATCTCGGTCGATCAGCGGTGCCGACCGGAGGTTGAAGCTGGACATCTCGCAGCCCTGCGGGGAGCCGCTGCTCCTGATCCCGGTGTGCTCGAAGAGCACGAACTCACGGAAGTCGCCGTGCTCGCCGTAGCCCGCCGAGCCGGTGGTGTAGATGTCGGCGATCGGGCCGCTGGTGATCGGCGCCCCGGTCACCGGGTCGTGGAAGGTCGAGCCGGCCGGCTCGATGATGTGGGCCCCGAACAGGCCGTGGCCCCAGGAGTGCAGCGCGTCGACATGGTCGTGGAAGAAGACCGTGCCGTCCTCGACGTCGCTGTACCACCGGTACTGCGTGAACTCGACGCCGGCCCGCTCGCCATTGTCGTGCGCGTTCTGCAATGGCGCGTCCAGCGTCAGTGTGTTGCCGTTGATCGCGGTGATCTTGTTGACGACCTCGGTGTCCGGCTGGCCCTGGCCGACCTCGATGCTGACGCCCGGACGCAGGCCCGAGGTGCTCGCCACCGTGATCGATGTCGCTCCGGCCGACGCCGGCGCGGTCAGGGTCGTCTCCCCTGGCACCCCGAAGTCCGGCCGCACGGACTGCTCGTAAGAGAAGCCCGTGATCACGCCGTCTGAGGCCTGCGGGTCGAACTGCACGAAGTGGGTGTGGATGTTGACCTTGGAGTACACGTTGACCTGAGGACTATTGCTGTCCCCGGTATGAGTCAGCTCGTTGGTCAGCGTCAGGGCGATGCAGTCGCCCACATCGGACCTGACGACCAGCGGGTTGGCCGGCATGGTGCCGTTCAGCACTGCCGCCTTGTCCTGGTTGAGCACGAAGATCTCGCCGTTGGGGTCGACCGCCGGCGGAATCGCGGCCCCGTTGGGACCCACCCCGCCATTGGTCTCCTTGATGGGTACCGTGATGGCGGTGACGTTGTAGTGCCGGAGCGGCGCCCCCTGCGGGCACAGGCCGTCCGGTCTGGTGGCCGTGACGTTCGGGCCGAGCCACGGCGCCCCGCTGTGGCCGTTGGGCGAGAACGGCGGCCGCATCCCCAGGTGCGGCTGCAGCAGCGGCCAGGCGTACCGGCCGTTGCTCGGATCGAACATGATCTCGGGTCTCTGCCCCGGGTTGGGCGCGGTGTAGTCCGGCCAGGAGATCGTATCCTCAGGTTCGCCGTAGTAGACCGGTGCGCTCGAGGTACCTCCCTTCACCCAGTTCCAGACCGTCGCGTCCTGGGAGTTGAACCGGACGCCCTGCGGCGGAAGCTGGCCCTCGACCAGGCTCTCCAGCGAGACCTGGGTGCTCGGGTCAGTCAGCTGCGATTGCGGGACGACGGTCTTGCCCTCGATGACCTTGCCGATCAGGCCGGCCGAGTTGACCGCCTGCGGTTTGGCCGTGCGGCCGGGCACCGTCGCCAGATTCGGTTGCTGGGTATCGAATACCCGGATATAGCCCACCATCCCGTCGTCGTAGTGAGCCCCGATGTGGCAGTGGAACAGGAAGTCGCCTGCCGCCTGCTGGCAGCCGCCGGCGCCGCACTCGGTCTCCAGGTCGTAGGACTCGCCTGGCTCGATCGTCTGCGAGTCCAGCCTGATCGAGGCCTTCGTCACCGGCGGGAACTTCTCCAGCCCGCCCGCGATGTCGGGGTTGGCAGCGTTCGGATTGCGCAGCCACCGGATGCCGCCGCCGTGCTCGTGGAACACGTGACCCATCTCCGCGCCGGCGTTGCTTATCAGGATCTTGTAGGGATCACCGACGTAAGCCTCCGGCCGTGGCGTCGCCATGTCGCCGTTGGTGTACGCGCCGTAATCCTGTGCCTCGTCGGGGGTGAAGCCGTGCTGCTGCTGGACCAGTTCCCGCTCGAAGAAGCACTCGCTGCGGTAGTTGATCGCCTTGCTGCACGGCCGGTAGGCCGAGGTGAAGGGATCGACCACGGGAAGCTCACAGCCGGACGGCGTCTGGACTTCGCCCTCGCTGGTGGCGCAGGTCGCGCCGGGCTTCTCCATGATCTGGCGGTAGCCCTCGTCGCCGATCTCGTGGAACAGCAGGTTGAATTCGCGGAAGCTCGGGCCAGATGGCATCTGGATCACGGCGTCCCACCCGCTGTCGAGCGGCTGCAGCGTGTGCGGGTCCAGCCACTTGGAGCCTGGCGGCTCGGAGACCAGGACCCCGAACAGGCCGTGGCCCTGTGACTGCCGGGTGTCTCCGGTCGAGTGGAAGACGTGCGCGCCGTAGCCGAGGGCCGGGTCCATGTAGACGGTGTAGCTCACCGTCTGGCCAGGCGCCGCGGTCTTGTCCGCGTTGTTGCCCACGGTGCTTGACACGTCAGCGGCCGTCAGTCCGGGCAGGCCGTCCACATTCCAGGCCAGGTTCTGCGCCGCCGTGTGCGCCAGGGATCCGGCGCAGTCGGCCACGACTCTCGTGGATCCGTCCGGATTGGTGGCCGTCACCGGCGAGCACGGCTCGGATGCCTGCGGGGACGGCGGCTGGTCGAAGGGCTCCAGCCCGTAGGTGGTCCGGTTGGTGAAGTTGACCGTCACGCAGTCGCCTTCGTGCGCGCGGATCACCAGTGGCTGGATCGGGTCGTTACCCTGCAGCCCGCTCGACACGGTTCCGGCGGCGTCCTCCGCCCGCACCGCGGCGATGTTCTGGTCGAGCACGTACATCATGGCGTTCGGGTCGTTGACCCCGTACCTGTTCAGGATCATCGTGATGTTGATCGCCGAGACGTTGAACGTGTCGTGCGGCGCCGTCGCACACGGGTTGGTGGCCGTGGTCGTGGTGGCGGACCCGGCACCGGGACCGGGGGAGGCGAAGGCTGCTCCGCTCGGCCCCACCAGGGCACCTACCAGAGCGGCCGCCGAGGCGAGGTAGATGACGCGCGGGAGGCGCGCCAGATTCCTTGCCGCGCCATCGGCCGGGGGAACGCGCAGCGCCCGGGCGTAGCCGAGCAGGAGCAGTGCCGCGAACAGCATCGGCAGCACGGCCACCTGCCCGAGCAGAGCGCCGGCCAGGCCGTGCAGCAACTGGCCCGGGATTCCGGGACCAGTCGCGAGCGCGCCGCCCGCCCGTACTGCGTCCGCCGAGGGCATCAGGAGCACCGTCGGTGTCAGCAGCACCGTGAAGATGAGCGAGATGACCGCGGCCTTGTTCAGCGCCGCCGCCGGGCCGTTCCTGTCCAGGCCCATCCGCGACGCGAGCCGCCGGCCCAGGCTGACCGCGATGACGGCAGCGGGTGCCGCGATCGCGATGTCGCGCGGCACCTGGCTCATTCCGCCGGCAGCGTGCGCGACGATCACGTTCACCAGGGTCTCGAAGCCCACCACGCCGATGCTGAGCACGAGCGACAGCAGGACCAGCTCGCCCCGCCATCGATCTCGATGGCGGGGTCGATTGGCTGTACCTAACATTGACATTTCCTCTCGTGAGGGTTCCTTTTCTGACGGACCGGCCCGGGTGCTGGTCCGCTTGGTCCTGAAATGTGCGGTAACGCCCCGTTACCCGCCGACCATCACGCTGGTCGAGTCCGTGCCGGCCGTGCGCACCGGGAAGGTCACCGTGGTACCGCCGTGCGACCACTGCACGGACAGGTGCCTGGCTTGCCGAGCCGGGATGTCGAAGTACAGCTCGACGGTCACCTGGAAGCGCGGCTCGAGGGTCGCCGCCTGCACCGAGCCGCGGGTCGAGGCGTTCGCGACGCCGTTCCAGACCTTGCCGCCCGGCCCGACAACGCGAAAGTCTCCCAGCGCGTACCGCTGCGGCTGCGTGCTGACGTTCGTGATGTAGACCTCGATGCGCAGTCGCCTGACCCCGGGAGTCTGCATGCCGGGCATCATGGAGGAGGGCATCGCGAAGCCATTGGTTTTCGACTGCGCCGGGCCGCTCATGGCGTCGGCCATCCACACCATCTGGTTGACCGTGAGCCCGAGTCCGCCAGCCTGCAGGCCGTTCGCGCGATCGGTAGCGGCAGCCTGACCGAGCACGGTGCCGAACACCAGCCAGCCGATCGCCGCCGCGAGAAGCGCCAGCGGTACCGGCACCCAGCGCAGGCCGTGCAACTGGGCGGCCTGGCTCGATCTGGCTTGCGCTCGCTCGCGCCCGCGAGAATTCTGAATCCGGTGCGACTGCCGTGAATTCGGCCCGGACTTCGAGTGACCTCTGACCGTATCCAGTCCGGCATTCATTTGTGCTGCCCGCATTTGCGCTTTCCTCCCTGCGGCCCCAGTTCGCTGCGTGGCAGGCTGCAGGCAGTCGGCAGGGGATGACCGAATCTGCGCAGGGCAGTGCTGCCGAAGAAGATCGGTTACCGTTATGAGAATCTGGTAATTGGATTAGCCGACGTCTGAACCGAACGATACGCTGAAAGGTAAATTCTGGATATCCCGAAATAGCCTTAGGGGCTAAATCCCCTAGGTGGTCAATTTCCCCTGGGGGCTAATCCCCTGGGGAAATGCCTGTCTCGCGGCAGCGTGCGGCGAGCGAGGCCAGGGGTCAGCCGGCGTCAGCGGCGAGAGCCATCGGCGCGGCGGACGCGATCCGCGAGAAGATCGGAGTCAGCGTCTGGCCGATCATGCAATCACTAGGGACTCCCGGTCCCGACGAGACCGCCGGGGAACTCCTCGGCGTGAGACATGACTGCCTGGGGAAGAAGCGGGCCAGGCCCCGCTTTGCTGGCCTCGGGACCGCTCGGTCCGGCCGTCGCCGGCCGGACCGAGCGGTCCCCGTCTCGTTCAGCCTGTCCTGGTCAGCCGATCGGCTGCTTGGCCCAGCGCAGGTAGGGCTTGACTTCTTCCACGTCCTCGAAACGCTGCCGGGCGTCGCTGGTGGACATCGCCGGCGAGACGATGATCCGCTGGCCGGGCGTCCAGTCAACCGGCGTGGACACCGGCGCGGCGTCGGTCAGCTGCAGAGCGTCGATCACCCTGAGGATCTCGGTGAAATTCCGGCCGACCGACTTCGGGTAGGTCAGCGTCAGCCGCACCTTGTTCGCCGGGTCGATGATGAAGACCGACCGCACCGTCGAGGTGTCTCCCTCGCCCGGATGGATCATGTCGTAGAGCTGCGAGACGGTCCGGTCGGGGTCCGCGATGATCGGGAAATTCAGGTCGGTGCCCCCCACCTCAGCGATGTCCGGCGCCCAGCCGTTGTGGCTTTCGACCGGGTCGACGGACACGGCGATCACCTTCACGCCACGCCGCTCGAACTCGCTCTTGAGCTCCGCGGTCCGGCCAAGCTCGGTGGTGCAGACCGGCGTGAAGTCCGCAGGGTGGCTGAACAGAACCGCCCAGTGCCCGGACTTCCAGTCGTGAAAGTCGATAGTGCCATCGGTGGTCGCAGCAGTGAAGTTCGGTGCTTCGTCGCCCAGCCGGACGCTCATGTCGCTCACTTCCGTCCTAGTAGCCTGAGATCGCGGCAAGTCCCGCGCCGCGAGGCAGAGCAGATCCCGCTCACCCTCGCCAGCATAGGACGGCGCGCTGCCGGACCTCATGGCGATCCCCATCGCAAACCGCCTTTCACGCTGCGTCAGCGACAGTCCTCGCTGCTCGAGGCGGCCAGCAGCGTACCGACCCGAGAGCGGACTGCCTCGGCAGCCTCCCATTCCGCGGTGCTCAGCGTCGTCAGAGCGGCCGGGAAGATCCCGTCCTGTTCCTTGAAAATGTGCTCGCGCAAGATCGCCAGCGTCACGACGAGCCGGGCGGGCCAGGCCGGGTCGACTGGGTCACCTGCGGACGCCTCACCCAGCACCGCCTCGACCTTCCGGTGCTCGGCATGCAGGGCGGCAACGTGGTCAGGAAAATCGGCCGCCATAGCGGGGAGCAGCCCTTGCTCTTCCACCTCTGTGTGCGGACCGAGCACGGCGGCGATCTGGCGGGCCAGTTCGGCCATCCGCGCGGTATCCGCGCCAGCGTGGGCGGCGCGTACCTCGCCAAGCAAGCTGAGCACCAGATCGTGCTCCCTGGTCAGCTCGTCGATCGTTGCCAGGGCCTGGCAGCCGCAGTACTCACACATTTCCTCGCCCTCCCGGCCAGGTCAGCACGCAGGCCTTGTCCCACCATGACTGCCGGAAGGCCAGGCCAGTAGGGCCCTTGGCCCCGCGGGCTAAGGGCCACCGACCGGGGCAGGTCAAAGCTCATCCTGACCCTGTCTGACGCAATAGACCCATTCGGGCTCTGCGCGGCACGCCTGTGGTCAGCCCGCATCGTCCAGCGTGAGCTGGCGCAGGCCTGCCTCGGTCGCCAGGCAGATCATGCGGATCGCAGCGCCGCGCACGTGCGCGGACGCGTGCAGTGCGCGGAACCAGCGGCGGTCGCACTCATCCACGATCTCGCTACCAGGACGGACCAGGGCGATCACAGCGGAGCCCGCTTCCGCAACGTCGTCGAGAACCTGGGCGATCACGCCGCACAGGTTCTCGACCAGCAGCTCGTCCGGACGTTCGGGCACGTCATCGATCGGAACCACGACGGGCAGCTGGACGCCATCGGCAGACAGGAACAACAGCAAGATGCTGCGCTGCCGCCGCGAGTCCTGACGCAGCAGATGGTCGACGCGGCGGATGACGTCCTGGTCAGTGCTGAGAGGGGCGGCCAGGTCAATATCTGGCAGGCCCGACTTCCTGTTGGTAGCCATGGCAGCAAGTCAACCGCCAAGGTCTGACACTCATGGCCGCGAGACCGCAGTTACATCCCCCCACTTCGGGCTGCCCCGGATCCTGCCGCACTAGCCTGATGCCTGCCCTGGCACAACATCCGTCACGCCCCGCTCGCGCCGTTGTCCGGCTCTGCCGGAGCATCCACGCCAAGTTCCCGGCACAGGGCGGCGGTGAGCCAGGTTTCGTATCGTTCCGGGCTCCAGCCCTGGTCGATGACGAGCATCCGGTACACCTCGACGCTGGTCTGCGCCCAGAGCACGTCCACGGCCGCGGCAGTGCCTGGCTCGCTCGCAGGCAGGCCCAGGACGGTGGTAGCGAACCATTCGCAGTCGGAGTGCCGGGCCTGCCCGGCGCGGGTCACCGCCTCGGCGAGTCCTGGATCGCCCTGCGCGGCGGCGCGGATCATGGCCAGGAGTCCCCAGGTCCTCTGGTGAGCACTTCTGGCGAAGCTCACGAAGTTAGTCACCGCCTGGGTCCGATGTGTCTCTGCCGCTAGTTCCCGCCACACCGGCTGCTGGCGAAGTGGCACGTCCTGCGCGGACCCGGCCACTGCCGCACCGATCACGGCGATGAGGAGAGCTGCCTTGGACCCGAAGGCCACGAACACCGAAGCCTCAGACACCCCGGCGGCCCGGGCGATGGCGACGGTGGTAGTCGCCTGGTAGCCCTGAGCCGCGAAGAGCTCTCCCGCTGCGGCAAGTACCCGGGCCCGCGTCGCCTCCGCTCGCTGACGTCGCTCCGGGGAGTGATAGCGGCGGCTCTTGACAGGTTCGGCCACCCTGCGATTATATTCGCTGAGTATCACTTAGCAAATCGGATGAGGCCATGACATCACCAAGCACTTACGTGCTCGACCAGAGCGAGGCAGAGCTCGATCGGCTGATCTTCGTCTCCCGGTTCCTGGCGCCCGCCGTCACCGAGGCCTGTCGCCGGGCCGGCCTTAGCCAAGGCGGGCGGGCGATCGATGTCGGGTGCGGGCCGCTGGGAGCCCTGGAGGCGCTGGTCGAGATAGTCGGCCCCGAAGGGTCGGTAGTGGGCGTGGACGCAGATGACGCCGCCCTCGGCACCGCCAGTGCCGCCCTGCAGCGCCTGCGGGCCGACGGCATCCGGCTGATCCGGGCGGATGCCAACGACCTGACCCCGGACGGCGTCGGCATATCCGGATTCGACCTAGCGTTCTGCCGCCTCGTCCTCATGCATCAGCCGGACCCGGCTCACACCATGGCCCGGATCGCGAGTCTGCTCAGGCCGGGTGGCACCCTCGTCGCCATTGACTTCTTCGCCCCTCCCGTGTGCTTCCCCGCGCACGCGGAGGTCACCCGGGCGTGGGATCTGGTCATTCAGGCGATGAGGATTCGCGGCGCCTCACCTGACACCTCACGCCGTTACCGGGAGTTCTGCGCGCGGGCCGGCCTGGAAGTAGTCAGCGAACGCGGCCAGTTCTTTCCCATCCCGGCAGCCGCGGTCGTTTCGGAGGCGGCGGTCCTGCTCGCTGGAGCCCGGTCCACCATCGAGAGGAGCGGCCTGTGCTCGTCCGCCGAAGTTGACGGGCTTCTCGCGGCATTGCGGACCGACCAGCTGCCTGCCGGATCGGCCGCCTACAGCCCGCAGGCCATCGAACTGATCGCCCGCACACCACCCGCCGCCTAGGCTGTCCGTTCCTTACCCCAGGGGTTCCTTGCCGACCGTCCGCCTTGGCGGGCACTCTGGCTTGTCACCATAAGCATGAACCCTTAACCTGGCGCTCTCACCGGCCGGCCGCACAAGGAGCGAAAGCGTGATCCTGGATTGGTTTCGCCTGGACGGTCAGGTCGGGGTCGTAACTGGCGCAGGCCGCGGCATCGGCGCGGCGACCGCCATCGCGCTGGCCGAGGCCGGCGCCGACGTCGCCATCTCGGCGCGCACCGAGTCGCAGCTCGGCAGGGTCGCCGATCAGATCAGGGCGGCCGGCCGCAAGGTTCTCGTCGTTCCGGCCGACCTGTCCAGGCTCGACGCGGTCCAGTCGTTCGCGCAGCGCGCGGCCGACGAACTCGGCCGGATCGACATCGTGGTCAACAACGTGGGCGGCACGATCCCGAATGCGTTCCTCGACACGACGACGGACTATCTGGAGGAGGCGTTCCGGTTCAACGTCTCCACGGCGCACGCCCTGACCCGCGCGGCCGTGCCGATCATGCTCCAGACCGGCGGCGGATCGGTGGTCAGCATTGCCTCGACGATGTCCAGGCTCGCCGGGCGCGGGTACGCGGCTTACGGCACCGCTAAGGCGGCCCTGGCGCACTGGAGCCGGCTGGCAGCGGCCGACCTCGCGCCCAGGATCCGGGTCAACGCCATCGCGACCGGCTCGGTCGCGACATCGGCACTGGAATATGTCATCCACGACGAGGGCACCCGCACCGCCATGGAGAACGCGACGCCGCTGCACCGGATCGGCCGGCCGGAGGAGATCGCGGCGACAGTCGTGTACCTGGCGAGCCGGGCCGGAGGCTACGTCACCGGCAAGCTGATCGAGGTCGACGGCGGGCTGCAGCAGCCCAACCTCGACCTGCACCTGCCAGACCTGTAGGCCAGGCATGCCTCGGCGGATGCCCTGGCCCAGGCGGGTGCGTCCCGCCAGCAGGACCCAGAAAGGGCGAGGAGTGCGTTGGTGCCATACCGAGTCGTGCAATGGAGCACCGGCAACGTCGGCCGGCACGCGATCGCCGGCATCGAGGCCAGGCCCGACCTGGAGCTGGTCGGCGTGTGGGTCTCCAGTCCGGCCAAGGAGGGCAAGGACGCTGGTGAGCTGGCCGGCCTGGGCCGAGATCTCGGCATCGCCGCGACCACCGACGCCGACGCGCTGCTAGCGCTGCGACCGGACTGCATCGTGCACACCGCGATGGCCGACGACCGGCTGACCGAGGCACTGGGCGACCTCGCGCGGTTCCTGCGGCACGGCATCAACGTGGTATCGAGCAGCCCGGTGTTCCTGCAATTCCCCGGAGGCGACGCGGCGGAGGCGCTCGCCGGTCCGATCCGAGAAGCGGCGGCCGAAGGCGGCGCGTCGATCTTCGTCAACGGCGTCGACCCCGGGTTCGCCAACGACTGGCTGCCGCTGATCCTGACCGGTGTCTGCGAGCGCATCGACGAGGTGCGCTGCCTCGAGATACTCGACTACTCGACCTACGACCAGCCGATGGTGCTGTTCGACATCATGGGCTTCGGCCGGTCGCTCGACCACATCCCGATGCTGCTGCAACCGGGAATCTTGACGATGGCCTGGGGCAGCGTGGTCCGGCAGATCGCCGCCGGCCTCGACGTAGACCTCGACGGGATCGACGAGCGTTACGAGCGGTTGCCGGCGCCGGAACGGTTCGAGATCGCGTCGGGACCGATCGAGGAGGGTTCGGCAGCAGCGCTGCGGTTCGAGGTCCGCGGGATGAAGGACGGCGGGCCGGTCGTCGTGCTCGAGCACGTGACAAGATTGCGCTCCGACCTCGGGCCGGACTGGCCGCAGCCGGCCGGCCAGGGCTGCTACCGGGTGGTCATCACCGGCGAGCCGAACTACACGCTCGACTTGCAGCTTGTCGGCACCGACGGCGACCATAACACCGCCGGGCTCAAGGCCACGGCCATGCGGCTGGTCAACGCCGTGCCTGCGGTGATCGAGGCGCCGCCCGGCCTGCTGACCGCCCTGGACCTGCCGCTGGTGACGGGGCGGGGGCTCCTTTAGCGCCCGGGCGCGCCTGCTCGGACGAGAACCACATGACTGCGCAGTGCGCTATGCGCGAGCGAAAATGGTGCGTACTCTAGAAGTACTGCTCCGGACCAGGCAGCTGCAACTGCGTTCGTATTGTCCGCCGGTGGCGCTGGGAACCGGAGTTCTTGCTTTCCCGTCACACCCGGACCGGCACGAAGGCGCCGATCCGAATGCGCGGGCACACATGCGGAGGTGATCACGCGGCGGCCGAGATTGAGCAAAGTCGGCGATTTTAGGCCGTCACATTCTAGGAACGAGGGCAGCACTCAGTGTCACAAGAACGGGAACAGCGGCTTGCGGAGACGTTCGTCGAGCTGGCGGACACACTGGTCGCCGACTTCGACGTAATCGACTTCCTGCAGCTGCTGGCCGCGCGCTGCGTTGAGCTGCTTGATGTCGCCGCTGCGGGGATAATGCTGGCGGACAAGAACGGATCGCTGGTGGCCGTGGCGGCCTCCGACGAGCGCGCGCGGCTGCTGGAACTGTTTGAGATCCAGAACGACGAGGGCCCGTGCCGCGACTGCTACCAGCTGGGCGCGACCATCGTCAACGTCGACCTTGATGACGCCCGGGACCGCTGGCCGCAATTCGCGGAGCACGCCGTCACCAGCGGGTTCCGGTTGGCTAACGCGCTGCCGCTGCGGCTGCGCAGCCAGGTGATCGGCGTGCTCAACTTGTTCCACACCGAGCAGGCCGGGCTAGGCGAGCCGCAGCTGCGGCTGGCGCAGGCGCTGGCGGACGCCGCCACGATCGGCATCTTGCAGCAGCGCTCCATCCGGCAGGGCGAGATAGTGGCCGGGCAGCTGCAGGCGGCACTAACCAGCCGGGTCGTCATCGAGCAGGCCAAGGGCGTGCTCGCCGAGCGTCTGGGGATCAGCGTCGACCACGCGTTCGACGTGCTGCGTGCGGGTGCCCGCTCCCGCAACCGGCTGCTATCGGAGGTCGCCTGGGACATAGCCAGCGGCGCAGACGTCGTCGAGCTACTCGGCCCGGCAGCCGCGGCGCCTAGGCACCGGCCGTGAGCTCGCGGCTGGCACTGTACTGGCTGCTTACAGTAATTTCCCATCCGGGCAAAAGGCGCGTAGTGTAAAAGGTGCTGCTCCGGACCCTGGCAAGTGCACCACACGGTGTTTATGGTGACACGGCAGGGGCCGGAGTTTCTTGGTGCCGGGTCCTGCGCAGGCAAGACGCTTGGGCTGAAAGACAGCGTGCACTCGAATTAATTCTTCTCCCGCCGCGATCGGCCCGGGTCACAGGCTAAACGCGTGCGCCAGCCGCTCGCTGGCTCAAAGGAGCCATCTTTAACATGCCAGCCGACATCATGACGGCCCAGCCGTTAGCTCCGCAGCTGCGCAATCTGCAGAGCCTGGTCGAGATCGGCGTCGACAAAAACACGATCGTGATACTCCCCGCTCCCGCGATTCTGGCCCGGATCGCGGCGCTGACGTGACTGGCGAACGGCGTCGCCGGATCGTCGCCGAGTTCTCCGCCGGAGGCGGTGCCTGGTCATCGGCCCGGCTGTGCGCGGTGTGCCCCGGGATCGTGGGAGTGAACGGCGCCGGGGTAATGCTCATGTCGGGTGACATACCGCGCGGGTCCTTGTGCACCACCAACGAGGTGAGCCAGCTGATCGAGGAGCTTCAGTACGCCCTGGGCGAGGGTCCGTGCGTCGATGCCTACCGGGAGGACCGGATGGTGGCCGAACCAGACCTGGCGGATCCGGTGACCCGCCGGTGGCCTGCCTTCACCACGCCAGCACTTCAGGCGGGTGTGCGCGCAGTGTTCGGGTTCCCGCTCCGGGCCGGCACCGTGCGCCTCGGGGCACTCAATTTCTACCGCGAATGGCCCGGTCCGCTGAGCATGGATCAGCACGCGGACGCGCTGGTCGTGGCCGATGTCGCCGCCCAGTGGGTGCTGGACGCCCAGGCCGGAGCGGCGCGCGGCGCAGTGGCCGATGAGTTGGAGATCAGCGCCGACTTCCACTTCGCGGTACACAACGCCGCAGGCATGGTGTCAGTGCAGGAGGGGATCAGCGTCGCCGAAGCACTCATCCGCCTGCGGGCGTTCGCCTTCAGCAACGATCGCCTGCTCGCCGATGTAGCTGATGACGTCATCGCCCGCAGGCTCACGCTGAGCTGACCACTACTCGCCGCCCCAACGGCGGCCCGGAAGAGAGCCCGTCGGCATAAGCGTGCGGTACCGGCGAAAGGTCAGCAATCGCCGGTCAGGTCACCCCGATCTGCAGCTTGAAGTGCCCTAGCCTGAGCTCGAACAGGCCCCCGCCGGCCAGGTGCACTATCCAGGCCAGCAGGATGATGACGAGGATGACCAGGACAATCCAGATAACGGTCATCACGAAGCCGGGGATCGCAAAGCTGCCAAATTTAGCCACAACCGCAAGCTTAGCCTAGATACGGTCTTTTCGGGAAGGCCTTGAAGATTTACGACTGACAGAAGGTAAGTCATAAACCTCGGGATGGTCACTTACTTGGCTGCGGTACCTTGCAGGAGATCTTAGGATTGACGCCGAAGTAGTTGAGCGGGCCTGCGGCAATCGTCAGGGCTATGGTGCCTACCTTGACGCAGCTGGCTGAAGATTCGTTGTAATAATGGCGTTGCCCGGCAGCTATCGCACCGATGATCAGCCACACCGCGAGCAGAATTGCTCCGATTCGCATACGCGTCCTCACGTAGATTTCGTCACTGGGCAGCCGAGTTGGCGCTCAGGTTATGACCGGCGTCAGCGGCGTGCCCGGCGCTTGGGCAAGGACCAGCCAGTGCCGACGCCGGCGAGATGCAGCGCTAGGCACGCCAGTCCGGCCAAGAGGAGGCTCATCGGTGAGAAGACGGCGGGGGCTGACGTCGAAGTGGCGTTGAGGAGGAACGCGATAATGAACAGCGCAGCCGCAATGTAACCCAGCATGTTCTGATGCCTCCCGGCGTCGAAGCGAACTTGACGGTCGCCGGGGTCCGGGAACAACCACTTTTAGTATAGCCGCTTTTGAACATTTCGGATATAGGGACTCCACGGCGAACGGTGACATTATCTCCGCGCTGCACTTACTCTGGCCCGGGATGTCGCTGGTGGTCGGCACACTGCTGCCGCGCGCTGCTCGAGGGAGTTCTGGCGCGGCAAGACAGGCAGTCTGCCCGTTAGGGAACTTTTAGGACCAGTACCGCTGTGTCATCGCTGACGACGCCGCCGCTGTAGGCCGTGACGGCCTTGAGGACCGCGGCGGCCATCCGGGCCGCGGTCTGGCTGCCGAGTCCGCTGATGAGCTGGCTGAGCCGTTCGTCGCCGTAGAAGTCACGGTCGATGTGGCTGCGTGCCTCGGTGACCCCGTCGGTGTAGAGGACCATGCTGTCGCCGGACCTGAGCAGCTGGCGCGTGTCGGACAGGTCGGGATCGGGGAGCAGGCCAAGCAGGGTTCCGGGCTGCCCGGCTGCCGTGACCCGCCCGTTCGCGCGGCGGACCAGGGCGAGCGGGTGCCCGGCGGAGCAGATCCGTACCGAGGTCCCGGCCAGGCGCGGGCGGACGGTGGCGTAGACCGCGGTCAGGAACCGCGGGTCATCGGCTGGCCAGTCCAGCAGCGCCTGATTCAGCCCGGCCAGGATCAGGCTCGGCCGGGTCTGCCTGAGCGCCTCGGCCCGCAGCGTGTGCCGTGCCAGCGCCGTGCTCTTTGCCGCGGCGATGCCCTTGCCGCACACGTCGCCGACCACGAGCCCCCAGCTGCCACGCACCGAGGGAAACACGTCGTAGAAGTCCCCCAGGATCTCGGTCCCCGTCCCGCCTGCCAGGTACCGTGCCGCCACCTGCAGGCCCGCGATCCTCGGCAACCGGGGCGGCAGCAGGATCTGCTGCAGCGTCCGGGCAAGGACCGCGCGGTCAGCGCCCTGCCTCAGCGCCATCCGCAGGGCGACCTCACCCGAGGCGATCTGAGCCAGGTCCGCGAGCACCTGAACGTCAGCAGCGCTCCAGGACCGTGGCCGCTCCCCGGCCACGCACAGCGCGCCGACCACCCGGCCGCCCGGCTCACGCACCGGGAACCCGGCCCACGCCATCAGCCCGGACTGGTCACCAGGCTTCGGGAACCCGCCCGGCACCCCGGCCGTCACATCATCAACGACCAGTTCCCTCCCCGAGCCGATCACGAACTGGCACAACGACCGCTCGACCTCACCCGGCGGCCCCCACGACCCCCGCTCCGCCGCCCAGGTCCGCGCCGAGGAGCTCACCCCGCCCGCGATCGTCACCGACGCCCGCGGACAGGCCATGGCCACCGACGCCAGCCGCGCGATCCGGTCGAACGCGTCTTGCCCGCGGACACCGCCCGGACCGGCCCGCCGCTCCGCGACCGGGACAGCTACCGTCGGCGCATCTCCCGCCACAACCCCGCCCGATCCGGCAACCCCGCCCGATCCGGCAACCCCGGCCGATCCCCCGGCAACCCCGGCCGATCCCCCGGCAATCCCGGCCGATCCTGCGCCAACCGGGCCGCCAGCCCGCGGACCCGAACGGGTAGCCCTCCCCGGAAATTTCATATTTCCCGCTTTCCGCTGAAATGCACACATCGCCTTCAGAACGGGCAGGGACCGGGCCTCCAGCCCGAAGTCTGGCACACAAACACGCCACCCGGTGCCCATTCACCCAGCAACCGCCGCACCCCCGCCGGCGCAAGCAAGCCGTGACCACCGGAAAGCTGATCGATGAGTACTGGCTGCTGACCTCCCTCCGCTCGGCCCCAGGCTGCCGGGACTTCGCCGGCACACGGTCGGCCAGGACGCCTCAGTCGCCCGCGGCGCGCCGTACTACCTGGTCGCCGAGCTGGAATGGGACACTTACGACTCGCTGCTGCGCGGAGTCAACGTCCGTTTTTTAACTTATGACGCGACCGGCACTGCTGTCACGAACGCCGCATTCTCGCGCTCGAGCGCCTTGACCGCCCCGCTGCGCCAGCTCTCGGCCAGCGACTGTGACGCGGGATCGGGGAAGATTTCCTCTTCCTCGTTGTCCACTCCGTCGAAGATGGCTCGCGCTACGGACTCCGGCGAGGTCTTCGGTATGTCGAAGTCCCGGGTCATGTCGGTGTCGGTGGGGCCGGTCAGGACGGCATGAACCCGCACGCCCTGTCCGGCCAGCAGAGCGCGCAGCGACTGGGTCAGGTTGAACGCGGCCGCTTTCGAGATCGCGTAGGCCGGAGTGAGCGGGAGTGGGGCGACGGCCATCGTCGACACATTGTTGACGATGGTTCCCCGAGAACGGGCCAGCAACGGCAGGAAGGCCTGGATGACGCTATACGGGCCGAAGAGGTTGACGGCCAGGTGCTGATCGAGCACGGCCCGGTCGCTCAGGTCATCGAAGAGCGCGATTCCGGCGTTGTTGATGAGGACATCGAGAGATTCGATGGTCTCGGCCGCTGCCTGAATCTGCGCCGCGTCGGTCACGTCCAAGGCAACGGGCGTGACGCGCCGGTCCGGGTGCTCCAGGGGCTGGCGCGTGCCGGCATATACGTGCTTCGCGCCTCTGGCGAGGGCTTCGGTGACGAGCGCCTGCCCGATGCCGCGATTGGCGCCGGTCACCAGCACTGTCTTGTCGGCGATTGTCATGTCTGTTACTCCAGTTCTGCCATGTTCTTTGCGGGTTCCGCGCCGCTTGTCTGGCGGCCTACAGATATAGACCAGCCGGGCTCCCGGAAATCGCCGCGGACCGGCCCGCGCCCTGGGCCAGGTTCAGCCGCCATGCCCTGGCGCGGCCGGGCGGTGCGGCTGACGGCCAAGGAAGGCGACGAGTTGGTCGCCCGGGCAGGCTGGGCCGGGCAGCCGGACCGGGTCGGCGAACAGCCCCGGCCGGGTCCCCGGGGTGACGAACAGCGGCGCGAGCGGCAGCAAGATAACCGCCAGACCCGTCGGGACCGGCTCGCTGGCGCCGCATGCGACCCAGATGTCCCAGCCATGGGCGGTGATCTCGATGGCTCCGGTCACCGCGACCATGCTCGCGGTCAGCTCGCGGTCCCAGATGGCCACCCGCCGCCCTGCGGGCCCGGCGGCGGCGCAGGCGCCAAGCAGCCTGGCTGCCTGCTCACGCAGCCGCACTACCGGATCACGCCCCGGTCCGGGGTAACCCGTCGGCGCGCCACCAGCGCCAGCACCAGCACCGGTTAGCGTCTCGCGCAGCACCCCGATCGAATCGCTGGCATGGTCAAGCAGCGCTTCCAGGTCCCAGCCCGAGCACGGGGTGGGACGCTCCAGGAGCTGAGGCGTGGCCAGCGCGGCACCAGCCAGCGCGTAACTGACAGCCGATTCGAGCAGCTCCAGCTCCCTGCTCAGCGGGGCCACGGAGGTACCGCCGGGCCCTGCGCAGGCACCGGCCCGGCGGCGCGGTACTCCTGCGGCAGGCCGAACGAGCCGAGCAGGCCCGGGTCCTGGAAGCTGACGATCCGCGCGATCCCCGTCCCGGTGACCGTGAGCACCAGCACGGCATGGCCGTGATATTGCCCGCCCGGCTCGCGCTGGTACACCGCGAACGCCGGCTGCGCGTTCGCCGTCACCGGAACCAGCCTGAGCCGTCCGGGCGCGGTGAGAAGGTGCGACGCGACGAAGCCCGCCACGGCCGGCCGGCCGGCGAACCAGCTCAGCGCCGGCGGCATCTCCAGCGCGACATCCTCCCGCAGAAGGTCGGCAAGCGCGCTCGCGTCGGCGTTCTCGATGGCCGCGGCGAACCGGTCAAGCAGCACCCGCAGGTCCGGCACGGATGGCTCGGCAAGCTCGTTCTCGGCGGGCAGCGCCCGCGCCAGGTGGACGCGGGCCCGCCGCAGCCCGCTGTTGACCGCGGTGGTCGTCGTGCCGAGCAGCTCCGCCACCTCGGCGGCCGGCCACTCCAGCACGTCCCGCAAGATCAGCACCGCGCGCTGCCGGGCGGACAGGTACTGCAGCGCCGCGACGAAGGCCAGCCTGATGCCCGCCCGCGATACCGCCACCGCGGCCGGATCCTCGCGCTCCGCGGCCAGCAGCGCGGCGGGAAACGGCTGCAGCCACGGCACCTCCAGCCCCGCCACCACCGGCGCCTCCGGGTCCTCCGCCGGTCCGCCCAGCCCCGACGGCAGTGGCCGGCGGCCGCGCCGCTCGATCGCGGTCAGGCACACGTTGGTCGCGATCCGGTACAGCCAGGTCCGCACCGATGAACGGCCTTCGAAGCTCTCGTAGGACCGCCACGCTCGCAGGTAAGTCTCCTGAACCAGATCCTCGGCCTCTTGCGCCGAGCCCAGCATCCGGTAGCAATGAGCCAGCAGCTCACCCCGGAACTGGCCGGTGATACCGGTGAAATCCTCCGTGACCGTCATCGCTTCCCTCAAGCTCTCCCGAGCGAACGCCAGCGATCCGCTGGCCCGGTATATAGACCCGGTGCGCGGCGGGAAATCGCCGCCAACCGCGCCCGGACGCAGCCCCGTCCGGTTACGCGGCTGTCCAGCCGCCGTCGACGGTGAGCGTCTGACCCGTGATGTAGCTGGAGGCGGCGCTGGCCAGGAAGAGGAGGGGGCCGTCGATCTCGTCGGGCGCGGGAGTGCGTCCGAGCAGGGTGCGGTCACGGATGGACTGCGCGAAGGCGGGATTGGCCAGAAACCCGGTCAGCTCGGTGGGGAAGTAGCCGGGGGCCAGAGCGTTGACCCGTACGCCCTTCGGGCCCCAGACGGCTGCGAGGTGCCGGGTGAGGCTGATCAGGGCGCCTTTGGTGGCGTTGTAGCCGGCCATCGGGCTGCGGGAGGCGACGATGCCGTAAATCGACGCGACGTTGATCACGCTTGCCGCGGGCGACGCGCTGAGCAGGTCAGCGGTCAGGCGGCTGAGGCCAAGGACGCTGATCAGGTTGACCTCGATCACGTGCCGCAGATCGTCAAGCGACTGCTGCTGCAGCGGCCCGTCGTCGCAGATGCCCGCGTTGTTGACCAGGATGTCGAGCCGGCCGTGCGGGCGGGCGAGGGCGGCCAGAGCCTGCCGGTGGCGCTGGTCGGCGATGTCGCCTGCGAGCGTCTCGATCCGGCTGCCGCACTCGTCCGCCAGCTGGCGGAGCGGCTCGGCACGTCGGGCGGTCACGATGACATGCGCTCCGGCCGCGTGCAGCACCCGGGCGAACCGCGCTCCCAGGCCCGCCGAGGCGCCGGTCACCAGCGCCACCTTGTCGTCAAGCCGCCACCGGCCGTCACCCGGCACCGCTATCTCGCTCATCTGTGATCTCCGTTCGAGACCGGCCCGGCCTGCCGTGCCACGCGGTGAGTCTGCCGGACGCATGCTTCGCCGGCCGGGATTTCACGCGACCGGGGCATCCAGGGTGCGGCCCCATTCGGCCCATGACCCGTCGTAGACCCGGACGTGCTCACGGCCGAGCAGGCAGGTCAGGACGAACCAGGCGGTTGCGGCTCGTCCGCCTATGGTGCAGTACGTGATCAGCTCGCCGTCTGCGTCGAGATCGACCCCGGAGAAGACGCCGCGCAGGTCGGCTGCGGCGCGGAAGGAGCCGTCGTCGTTGTACAGGCCGTCGATGGGCTGGTGGACGGCTGACGGCACGTGGCCGGCCCGGCCGTCTGGCTGCATGCCGCCGGAGGGCCAGAACCGCTCCCCGTCGTACTCGGCCGCAGAGCGCACGTCGAGCAGGGTCGTGCCCGGGCGGCCGATGGCGTCGCGCACCGCCGTCCATTCCGCGCGGATGGCGGTATTCTCCCCGTCCAGCCGGAAGCTTCCAGCGGCTTCCTGGCTCGCGGTGCTGGCGCAGGGACGGCCCTCGGCTCGCCATGTGTCGCGGGAGCAGTCGAGGATGCGCACGTCGCGGTGCCCGTGCAGCCGCATCAGCCACAGGCCAAGGGCCGGCGCGTACCCGTAGAACACCACCGTGTCATCCGGGCTGATCCCCGACCGGGCGGCGAGCCGCTGCAGCGCGGCGGCGTCCACCGTGTGGTAGTCCGCATCCTTCAGGTCCTGGTAGATGTTCCACAGGACGGCACCGTCGATGTGCCAGTCGCTGTAAGCGGCCGGGCTGACGTCCACCTCCACAACCCGCACGCGCGGGTCGGACAGGTGCTCCTCCAGCCACTGCCGGTCCACCAGCATCCCGTCCCCGGCGCCCGGATCACGACCGCGTGCGGATTCTGCTTCCTGTGCCTGTGCTATGGCGTTCATCTCAGCCTCCCGAGGCTCTGGGTTCACCTGGGGACAGTCCTACAGCGGTGCCCTTGTCGCGACGTTGCGGCAAGGTTGGCGAAACCTTGGTGCCGCGGCCAGAGCCGGCAGCCTCGGCTCAGGTCGCGGCGAGCAGCCGTTCGTACAGCGCGCGGGTGGCTGGGCTGGGCGATACGCCCAGCTGGTCCCGCAAGCACTCAGCGAGCCGACCGTGAACCTCCAGGGCTTCGGCCAGGTTTCCCTGCGCCGCCAGCGCGCTCATCAGGTAGCGGTAGCCGCTCTCCCGCAACGGAGCCAGGCTGATCAGCTGCCTGCTGGCCCGGACGGCGGCAGCCAGCTCAGTACCGCCGATGCCCAGCCCCGCCGCCGCATAGCACTCCAGGGCGCGCAGCCGGAGCATCGACAGCTGATGACGAACCTCGTCGATCCACGGAGCGTCCTCGCCAGGCAGGAAGTCACGCTCGGCCACGAAGAAGGCGGTCAGCGCCGGCCCCCACGCCCGCCGCCAGTCCTGCTGTGCGACCGACGACTCGGCCCGGTGGATCGCCTCGGCCGCCGATTCGAGGTCGATCCACGCATCAGGCAGGCACAACCGCAGTGTCGACCGCCCCTGCACAGCGCCGGCGCCCAGGACCGCGCGCAGCTTGGACACCAGCGGGTTCAGCCGGCCGTCGACCGCGGCGGGATCGGGCTCGCGCCACAGCGCCTCGGCCAGCTCGTCACGCGGAACCTGGCGGCGCCGGTTCACCACCAGGTAGGCAAACAGCAGCCGGCCCTGCCGTCCGGGCAGGCGCGTGTCCACGCGCTGGCCATCCTGCTCGATGGCCAGCTGGCCGCAGATCTGGATCCGCACTCGGTGCGAAGACGACGCCGACGTCATGCCAACATCTTGACCGTATGCTGGCCCCAGAAGCCAGCAAGCGGGGAGGCGCGATGGCCAAGCTCATCCGATGCGAGTGCGGGTTCGTGGCTCAGGGCGACGATGACGACCAGGTGGTCCGCGCCATCAGAGGCCACATGGCCGACGACCATCCCGCCCTGCTTGACACCGTAAGCCGCGAGGACCTGCTCAGCTGGATCCAGGCCGAGTAACCCGGGACGCGGCCCGTCCGGCCGCGCGGTCACGTCGGATCTCAGCCGCGCGTGGCTGGTCCGGTCCTGGGGCCGGGCCGTGTTCTAGCGCTCCGGCCGGCCGGCCGGCTGCCTGAGCAAGATCCAGCGGTGCCCGAACGGGTCAACGATCACCGATGCGCGACCGTAGGGCTGGTCGGCCGGCTCCCGTTCCACCGAGGCTCCGCCGCGGCGGGCCCGCTCGGTACTCGCGTCGACGTCGTCGACCTCCAGGTGCAGCGAGTGGCTGAACGTCGCAGGTGAGTCGGGTGCGCGGACTGGCACGTCGGGCCATAGGTCGGAGGCTTCGGCGAGCATCAGCACCGCGTCGCCGATGCCGACCTCGGCGTGGCCGATGGTGCCGTCCGCGTTGACGTGGAGCTCGCCGCGCCGCTGCGCGCCGAAGACCTCGACGTACCAGTCCATGGCGCGCCGGGCGTCCGACACGACGATGTAGGGCGTCAGGGTCGGCGGCAAGGCGGGCTCGCGTCCGACCCGGGTCGCGACGGTCTGCTGGGACATGGCTCCTCCTGGGGGTGCGAAGACCTCGCGGGTCAGCCGCGTCCGCAGCCGCCCGACGAACTCGGGATCGGGATCGACAGGCGTGACGGGCTCACGCAGAGCCTCGAACGGATCCGTCATCGCGAGCCCTCCTCTCCCTCGTAGATCCGGCGGAACGCGGCGCGGGCCCGCACCAGCAGCGCCTCGGTGGCGCGCAGGGTGCGGTCCATGTGCCGGGCCACCTCGGCCACCGGCAGCCCGTCAAGGTAGCGCAGCGTGAGCGCGGCCCTGTGGTGCGCGCCAAGCCGGTCGAGCACCTCGCGGGCGCGGATCCGGTCGACGACCGTCTCCCATGGATCGTCGACGCGCGCCGGCTCGCCGTCCAGGAGGCGCAGTCCGCGCTGTTCCCGCTCGACCCGCCGCCAGTGGTCGGCAAGCTTGTGCCGGGCAACCCCGATCAGCCACGGGATCGACGGATCGGGCGCTCCCGGCCTGCGGGCCGCGTGCACGGCGGCCAGAAACGACTCGGCAGCAAGATCCTCGGCCAGGCCGATGTCGCCGCAGCGGGCCAGCAGGTAGCCGTAGACATGCGGCAGCGCTTCGTCGTAGAGCTTCAGCAGCCCGAACGCCGGGTCGGGCCGCACCTGCGGGTGCCTCACACCCTCATCGTCGTCCGGGCGGCCTGCACTCCGACGGGCCAGCGCCGAATTTCCTGGATCACGACTGGAGCCTCGCGGCCTCCGCTCAGTCCGCTGGGCCTAGCTGGCCCGGCATTCCCGGCTTCTCGGGCCGCACGTCGTACCGGCTGGTGTAGTCGCTGAACTCCTCGTTGATCTCGGCATACGACCAGCCGAAATCCGCCGGATCATAGCGATGCCGGCCGAACGCGTCCTTAGGGCGGTCTCGCAGGAGCTCAGTCATCCGCCGGGCGTGCTCGTCACTGACCTCGTCCCCGAAGCTCTGGTACAGATCCCGGACCGTCCGAACCGGGTCAGCCATCAGGGTGTCATAGCGCACATGGCGGCACCAGCCAGCCGCCGACTTGTCGTCGTGACTCATCGCTGACCGCAGCGCGAAGCCGCACTTGCGCCGCCACTCGTTAGCGGTCGGCCGTGGGTCGCGCCGCCTGGTCTGCGGTAGCTGCCCGGCGTTGGCCAGGCTGGCCAGCGATGTGACAACCGGTCCTGGATCCCGGTGCGTCCAGATGATCCTGGCGTCCGGATAGGCGGCGAGCAGGGCGTCCAGGTGCCACAGGTGATTCGGCGTCTTGAGTATCCAGCGCTCGGTCGGGCGGCGGGACTGCAATGTCTGCAGGGCCAGGCGGTGCTGCGCGTACGCGGATGCCATGTCGGCCTGCTCGAGCCACCGCGCATAACTGGGCACGTGCGCCTGGGTTTCCAGCGCCAGCGTCCGCAGGTCGTACATGAACAGCGTGACGCATTCCTCGGCGAGCGTGGCGCCGAACGGGTGCATGGCCCGGAGCGGGGGATTGAGCTTCAGCAGCCCGTCGAGTTCCTTGGCCGTCCGCGTGATCCGCGGGTCACTGGCCGCCTCTGCCTGCGTCGTGGGCGGGATCGGGTGCGCCGCTTCCCACTGCAGCAGCGGCCGGGCGCGCGGGTCCAGGCCGAGGAGCATGTCCAGGATGCTCGTTCCGGTGCGCGGCAGCCCGACGATCACCCAGGGGCTGGCTATGGTCTCCCCGTGCACCTCGGGATGCTCGACAGCCCACCTCCGCAGGGCCAGCCGGTTGGCCAGCGCCCGCTGTAGCATCTTGGCGACCAGGAACCGGCCGAACGGGGTGAGCTCGGCCTCCTCCCGGCAGGCCGCGACGAAGACCTCCAGCGGCTCCCGGTAGCTGTCGCTACCGAAGTCGTCACTGCCGGCCGCCTTCACCGCCGCGGCTCGCACGGACACCGGCGTGAGGGCGGGCCGCTCGAACCCGAGCCGGCTCAGCCCCGCCCCGACCGCGTTGAAGGCCCGCAGCGGCTGGCTGCGCAGCTCGGAGTCCCGCCAGGTGTACTCCACTACTGTCACTGGCTCACCACCACGACAGTACGGCCGATGGTGCGGCGGGCCTCGTGGTCATCGAGCGCCTTACCCGCCTCATCCATGCCGACTCGCCGTCCTATCACCGGCCGGATCTTGCCCTCGGCCGCGAGCCTGAGCAGATCGGCATGGATCTCATCGGCGACCTCCCGTCCGAACGGATTGAAGCCGAAGCGGCGCATGCCCGGGTCCACCGCCGTCACCCAGGCGAGCATGACGCCGACAATGTCGATGTTGCCGATGCAGGCCATGCGCAGCGGCCTGCCGGTCATGCCGTTGTCTGCGTCGTCGGCGAAGCCGACAGCCAGGTACCTTCCGCCGTGGGCGGTGCACCGCCAGGAGCGCTCGGCGAAGTCACCGCCCGCCAGGTCGTAAATCACGTCAGCCCCGGCGTCGCCGGTCGCCGCCAGCACCGCCTCGACGAAGTCTTCGGCCTGGTGGTCGATGACAAGATCAGCGCCGAGGTTGGCGCAACGCGCCGCTTTCGCTGATCCGCCAGCCACCGCGATGACCTTCGCCCCCGCGGCTCTGGCCAGCTGCATCCCGGCAGTGCCAAGCCCGCTGGCAGCTGAATGCACCACGATCGTCTCGCCGGCCCGCAGCCGTCCGCGCCGGAACAGCGCCAGATGGGATGTCTGAAACGGCAGCAGGAACGCGGCCGCCTCGGCGTCGTCGAAATCCGGCGGAGCCGCGAAAACCGAGACGCCGTCCGCGATCGCATACTCGGCGATGCCGCCGAGCGCCATCTTGGTGATGGCGACCACGCGCTTCCCGAGCCAGGCCTCGCAGCCCGGCCCGGCCGCATCCACGACGCCGCAGGCATCCATGCCCAGCGTGTACGGGGGCGGCGTGGGAACCGAGACGAGCTTTCCCCGGCACCGGTCGATATCGTTGAAGTTCAGCGAGGCCGCACGGACCTTTACCCGCACCTCTCCGTCCCCCGGCTCGGGGACCGGGACGTCGGCGACTTCCAGCACATCACCTGGCGGACCGTTCCTGGTCACCTGCAGCGCCTTCATGCGGTTCCCTCCGGCGA
>DASWAA010000204.1:0-1911 GCA_036391385.1 Streptosporangiaceae bacterium
CCAGGGTTCGGCGTACTTGCTGACCCAGCGGTCGTGGATCAGCCGGATCGGCACCGGATTGAGGAAGTGGAGCTTCTCGCGGCCTCGCCGCCTCGTGACGACCAGGCCCGCTTCTTCCAGCTGCCTGAGGTGCTTCATCACCCCGAACCGCGTCATCGGAAAGTGCGACTCGAGCGCGTTCAGGCTCTGCCCGTCCTCGCGGAACAGCTCGTCGAGCAGGCTGCGCCTCGTCGGATCGGCCAGAGCGCGGAACACGTCGTCCATGCCGTCGACGATAGGTGACTGAAAGGTCACATGTCAATCAGGAGACAAGGTCCATTGGCGGGCTAAGCCCGACCTTGGGCACTATCGCCCTGACCATCGGCTCGCCGACTATGGAGCTGCAGGAGGTAGGTGGCCATGAGACGCCGGATGATCTCGGTCCTGCCGGCTATCGCGCTTGTCGCGGTGCTGACAGCTGCGGGGTGCGGTATCGCTGGCCCGGACTCGCATGCGACCCCGCACGTGTCGCCCTCGCCAGGCTCGTCAGCTCCGACCAGCTCGCCGACATCTTCCGCGACTTCCCCGCAGGCTCAGGTCGTCCCCGCCATCAGGATGCTCACCCTGGGCATGAAGGGCCCCGACGTCAGGCAGCTGCAGCAGCGGCTGGCCGTGCTGCATTACTTCCCCGGTCCGGTCGACGGAAGGTTCGGCCAGTACACACTCGAGGCCGTGTGGGCGTTCCAGGAAGTCCAGGGCCTGCCGGTGACCGGGCAGGTCGGTGCGGCGACCAGGCGCGCGCTGGTGAATCCGCGCGCACCGCAGGTCCTGGCCGCGCGCGGTGGCAAGCTGCGCGTCGAGATCAGCCTGAGCCGGCGGGTCCTCGTGCTGTACCGGGACAGCAAGGTCGCGCTGATCAGCCATGTCTCGACCGGCGGCGGCTACTACTACTGCTCACCGAGCGGCAGCTGCGGCTATGCGATCACCCCGACCGGCAACTTCACGACCACGGTGTTCATGCCGGGCTGGATCACCGTGCCGCTCGGCACGATGTACAACTCGGTGTTCTTCGTCGGCACGTCGTACGCCATGCACGGCGCGCTCGACGTGCCGCTGACGCCGGCCTCGCACGGCTGCGTCCGGATGCCGATGGACATCGCGGAGTTCTTCCACAAGCTCGTGCCGACCCCGGGAACGCCGGTCTACATCCGCCGCTAGGTCAGGAGTCGACGTAGACCAGGCCCACCTGCGTGACACGCTCGCGGTCGCGCGCGTACAGGTAGAGCAGGTAGAGCACGCCGATCACCATCCAGATGCCGACCGCCGGGCCCATGTAACTCTCCGGTGCGGCGAGCGGCTGGATGAAGCTCGCGCCGGGGATCTTGACGCCGGCGCCGCTGCACCAGGCAGGAACGAACGCGGCGACGCCAAGCAGCGGGATGATCAGGTGCGACAGCGGATTGAACCGGTGCTCGCTGCTGCGGGCGAAGAATCCTATGCAGGACAGGTTCATCAGGATGTAGATCGCGACCAGCACGATCACCAGCCCCGTGCCCACCATGAAGAACGCCGTCTGCGGGTCGTACCCGAACCCGAGCCCGAGCGTCACGCCGATGGTGATGACGGTCGCGAGCACGATGGCGTTCACGGGGGAGCGGCGCCTGGCGTTGACCAGGGCGAGGAACGAGGGGAAGGCCCTGATCCTGCCCATGGCGAACGCTGTCCTGCTAGATACGTTCACCCCTGCGTTCGCGTTAGCGATGGTGGAGTTCACGATCGCGAGGAAGACGAGTATCCAGAACAGGCCGTAAAGCGACCGTGCCATGCCTTCCCACGAGGCAGGCCCCGCGCCGCTGAACGTGTCGAACCTGGCCGGCCCGAACGCCACGGCGGCGGCATAGGTAGTGAAGACATAGAGCAGGCCGATCAGCA
>DASWAA010000205.1:0-11612 GCA_036391385.1 Streptosporangiaceae bacterium
GTCGGGGGCCGATGCCGGATACGGGCTCAAGGCGATCTGCGTCACGCCCGGCAACCCGGCCGCCGGACTGGATACCCACCAGGGCATCGTGCTGCTGTCCAGCCCGCAGACCGGGCAGCCGCTCGCCGTGCTGAACGCCTCGGCGGTGACCGAGATCAGGACCGCCGCCGTGTCGGCGGTCGCTACCTCGCTGCTCGCCCGTCCCGACGCGGACGTCGTCGCGATCGTCGGCACCGGCGTGCAGGCCAGGTCACACCTGATGGCGATCGCCGCGACGCGGCCGCTCGGGCAGGTCCGGATAGCAGGCAGCTCGCCGGCCAAGGCCGCGGCGTTCGCCGCCGATGTGGCGCCGAGGGCGCTCAGCGAGCTGGCCGGCCAGGTGGTGCCAGACGGCTGGCCCGTCGTCGACCCGAGGGCCATCCAGGTTGTCGCGTGCGACTCGGCTCGCGAGGCCGTCTCCGGCGCCGGGATCGTGGTCACCGCGACCAGCTCGGCCGTCCCCGTGCTGCAGCGGGACTGGCTCGCTCCCGGGGCCCACATCAACGCGGTCGGCGCCTGCCTGCCGCAGGTCAGGGAGCTCGACACGGCAACCGTCGCCGACGCCGCTCTCTTCGCCGACAGCCGGGAGTCGATCCTGGCCGAGTCAGGTGACTACCTGCTGGCCGCGGCCGACGGCGCGATCGGCCCCGAGCACGTACGAGCCGAGCTCGGCGAGTTGCTGGCCGACCCTACGGCGTCTCTCGGCCGCCGGGATCCCGGTGAGATGACCGTTTTCGAATCGCTCGGCCTTGCCATCGAGGACCTGGCCGCCGCCACCGTTGCCTACCGCTCCGCCCGCACGTCAGGCGGCGGCACCTGGATCGATTTCGACTAGGCACAAGCGTGCTATTTCCGGCCAGGACGGTTCGGCATGGTCCGTTGCCGTGCCGAATTGACACCGCCATGTGCGGCTATGCGATTCTTTGATGCATGCACAAGCAGACCGCCTTCTATGTGGCAATCTTCGCCACCGTGGCGCTCGCTATCGGCTGGCAGGCCCGCAGCTATAGGGGTGCCGCGAACAACGTGAAAGCGGCGGTCAGGGAACTCGCCAGACAGCGGAGCGCCCGCGGCCGTCTCGCTGGCCTCGTCACGCTGCTCGTGGTGCTGTCGGGGGCGGTGCTCTGGGTACTGGCGACCAAGCACCACCACCATTAGCGTCAGCCGCCACCCGGCGGAACCGGCTAGCTGCCGGCTGCGTCTCAGCCGCAGGACATATCGCGGACCAGGAGACTCGCCATGACGATCACAATCAAGCCAGCCCTGCGAGCATCGGCGATCGGCGCAGGTGCTGCGGCCGCGCTGATCGGCTCGTTCCTGCTGGGCACCGCCCAGTCCGGCTCGGCCGCCACCGGCAGCAACGGGCGGGCACTCCTCACATCGTCGGGTGGCACCGGCAAGATCACCGTCACCGGCACTGGAACGGTCAACGGAGCGCCCAACCAGCTTGTCCTGTCGATGGGCGTCCAGGCCAACGCCGCATCGGTGTCGTCCGCGCTGACCCAGGCCAATCAGGCCGCCAGCAGGGTCATTGCCGCGCTGCGGAAAGACGGAGTGAGCAAGGCCGACATCCAGACCTCAGGGCTGTCGATCCAGCCCAACTACCAGGGCAACGGCCAGGTGCCGGTCGGCTACGGCGTCAGCGAGCAGCTCACCGCCACGCTCACTCACCTGGGCAAGGCGGGCAGCCAGATCCAGAACGCCGCGACGGCGGGAGGCAACGCCACGACCGTCGACAGCGTCTCGCTGAACCTGACCGACACCAGCGGCCTGCTCGCCCAGGCCCGCTCCCGGGCGATCCATGACGCCCAGGCCAAGGCCAGCCAGTTCGCGAGCGCGCTCGGTGAGCACGTGACTGGCGTGATCAGCGTCTCGGACCAGTCTGCGCAAGTCCCGCTCCAGTTCTACGCCGGGGCAGCGGTGCCCAAGGCTTCGGCCGGGTCCGCCGTACCTGTGTCACCAGGCTCACAGCAGATCAGCGTCCAGGTGACCGTTGTCTACGCGATCGGCTGATACGCTTCCGGCATGACGTACGCGACCTGGACCGCCCAGTGGTGGCGCCGCCGATAGGCGGGCCTGGTTCGCGCATAGCGCAGCTCAACGAAGGCGACCGCCCGGCAGCCCGGTGGTCGCCTTCGCGCGTTCGCCGGTCAGCCGGGCCTGACAAGGCAGGACAGGCGAATGTCACCAGCACCGACCGAGCAGGACGGCCAGGCCCGCAGGGCTGGCAGCGGCCGCCCCGGCGGGGACGCCAGCGCCGCGCTCAGCGTCGACTACGCGGCAGACTTCGGCACTCCGCCGCCCCGCGGCGTCACCGAGTACGTCACCGCCGGCGGGATAGCCGTCACCAGGACCGTCACGCCGTTCGATCCTGGCCTGCTGGCCGAGATCACCCGATGCGCCGACGAGCGCCGCGGAGGAACGTTCAGCTCGGGCATGGAGTACCCGGGCCGGTACAGCCGGTGGCACATCGGCTATGTCGACCCCTGCCTTGAGCTAGTCGCGCGGGGCCGCGAGGTCACTGCGACGGCGCTCAACGACCGCGGGGCCGTGATCCTGCCCACCGTCGCCGAGGCCCTCCGGCGGGCCGGCGAACCAGCGGGCGCGCCGCGCTCTGGCAGCGCACCGGCCCCGGACGGCCCCGGCTCCTCGGACGGCCCCGGCTCGTCGGACGGCAGCGGCGTGACCGTCGTCATTCCCGAGCCGGCCGGGCACTTCACCGAGGAGGAGCGCAGCCGGCGGCCAACCGTGTTCAGCGCGATCCGGGAGATCGTCGCGCTCTTCGCCGGCCCGGACGAGCACCTCGGGCTGTTCGGCGCCTTCGGCTATGACCTGGCCTTCCAGTTCGAGCCGATCCGGCTGCGGCCAGGCCGGTCCGGCGAGCCAGCCGGCGCCCGGCAGCGTGACCTTGTCCTGCACCTGCCGGACGAGCTGTACGTGATCGACCGGAAACGAGAGACCGCGCTGCGCTACAGCTACGACTTCGCCGCGGGCGGCCGCTCGACGTCTGGACTTGACCGTCGGACCGCCCCGCAGCCGCCAGCCAGCACGGGGCCGGTCAGCACGGGCGGGACTGGCGCTAGCGCCGCCGTTCCGCCGCTTCCTGCCGACCCGGAGCCGGGAGCGTACGCCCGGGTGGTCGGGCTGGCCAGGGAGCGGTTCGCGGCCGGCGACCTGTTCGAGGTCGTCCCGAGCCACGAGTTCTGGGCCAGGTGCGGGTCGCCGGCCGCCTTCTACGAGCTGCTGCGGCGGCGCAACCCGGCACCGTACGAGTTCTTCCTGAACCTGGGCGAGGGGGAGTACCTGGTCGGCGCGTCTCCGGAGATGTACGTCCGGGTGACCGCCCTGGCCGATGGCGGCAGCCGGGTCGAGACCTGCCCGATCGCCGGCACCGTGCCGCGCGGCAGCAGCCCGCTTGCCGACGCGGAGAACATCCTCGCTCTGCTGTCCTCGGCCAAGGAGGAGTCAGAGCTGACGATGTGCACCGACGTCGACCGCAACGACAAGTCCCGGATCTGCGTCCCGGGCAGCATCAAGGTCATCGGGCGACGCCAGATCGAGCTCTACAGCCGCGTCATCCACACGGTCGATCACGTAGAGGGCAGGCTCCGCCCGGGGTTCGACGCCCTGGACGCGTTCCTCACCCACATGTGGGCGGTCACGGTGACCGGCGCGCCTAAGGCCTGGGCTATGCAGTTCATCGAGGATCACGAGGCGAGCCCGCGCCGCTGGTACGGCGGCGCGGTGGGCGTGCTCGGCTTCGACGGCTCGATGAACACCGGGCTCACGCTGCGCACGGCCCACATCCGCGGCGGTCTGGCGGCGGTGCGGACCGGCGCGACGCTGCTGTTCGACTCCGATCCCGAGTCCGAGGAACTCGAGACCAGGCTCAAGGCCAGAGCCCTGCTCGAGGTGCTCGCACGGGCTCAGGCCGACGAGCAGGCGCTGACCAGGGAGACCGCGCCGCCCGTGCCGTCGGCCGGGCAAGGGGCGGGCGTGACCAGCGCGTCCGGGCTGCCAGGCGACGGCGTCCGGGTCCTGCTTGTCGACCACCAGGACTCCTTCGTGCACACACTGGCCGGCTACTTCCGGGAGCAAGGTGCCGAGGTGACGACGCTGCGGGCCGGATTCGACCCCGCCGTGCTCGACGACTATGTGCCTGACCTGGTGGTTCTCTCGCCCGGTCCGGGGCGGCCAGCGGACTTCGACTGCGCGCGGCTGCTCGACGAGCTTGACGCCCGGCGGATCCCGGCGTTCGGCGTGTGCCTGGGCCTGCAGGCGATGGTGGAGCACGCGGGCGGGACGCTCGGCCTGCTCGGCACGCCGTCGCACGGCAAGCCGGGTACGGTGCGGGTCACCGGCGGTGAGCTGTTCGCTGGCCTGCCCGCCGAGTTCACCGCCGCGCGGTATCACTCCCTGTACGCCACGCCCGACCAGGTCGGCAGCGGATTCACCGTGACGGCGGTGACGACGGACCTGAGCGCTGGCCAGCGCCCTGCTTCCGGACCGGCCCTCGGTACGGCCGGCGAGGTGGTGATGGCGATCGAGAATCCGCAGGCCGGGCGCTGGGCCGTGCAGTTCCACCCGGAGTCGATCCTGACCGCGGCCGGTGACACCGGACGCGCCGTCATCGCCAACGTACTCCGGCTTTGCCGCACCCCGGCCCGCAGATAGGACCGCCAGGTAGCGCCAGGCGCGGTCGCTCTCGAACGGCGGCGACAACAGACAGCTAGCCCTTGCGCGACCAGGTGCCCGGCGGCCTTCCGGCCGCCGGGCACGAAGGTCAGTGCACCGGGACGGTGCCCTTGGCGAACGCGATCAGGGTCCCGCGGCTCCTGCCGAACGACGACGCCACATAGAAGATGTGGTGCTTCGCCCAGGTCAGGAACAAGAAGATGTTCTTCGCCGAGCAGGGTGGCAGGTGAGCCCTGCCGCACAGCCCGCTGAGCTTGGCCTTCACCCCGTGCACCGTCACGGTTCCGAGGCTGGTGACGTCTCCGATCGAGCCGCACGGGGCGCCCGTGTTGTTCTGGCTGAGCATGAGCTGCGCCCGCGGCGTGCTTCCGTACCTGGCGATCACCAGGCGCCGCGGGTGCTTGTCCTTGGTCGGCTTGGTCACGCAGCGAGTAACCACGATTCGGCCGTTGCGCTTGAGCCCGAACGTCTTGGTCGGCCTGATCAGCGGGAAGCCCGCCGCCACCTGAGCGGCGTGCCAGGTCCTGAACAGGCCAAGCTGCCGCGATGCTGGCGCCGCGAGAGCCGACGTTCCGACGCTGACTGCCGCGACGGCGCCGGCGGTGACGACCGTCGCCATGATCCGGTTCCAGTGCACGATCACGTCCCCCTTCGACTTGCCTGACGAACAAATGTCCGTCCTGGTCGTGAACGGACGATGTCTCGGATCCTAGATCGCCTGGTCGTCACCCATAGTCACAACGGGAACTTGCGCCAATACTCTGTGTTATCAAGGCTGCCCCTGTCTGGCCGGTTCCGTCACCTCCCGCCCCGTGGCCGGAGCCGCAGTGTCGGCAGCCGCCGGTAGGGTGCCGAACATGAGGAACGTGCATCCCGAGGTCTTCCTGGTCGCCCGCCCGCAGCTCGACTACGAGGCAATCGCCGCGTACCTGCGCGAGGTCGGCGGGGAGAGGTGGCTGGAGCGCCTCGACAAGGACCAGCTTGACAACGACGCGCTCAACCTGGCCGAATTCGCCGGGAGGCTGTGCTACCGGTCCTGGGAGCCTGGCCTGAATCCGAACGTCACGAGGGTGCGCGCCGAGCAGGACGCCTACCTGCAGAACATCCTGTCCAGCGCGCACGGCTCGGTGCTCGAGCACGTGACCTTCAGCTTCGCGCTGCACAATGTCAGCCGGGTGCTCACGCACGAGCTTGTCAGGCACCGGCCGGGTGCCGCGATCTCCCAGGAGTCGCTGCGGTTCGTCCGGCTGGCCGACATCCCGTTCTGGTTCCCTGACTGGGCGACGGCGGACGCCGAGTTGATGGAGCGGGCGACGGCCATGCTCGAGCAGATGGAGCAGTTCCAGCTCTGGATGGCCGGGCACTTCGGCCTGGACGAGTCAGGCCTGCCGTTCCACGAGAAGAAGCACAAGACCTCGTTCATGCGCCGGTTCGCTCCCGACGGAGTGGCGACCGGGCTGCTCTGGTCGGCCAATATCCGCACCTTGCGGCACACGATCGAGGCTCGCACCGATCCCGGCGCCGAGGAGGAGATCCGGCTGCTCTTCGGCAAGATCGGAGAGCTCATGCGGGCGGAGGCCCCGGCCCTGTTCAGCGACTACAGCGTCGAGGACGGCGCCTGGATTCCGCAATGGCGCAAGGTCTGACGCGGCAGCCGGAGGCGGTGCTCAGCGGCTGAGGTGGTCGACGTTCAGCGGACTGCTGGCGAGCCGCAGCGTCTCGACTGGCTCGTGGTGGAGCCGGTCCGGCGGTACCCGGCCGGTCAGTGCCCGCACGGTGGCGCTGACCAGGCCGGCCGGCCCGGCCACGTAGACCTCGCAGTCGCGAAAGGACGGATGCGCTGCCACGACCTCGGGCAGCCTGCCCACCCGGCCGGTGAAGTCGATCTCCTTCTCCACGACCGGGATCAGCGTCAGGGGCGGATAGGCCCGCTGCAGGGCCTCAAGGTCCCGCATGTCGTACAGGTCCTTGATGCGGCGAGCGCCGACGTACAGGGCTACTTTGCGCCTCCTGCCATGGCTGGACGCGGCAACGACCGACTCGATGATCGCCTTGATCGGGGCCAGGCCCGTGCCGCCGGCGATGCAGACCAGGTCGCGACCGGACCCGGGCGCGGCCCCCAGGTCGCCGCGGGCGGCGCCGAGGGTGAGCGTGTCGCCCGAGTCGCAGTAGTTCACCAGTGCCGTGCTGACCATACCGCCAGGCACCCACCGGACATGGATGTCCAGCAAGCCGTTTCCTCTCGGCGCGTTCGCGATCGAGTACCGGCGCCAGATCCTTGGCCACCGCGGCGACTGCACCCAGATGTACTGCCCGGGCTGGTAGCTCAGCGGCCGGTCCGGCCTGATCGTGAGCACGGCGATCGTCTCGGCACGGCGGTCGTGCTGCACCACCTCTCCGATCCACCAGGCCGGCTGCGACTGCGCGTCCTGCTTCTCGGCGGCGGCCATGACCTTGGCGAAGTAGTCGAGTGCGCGCCGCCATGCCACGCCTGCCTGCGCCGTCCACGCCCGGCCCGCATATTGCTCGACGGTAGCCAGCAATGCATCGAAGAATGGCCCGTAGTGCCGTGCGCTGACCCCGAATTTTCGGTGGTCCCTGGCGAGCCTGCCGAGTGCCTCCTCGGTGGCCACCCGGTCGTCGAGGCGCCAGATGATCCTGGCGAGCTCACGGAACGCCGACTCGCGCATCGCTGTCATGGCCAGCGGGAAGAGTGAGCGGAACTGCGGATTGGCGGCGAAGAGCCGCGCGTACATGTACTCCATCGCCTCGCCTGGCTGGGCGATCAGATGGGCGAAGGTATTCCGCACGGCCGCCACGTCGAAGTCGGGGCGTTCCGTCGCGGCCGCAGGCGCAGTGCTCGCGGGCCGGGAAGACCCCTCTGTCCGAGCGAGTGCATCGCCGACAGCCGGACCGACGAAGGCCGCGCCATTGCGCAGCCTGTCCGGTTCTCGGTCGATAGCCACGACGTGAAGTCTCGCAGCTACACCTGGTATCTACCACTGATTCCGGACAAGGCACCATGCGGCGACAGTCCGGAAATGGCGCGTCGTACCCTCCTCTACGATAAGGCGGTGACTGATTCCCGGTACCTGCGATACCCGAATATTCGGGACGACTTGCTTGCTTTCGTCGCCGACGACGACGTGTGGCTGGCACCAGTCAGCGGTGGCCGAGCCTGGCGGATCTCCGCCGATCAGACGCAGGCGGCATGCCCGCGGATCTCGCCCGACGGCAGCCTCGTCACCTGGACGAGCTGGCGCGACGGGCTGCCCGAGATCTACCTGGCCGGCACCGAGCAGGGCGGCTCTGCCCGAGTCAGCTACTGGTCGAACGCGGCTACCAGGGTGCGGGCCTGGAGCCCGGCCGGCGCGATCCTGGCGACCACCGCAGCCGGGCAGCCCTTCCAGCATCGCACCTGGGCTTACGCGATCCCGGTCACCGACGGTGCGGCCGGGTTCTCGCAGTACCGGAGGCTGCCGTTCGGACCGGTGGGAGATATCGCCATGGACGGCCAGGCAACGGCGCTGCTGACCGGGACGACCGGCCGGGAGCCCGCGCTGTGGAAGCGTTACCGAGGCGGCACCGCGGGCCGGCTGTGGGCGGGCCAGGCACTGGCGGACGACGGGCAGCCAGACAACGGGCCAACCTTCCGCCGCCTCCTTGCCGACGTGCCCGGACAGTTCTTCAACCCCATGCTCATCGGTGGCCGGCTGGCCTTCATCAGCGATCACGAGGGCACCGGCAACCTGTACTCGTGCGCACTCGACGGCACCGACCTCCGCCGCCACACCGACCACGACGGCTTCTACGTGCGCAACGCGAGCACCGACGGCGAGCGAGTGGTCTACCAGTGCGCGGGTGACCTGTGGATGCTCACCGGGCTGAGCGCGGACAGCGAGCCGCAGCGCCTGGATGTCAGGCTCTCGGCGCCTGCCGCCGGGCGGGCGACCCGGTTCATCTCGGCCGACGACGACCTTGACGACCTGTGCTGTGACGCGACCGGACAGGCCAGCGCCGTCCAGGTGCGCGGAACGGTGCACTGGGTCACCCACCGAGAGGGCCCGGCGCGAGCCCTGTCCGTGATCCCAGGGCCGGTGGCGCGCCTGCCGCGGGTGCTCGGCACCACCGGTCAGGTGGTCTGGGTAGTAGAAGCCGACGGCGCGGACGCCCTGGAAATCGGGCCGGCCAGCGGCGCGGACGCCCTGCCAGGCCAGTCGCCGCGCAGGATAGCGTCCGGCCAGCTCGGCTGGGTGGCCGACCTCGCCGCCGCGCCCGACGGCCGGACGGTCGCCGTCGCCGCCAGGGACGGCGGGCTGCTGATCGTGGACGTGCAATCCGGCGAGGTGACCGAGCTGGCCAGGTCGGACAGCGGGCGGGTCACCGGGCTTGCCTTCGCGCCGGACTCGGCCTGGCTCGCCTGGTCCGAGCCGGGGGAGGCACCGCTGCGCCGGCTCCGCCTGGCCAGGCTGGCTGACCGGCACGTCACCGACCTCACCGACGGGCGGTTCGTCGACACTGACCCGGAGTTCACGACGGACGGCAAGTACCTGGCATTCTTGTCGCGGCGGACCTTTGACCCGGTGTACGACGCCCACGTGTTCGATCTGGCGTTCCCGTACGGAATCCGGCCGTACCTGCTGACGCTGGCCGCAGCCACGCCGTCACCGTTCGGGCCGCTCGTCGGCGGGCGGCCCGTCGGGTCCGGCAAGGACGACGACCACCAGGCTGACTCGGCCGACGGCGACTCGGCCGGCGACTCGGGCGACACGGACCCGGCCGATGACGATGCGGCCAGCGCCGACGCAGGCAGCACCGGCTCGACCGGCACGGGCCCGGCCAGCGCCGGCTTGGCCAGCACGGACCCGGCCAGCACGGACCCGGTCGGCACGGACCCGGCCGGCACGAGGGCCGCTGGCGCCGAGGCAGACGGCCGGGATCCGGGAGCCGCCAAGGCGGACGGTTCCGGCAAGGTCAAGCCTGTCGTGATCGACCTCGACGGGCTCAGCGGTCGGATCGTCAGTCTCCCGGTCGCGGAATCTCTGTACGCGTCTCTGCGCGCGGTCGAGGGCGGCCTGGTCTGGCTCAGGGAGCCGCTGACCGGCAACCTGGGCGAGGGTCGCGCCCAGCCGGACGATCAGCACGAACGGCCGTCCCTCGAGTACTTCGACATCAAGCGCGGCAGGTGTACAGAACTGCTCGGCGAGGTGGACGGGTTCGCAGTCAGCGGAGACGGCAGCAGGCTCGTGGTGCGCGATCACCACCAGCTTTTCGTTGTGCCCGCGAACAGGAAGACTGACCCCGACGGCGATGACCGGGTCGGTGTCGACCTGTCCCGGGCCAGGTTCCTGGCCGAGCCGGCCGCGCTCTGGAGCGCCGCGTACGCCGAGGCCGGCCGGGCCATGCGGCACGAGTTCTGGGTGCCCGACATGGCCGACGTCGACTGGGATGCCGTGCTCGAGCAGTACCGGCCGCTGGTCGACCGGGTCAGCACGGCCGATGAGTTCGCCGACCTGCTCAACGAGGTCGTCGCCGAACTAGGCACCTCGCACGCGTATGTCAGCGCGGCTGGCGGCTCACGGCGCACCGGGCACGTGGCCGGGCTACTCGGCGCCGACATCGAGCCCGGACCTGACGGCTGGCAGATCGCCAGGATCCTGCCCGGCGAAGCTTCAGACCCGCGCGCTCGCTCGCCGCTCGAGGCTCCGGGCACCGGCATCAGCGCCGGAGACGTGCTCGTCGCCGTGGACGGCCAGCCGGTCGCTCCGGCAGTCGGGCCCGGCCCGCTGCTGGTCGGGGCCGCTGGCAAGCCGGTCGAGCTGACCGTGATCCGGGCCAGCGACAAGAAGCCGCACCGGGCCGTGGTGATCCCGCTGAGCGACGAGCGGCGGCTGCGCTACCAGGACTGGGTCGCCGGCCGGCGCCGCGCGGTCCGCGAGCTGAGCGACGGCAGGCTCGGCTACCTGCACGTGCCAGACATGATGAGCGAAGGCTGGTCCGACTTCCACCGGGACCTGCGCGCGGAGATGCACAAGCAGGGCCTGATCGTCGACGTCCGCGCCAACCGCGGCGGGCACACGTCCGAGCTGATCGTGGAGAAGCTCGCCCGGCGGGTGATCGGCTGGGACGTGCCGCGCAACGCCAGGCCGTCCAGTTACCCGCAGCAGGCACCGCGCGGGCCGGTGGTCGCCATCACCGACGAGTCCGCAGGCTCGGACGGCGATATCGTCACGGCTGCCATCAAGATCATGGGGGTCGGCCCGGTCGTCGGAACCCGGACCTGGGGCGGCGTCATCGGCATCGCCGGCTTCCACGAACTGGTCGACGGCACCTCGATGACCTTCCCGAAATACTCGTTCTGGTTCGGCGAGCTCGGCTGGGGAGTGGAGAACTACGGCGTCGACCCGGACGTGGAGGTCCTCATCTCGCCGGACGACTGGGCGGCTGGCACCGACACCCAGCTTGAGGCGGCCGTCGCGCTCGCGCTGCGGGCACTGGAGGAACGCCCCGCCGCCACTCCGCCGGGAACCTCCGACCGGCCGTCGCGCCGTCGTCCGCCGCTGCCGCCGCGCCCGTCCGCTGGCTAACTAGGCGAACCGGGCCGGTCCGTGGCCGGCCCTCCCGCCCGGCGGCGCTGGAGCAGTGGGCGCGCTTAGAGCGGCGAGCTGTAGCCGCTGCCGTAGTGCGTCTGCAGCCAGGCCATGGCGCTTGACCAGACCCCGGTGACCTCGAGTACTCCGACCGTGATCAGGAGCAGGCCGCCGACCCGCGTGACCAGCCGCGCGTTCCGCCGGGCGAAGCCGAACATGGTCATCCCGCGCTCCAGCGCGAACGCCACGATCAGGAACGGGATTCCGACGCCGAGCCCGTAGACGAAG
>DASWAA010000206.1:0-2003 GCA_036391385.1 Streptosporangiaceae bacterium
TACGACTGTCCCGCCGTGCTCCTGGTCATCTGCCCCGACCCGGCCACCGGCCGATGGGCCCGCCAGCCCATCCCCACCGGCCACCCCGGCTTCAACCTGGTCCCGCTGGTCAGCGACCGCACCAGCGTCCCCGCCCCCGACACCCCCGGCCTGCCCTCCGCCGCGCCCGAGCTCGCCGTCCTCGGCGCCCTCACCGGCGCCATCGACCTCACCGACGACACCAGCCGCCACCTGCTGCTGGCCACCATCGCCGCCGCCGCCCTCGATGAAGACCGGCTCGAGACCTATACTCACCTCATCCTGGCCACCGCCCCCGCGGCCGCAAGGACCGCCCTGGAGACACTGATGACCACCGTGTTCAAAGACGAATTCATCGACCGCATCAAAGCCGAAGGCCACGCCGAAGGCCACGCCGAAGGCAGGACAGCGGGCGCGGGCGACCTGGTCCTGCGCATCCTCGCTGCCCGCGGCTTCACCATCCCGGACCCGCTACGCGACCGCGTCCGGACCTGCGACAACCTCGCCCAGCTCGAAACCTGGGGCATCAGGGCAGTAGACGCCACCACACTCGACGACATCTTCCGCGACTGAAAGCTGGCCCTGGCGCCGGTTCCCGCGCATTTCGGCCCGGCAAGCTGGCTCGCGGCCCGGCCGATTCCGCCGGGGTGGCGTAGCGCCCGCGGTAGGAGCAGCGCCTGCCAAGCCATGGCATTGTCGGTGGCGGCTGCCAGAGTGGACGCCATGCGATCTTGGAGGCACGATGGTTGCTATGGCTTACGAGGCCGCCTGGCCAGCCGCGGGCCAGCCGTTCACCGTGGACGACCTGGACCGGCTGCCCGATGACGGCCGCCGCTACGAACTGCTCGACGGGGTGCTGATCGTGAGCCCCCGGCCGACGACCATTCACCAGCTAGCCGCCAGCCTGCTGACCACGCACCTGACTAACACATGCCCTGAGGACCTGTACGTTATCGCCGAGCCGGCCGTCCAGCTGACGGAGAGGACCGAATTCGATCCCGACATCGTGGTCGTGCGCCGCGAAGACGTCGGCGGCGCCAAGTTCTGGACACCACCGCTGCTGGCGGTCGAGATCAGGTCCCCGAGCACAGCCATCGTGGACCGGAACGCGAAGCTGGCCGCCTACGAGCAGTTCGGCGTCCCGTCGTACTGGATCTTCGATCCGCGCCCCGACCGCCCGGAGCTCATCGTTTTCGAGCTACGTGAGGGCAAGTATCGTCAGGCTGCCATGACGTCAGGAAAGGATGCGCTGCGCATCGACCAGCCATTCTCCGTCGAGATTGTCCCGTCGCGGCTGACCCTTCGCTGACCTGAGTGTCATGGCGATCACGACTGCGCATATCCGGGACATCACGGCCGCCTATCTGGACGCCCATCCTGACGAGAAGTCCGAGCTGGCCCTGCTGACCGATCTTCTCGATCGTGGCGCAGAGCTGACCGGCCGCAAGCAGTTCCCTGGGCACGTCACCGCCAACGCCGTGCTGGCCAACGCGGACCGGCGCATCTTGTTCGTCCGGCACGTCGCGCTGGGCCGGTGGCTCACACCGGGCGGTCATCTCGAGCCACACGACGACACGCTGATCGACGCGGCCCTGCGCGAGCTAGCCGAGGAGACCGGGATCTGGCCGGGGTCCGTCGTCCCAGTCGGCGACCAGCCCAGCCACAGCGACATCCACCCGATCCCCGCTAGCGAGGCTAAGCGCGAGCCAGCCCACCAGCACATCGACTTCCGATTCCTCTTTACTACGCCGGCCGATGTAGCCAGGCTCCAGGCCGAGGAGGTAGCCGACGCCGCCTGGCGCGACATCAGCACCGACCAGAACCTTCGCCTGGTCCAGCGAGTCCGAGCGGCGCTGGACACTCACTAGAGCACTCCGCGTGCCGATGCCCAGGCCAGCAGCGGCGATGACAGGATCTGGGCGCGACTGTCAGTGCCTGGTGCTGTGATGGGCAGCATCTGGCTGATCCGCCAGCTAGCCCTGACA
>DASWAA010000207.1:0-17339 GCA_036391385.1 Streptosporangiaceae bacterium
AATGTCCCCAGATCAACGAGATCGTAAACCGACGACCAGGTTCGCGGTTCTCATTCCGTTCGCCGGATGCGCGTCACTTGAACACCCGCAGGTTGCGGTAGGTTCTCGGGATCGTGACGCCAGCCGGACGGTGCGGGCGTCCCGGCGCGGCTGGCGCGCGCGGCGGGTCCCTGAGCCGGAATGCGATCGGCCGTCCAGCTTGTTGGGACATCGGCAGTCAACGTGATCCAGGTCGTCGAGGGGAATCTCCCGATGTCAGCAGCAGCACCGGACGCAGCGCCGGCGCGCCCTGAGCGAGCGGGCACCGCAGGTGCCGGCGGCGGCGGCGAGTCGCTGCGGCTGATGGCTGTGCACGCGCACCCCGACGACGAGTCGAGCAAGGGCGCGGCGACCATGGCCAGGTATGTCCGCGAGGGCGTCGAGGTTCTGGTCTGCACGCTCACCGGCGGCGAACGCGGCGACATCCTGAACAAGGCGATGGACCGGCCGGACGTCCGGGCGAACCTGCCGGGCATCAGGCGGGCCGAGATGGCGGCGGCGCGCGACATCCTCGGCGTACGGCAGCAGTTCCTCGGATTCGTGGACTCGGGCCTGCCGGAAGGCGATCCGCTGCCGCCGCTGCCCGAGGGGTGCTTCGCCCTGCAGCCGCTGGAGGTCGCGGCCGCGCCGCTGGTCGCCGCGGTACGGGAGTTCCGCCCGCACGTGATCCTCACCTATGACGAGAACGGCGGCTACCCGCATCCGGACCACATCATGACGCACCGCGTGTCGGTCGAGGCCTTCGAGGCCGCCGCCGATCCCGACCGCTATCCGGACCGCGGTGAGCCGTGGCAGCCGTTGAAGCTGTATTACTTCGTCACCTTCCACCGGGCCAGGTTCACCGCGCTGCACGAGAAGATGCTCGAGCACGGCCTGGAGTCCGCCTACGCCGACCGGCTCAAGGACAACCCGGACGAGCCGCCCAGGCGGAGCTGGGAGATCACCACCCTGGTGCCCTGTGCCGACTACTTCGAGATCCGGGACCAGGCACTGCTCGCGCACGCTACCCAGGTCGACCCGAACGGCGGCTGGTTCGCGTGCCCCGTGCAGATCCAGCGGGAGGCGTGGCCGACCGAGGATTATCACCTGGCCAGGTCCGTGGTGGATACTGTGGTGGAACCTGGCAAGCCGGAGGACGATCTCTTCGCCGGAATCCGAGAGAAGGTGCGGCTATGACAGTCCTGGCCGCCTCGCCGAGCGTGTTCGATCAGCCGGGCACGGTCGCGTTCCTGGTCATCTTCGGCATGGGCGTCATCTTGTTCTTCGTGTTCAGGTCGATGTCCAAGCACCTGCGCAAGATCGCCATGGCCGCCCGCGCCGAGGAGGAGGCAGCGGCCAGGGCCGCCGCCGGGGAAGGCGAAGCTGACGGCGCCGGACCGGTGATCGCCGGTGACGCGGCGCCCGCTAGCCCAGCTTCAGGCCGTAGACCAGCAAGGTGACGCCGGGAGCTGGCGACCAGTCGCGTTCCGGCAGCCGGCCGAAGCCAGCCCGCTCATAGAGCCGGTGCGCCGTGCGCATCTCGGGCTCGGTGCACAGCACCAGGTGCCGGACGCCGGCGTGCCTGGCCCGCTCGATCACCGCCAGTACCAGCTGCCATCCGGCGCCGCTGCCCTGGGCGTCAGGCCGGACCGAGAGCGCGCGGATCTCTGCCTCGTCCGGACCGGTCACGACCGGGCCGGCGTCAGGCCAGGCCTGCAGCATGACGGTGCCGACGATCCGCTCGATCTCGCCGTCCGGCCGGACGCCGACGAGGACGTGGCCGAGCCCGTCCGAGCCGAGCGCCCGCAGGTGCGGCGCGTAGCCGGAGTCCGCGTCCAGGAAGCCGCCGGCGTTGTAGGCGGTGATCCGGATCTCGCCGACCTCGGGCATCTCCTCGGGCCTGGCGTCGCGAATATGCACCAAACCATGCTATCCGGGACCGCTCGGCACTCCGCCGTGGTCGCCTGGCGCTAGTGCCGGGTACTGCAGGCCGATCATCGCGGCCAGGTCGGTCAGCATCAGCTCGAACATGCCGGACGAATCTTCTAGTGCGAACCGCAGGTGGCCGAACGCCTCCAGGCTGACGGCCCCGTACAGCTGCACCCAGCAGCGCAGGAAGATCAGCAGCGCGCCGAGCGGCAGGTCGGCGCCGATCTGGGCCCGGTAGCGGGCGAGTTGCCTGCGCAGCCCCGGATCGATCTCGCCGTCGGCCGGCACGTCGAACGGCTGAATCAGCCAGATCTCGGTGACCAGCCGGAGGAAGATCGTGCCGAACCGGAAGCCGCAGCTGACCAGCGGATCCTCAGGTGGAATCTCGAGCCCGGGCAACGGGCTGCCGAAGATCATGCCGAACTCGGCCGGGTGGCCCACGGCCCAGTCACGGAACGCGTGGCAGGCGGCGATCAGGCCGATCGCCGTGGGGCGTGTCGCTGCGGCGGCACCGCCGGAGCTCCCGGCACGCACGCCGGCCTCGCCGCCGGCCTCGGCTGGCTGGCCGGCCGGCCCCTGATCGGCTTTCGCGGCACTGACCGCGGCACCGACCGCGGCCTCCACGTGGTCGCTGAGCTCAGTGAAGACATCGGCGACCACGTGCTGGATCAGTTCCTCGTGGCTGCCGAAGTACCGGTAGAGGGCCGGCGCGGTCATCCCCATCTCGCGGGCGATCGCCCGGAGCGAGACGGCCGCGACGCCCTCCTCGATCAGCAGCTGCCGCGCGGTCTGGATGATCTCCTGGCTGGTCGCCGCCCGTACCCGGTCCCGCCGCCTGAGTGCCGCAACGTCGGACACCATCTCCTGCCTCCCAGCTCGCCCGGGCCAGCTGGCCCGGCCAGGCTCGCCCGGCCAAACCGTAAACGGGCTTGACATTCGTAAACACCGTATGAGAAGTTTACAGCGTAAACGTTTACGGCGTTAGCTTCAGTTATACGCGTACCAGAGTCTAACTCGCGGAGGATCAGATGTTCGACAGATGGGGACGCACGGTCTATCGCCGACGCTGGCTCGTGCTCGCGGTGGCGTCGGTCGGCGTCGTGGTAGCGGCACTGTGGGGCACCGGTGTCTTCCCCCGGCTGCAGTCGGCGGGCGGATTCGCGGCGCCGGGCAGCCAGAGTCAGCGGGAGGCCGATCTTTCGGCACGCCTGTTCGGCCGGGATTCCGGCGACGTCGTGGTCATCTACTCGAGCCGGACGCTGACCGCACGGGCTCCGGCCTTCAGGAAGGCGGTCGCGACCACGCTGGGCGCGCTGCCGCGCGACAAGGCCGTGTCCTACGCGTCTTTCGCGACGACCGGCTCACCGCGGTTCGTCAGCCGCGGCGGCCACCAGACCTTCGCCGTTATCGAACTCGCCGGGCGCACCGATGCCGCGAGAATCACCAGCTTCAACGCGATCAAGGGTGAGCTCGCCGCACCAGGCCTGACCACCCGGACCGGCGGCTTCACCCCGACCGAGGCCGCCATCAACCATGAGGTGACGAGCAATATCGGCCGGGCCGAGGCCGTGTCGATGCCGGTGCTGCTGATCTTGCTGCTGATCATCTTCGGCGGGCTAGTCGCCGCGGGCCTGCCGCTGATGATCGGCGGTATCGGCATACTCGGCTCGTTCACCGCGCTGCGGCTGCTCACGCTCGTGACGCCGGTCTCGATCTACGCGATCAACATCACCACCATCCTCGGACTCGGCCTGGCCATCGACTACGGGCTGTTCATCGTGGGCAGGTTCCGCGAGGAACTGCGCCGGTCGGACTCGACCGAGGCCGCCCTGGCCAGGACCATGGCGACCGCGGGCCGCACCGTCGCGGTGTCGGGGGTGACCGTCGCCGTGGCCCTCGCCAGCCTGATGCTGTTCCCCGAGGTCTTCTTGCGGTCGATGGGCTACGGCGGCGTCGCCACCGTCGTCGTGGACATGCTGGCCGCGCTGACAGTGCTGCCGGCCCTGCTGGCCGCGCTCGGCCCCAGGGTGAACGCCCTTCGCGTACGCCGCTCGGTAACCAGGCCGCGGACGCCGGAGTCGGCCGGCGCCTGGTACCGCCTCGCGGGAAGCGTGATGCGGCGGCCGGCGATCTACGCCAGCGTTATCGTCGTCGTCCTGCTCGCTCTCGGCACCCCGTTCCTGCGGGTGGCCTGGGGTGGCACCGACGCCCGGGTGCTGCCGTCCACCGCCGAGCCCAGGGTTGTCGCACAGGCACTGGGCCGTGATTTCCCCGGCAACCCGACCACGCCGGTGGAGTCGCTGGTGACCTTCTCCGGGCCGGTTGCCGGCTCGCCGGCCCGCGGCAGCGAGCTGGCCGCGTACGTGACCAGGCTTGCCGCGATCCCTGGGGTGACTGGCGCCCAGGTCACGGGCCTGAATGGCGACACCGCGCGGGTGGACCTGCGTTATGGCGCCGATCCGATGTCCGCGACGGCACGACGCATCGTGGCCAGCGCCCGCGCGCTCGGGCCGCCGCCGGCCGCGCAGGTGCTAGTCGGCGGGCAGACCGCGCAGCTCACCGACGAGCTGTCCAGCCTGGGCGCAGTGCTGCCCTGGATGGCACTGGTCATGGCCGCCGCGACGTTCGTGCTGCTGTTCCTTGCCTTCGGCTCGGTCCTGCTGCCGCTCAAGGCGATCGTGATGAACGCGCTGTCGCTGTCGGCGACGTTCGGGGTAGTCGTCTGGATCTTCCAGCAGGGGCATCTGTCCGGGCTGCTGCGCTTTACGCCCACCGGGACGATCGACCCATCGATGCCGATCCTGATGCTGGCGATCATCTTCGGCCTGTCGATGGACTACGAGGTGTTCCTGCTGTCCCGGATCAGGGAGCGCTACGACCTGACCGGCGACAACTCGGCCGCGGTGGCGAGCGGTCTGCAGCGGACCGGCGGCGTGATCACCAGCGCGGCGCTGCTGCTGGTGATCGTGGTGGGCGCGTTCTCCGCGTCGGGCATCACGTTCATCAAGCTGATGGGCGTCGGGATGATCGTGGCACTAGTGGTGGACGCCACCGTCGTCCGGGTGCTGCTGGTGCCTGCGACGATGCGGCTGCTCGGCCGGGCCAACTGGTGGGCGCCTGGCCCGCTGCGCCGCCTGTACGCGCGGTACGGGATCCGCGAGGGCGACGAGCGGGCCGCCGCGCCCGTGGCCGCTCCGGCCGTGCAGGCGGTCCGCGGCTAGCCGGCCGGACGCCGCCGGGCACGGCTCGCGCCGCTCGCCCGGCCCGGCGGCGGCGGCCGACCGCCATACTGTCATCCGATTGCCCCGTTCAGGCGTCTTCCTCACTGGGGCGGCACCGCGAGACGAGGCGAGGAGTCGGGCGATGAGCACTGCGGGAACAGGCGGACCCGGATCCGGCGGGGTGCGGCGGGCGCCGGCCGCGGCGCTTGCCTCGGTCACGCTTGCCTCGGTCGCCGTGCTGGGCGGGGTCGGCGTCCCGGCGAAAGCCTCGCCAGCCGGCCTGCCTTCCGGGACCATCACCACGGTGGCGGGCGGGGCAGGCGGGCCGGCTCTGGCCACGCTGGTCCCGTTCTACTCGCCCTACACCTGCGGCACCGTCCAGTACGACAGAGGACACCTGTACATCGGCGACCAGGGCGGTGCGGTCCGCGCGGTCAGCACGCGGACCGACTGGCTGACCACGCCCGCGGGGGTCGGCCAGAACGGCTATTCGGGTGACGGCGGGCCGGCCAGCCGGGCACAGCTCGGAGTTCCGTGCGCGGCCGCCATCGACTATGCGGGAAACCTGGTCATCGCGGACAAGGGCAACGGCCGGGTCCGGGTCGTCGCCGCGACGACGGGAACGTTCTACGGCCGGCACCTGATCAGGGGGAACATCTACACGGTCATGAACGGCGGGGCGGTCTGCAAGGTCGCCGCTGGCAGTGGCTCGTTCTGCCCGGTGGACGTGATCGCGGACAACAGCGGCAACATCCTGGTGTCCAACGAGGGCACCGAGGACCCGCGCAGTCCCTCGGTCACGCAGATCATCGTGATCGCCGCGCGTTCGGGCACGTTCTACGGCAGGAAGATGCTGGCGGGCAAGCACTACCTGCTCGCCGACGGTGCGGGCGCGCAACTGGCCGTCGATCATGCCGGGAACATCCTGGCCGCGCGCGGCAGCCGGGTCACCGTGCTGGCCGAGCGATCCGGCCGCTTCTACGGGCAGGCGATGAGGCCCGGGCATGTCTACGTCGTCGCCGGTACCGGCACGATCGGTTCGTCGGGCGACGGCGGGCCGGCCCGCAAGGCGAAGCTGAGCAATGCGACCGGGGTAGCCATCGACCCGTCAGGCAACGTGGTGATCGGCGACTCCAACGCCAACCACGTCCGGGTCGTGGCAGTGGCGACCGGCACGTTTTACGGCCGGAACATGACGGCCGGCGACATCTACCAGATCGCGGGCGTCAGGAATGGCCTGACCGGCAATGGCGTTCCCGCCGCTCGTGCGAAGGTCAGCTCGCCGCACAGCATCACCATCGACGGCTCAGGCAACGTGGTGCTGTGCGACGCAGGCTCGGTGGCCAGGGTCATCGCCGTCAGGACCGGCACCTTCTACGGCAAGCACATGAAGGCGGGCGACATCTACACCGTCGCCGGAAACCGGCGGGGCACGCCGTATGCCGCCGAGGGCGGCCCGGCGACCAGTGCCCAGGGCGCCAGCGGCGGCATCGCCATCGACCGCGCGGGTAACCTGCTCATCGCCGCGGGTCGGCTGCGAGTGGTGGCCGGCACGACCGGGACGTTCTATGGCAAGCCGATGACCGCCGCGCATATCTATACGATCGCCGGCGGCGGCACCGGCGGCCTCGGCGACGGAGGTCCGGCCGCCAGCGCGAGGCTCGGCGCGGCCGACGTGGCGGTGGACGGCGCGGGCAACCTCGTCGTCACCGATCGCGGTAACCAGCGGATCCGGGTCGTGGCCGCGCACTCGGGCATGTTCTACGGCCGGTCCATGACCGCGGGCGACATCTACACGGTGGCCGGCGACGGGACGGCAGGCTTCGCCGGCGACGGCGGCCCTGCGACCAGCGCTGAGCTGTCCGATCCGCAGGGAGTGGCGGTGGACCAGGCGGGCAACCTGGTCCTCGTCGACGTCGGCAACTCCCGGGTCCGGGTCGTGGCCGCTGCGACGGGTACCTTCTACGGCCAGGCTATGACCGCTGGTCGCATCTACACCGTGGCGGGCAACGGCACCTGCGCCTTCGCCGGCGACGGCGGGCCGGCGACGTCGGCGGAGCTCTGCTTCGTCAATCCCGATGCCGTCGCGATCGACGCCTCGGGCAATCTGGTGGTGGCCGACCCGGAGAACTCCCGGGTGCGGGTCGTCGCGGCGAGCACGGGCACCTTCTACGGTCAGTTCATGACCGCAGGAGACATCTACACTGTGGCCGGCAATGGCGCCACCGGGTCGTCGGGCAACGGCGGGCCGGCCACGTCGGCCGAGCTGCACTATCCGGAGGGCGTCGCTTCCGACAGTCACGGAAACCTGATCATCGGGGACAGTGCCAGCGAGCAGGTCAGGGTCGTCGCGGCCAGCACCGGCACGTTCTATGGCGTGGCGATGACCGCGGGCGACATCTACGCGGTCGCCGGCAACGGGCACTTCGGCCTGACTGGCGATGACGGCCCGGCGGTCAGCGCCGAGCTCGCCAACCCGGCGTGGGTCACGGTCGACGGCGCGGGCAACCTGCTCTTCGACGACGACAGCAACGGCCGGATCAGGAAGATCGCAGGCCACTGATGAAGGTCTTCCTGTCCAGCGACATGGAGGGGACAGCCGGCGTCGTCGACTGGGAGCAGTGCGTGGGCACCGGGCCGGAAGCCCAGGCCGGGCGCCGGCTGCTGCTGGCCGAGGTGAACGCCGCGATCGAGGGTGCCCTAGCTGGCGGCGCCACCGAGTTCGTCGTCAACGACTCGCATTCCACGATGCGCAACCTGCCGCCCGGTGACCTGGCCGGCGGCGCGTCCTACATCTCCGGCAGCCACAAGCCGCTGTACATGATGCAGGGCCTGGACGGCAGCTTCGACGCCGTGCTGTTCGTCTCCTACCACGGCTCGATCGGCGCGCCTGCCGGGCTGTCGCATACCTACAACCCCCGTGCGGTGACGGAAGCCAGGCTGAACGGCGTCGTGACTGGGGAAGCCGGCATCAACGCCCTGGTGGCCGCGCACTACGGCGTGCCGGTCGTGCTGGTGACGGGGGACCGGTGCGCGTGCGACGAGACGGCCGCGCTCATTCCCGGCATCCACGTCGCGGTAGTCAAGGAAGCGGTGAGCCGGGTCGCCGCGCACAGCCTGCACCCGGATCGTGCCTGCGCGCTGATCCGTGAGACCGCGCGGCAGGCGGTCGCCGGAGCGGCAACCGCCCAGCCTCCGCCGCTGGCGTCGGCCACCCTGGAAGTCACGGTCCGCACGACGGACATCGCCGAGGCGGCTAGCTGGATACGCGGCGTCGAGCGGACCGGCCCGCGCGAGCTGCGCTGCACCGGCGAGGATCCGCTGGCCGTGTACCGCTCGTTCTGCGCCGCGATCCTGCTGACCAGGACCGTTGCCGAGCTAGTGTGACTCGGGACAGGCGTCGGAACCTCCTGCCGCGATGCCCGCGATCGCCATCAAGAGCCTGGGCGGGCCGGCCTTGACCAGGTTGGGTGGTTGAGCCCGGCTTCAGCTGGGAACCTGATCCGTTGCTAGTCCGTTCACCCGGTAAGCCAGAGGCGCGTTCTGCGCGTCTATTTACTGGATGACACCGGAATCGCAGCCTAGCGGTGCGTCCATCGGCGATGTCGGTCATCGGCTAGCCTGCCGCTGGGCGGTGATCAGCTAACTGGCGCCCTTGCGGAGGGCTCATGAAGTGGTTGCGGCTGAGGTCGCGGCGAGCGAGGATCATCGGCTGGATCTCGGTCGCCGTCGTGGCAATTCTGGTTGCGGTGCCGCTCGGCGTCTACGCGGTCGTCAGCATGCAGCTCTCCAGCATTACTCACATCGTGCGGATTGACGGGCACAACCGCCCGCACCGGTACAGCAACGCGCTGAACATACTGCTGCTCGGCTCGGACAGCAGGACCGGCGCGAACGCCGCGATCGGCGGCCAGAACGGCTGCAACTGCTCGGACACGATCATGCTCGCGCATATCTCTCCCGGCCGCAGGAGCGTCACGGTCATCAGCATCCCGAGGGACACGGTGGTGCCTTATTACCAGTGCGCTCCGTGGCGCGGGCTGCCTGGCCAGCAGGCCAATCCCTATGCCTACGAGCGGATCAACGCGACGCTGGCGGCGGGCGGGCCGGAGTGCGTGCGCGAGACCGTCGAGCAGCAGACCGGCGTCTTCATCGACAACGTCATCGAGCTGAACTTCACCGGCTTCGAGAAGGTCATCAACGACGTGGGCGGCGTCAACGTCTGCCTGCCATTTGCCATCCACAACACAATCACTTCCGCCGAGGGATCCGGGCTTGACCTGACGGCTGGCAGGCACCACATCGACGGCCGGGTGGCCCTTGAGTTCTGGCGGACTCGCTACAACGTCGCCGACGGCTCGGACATCGCCCGGATCGCTCGCGACCAGTACCTGATGGCGCAGATCGTCAAGGGCGTGCTGCACAGCGGCATGCTCGGGAGCCCGTCGACGGTCTACACGGTCATGGGCGACGTCGCGAACGCGATGACCACGGATGCGAGCAACAGTGACCTGCTGCACATCGCGCTCAGTCTTCGGGGCATCTCGCCGAAGAACATCCAGTTCATCACCGCGCCCTGGGCCAGCTATCCGTACGACCCGAACGAGGTCGAACTCGCCCATCCGCAGGCCGACGCCTTGTTCTGGGCGATCGCTCATGACACCAAGCTTCCGAAGATCACCAGGCACAAGGCGCACAGCAGGGGCAAGGGCGCGAAGGCATCAGCCTCGCCTAGCCCCAGCGCGAGTACCGGCCCGGTACTGGTCCTCAGCCCGACCCAGGTCAAGGTCACGGTTCTGAACGGCTCGAGCGGGACCGACCTGACTGCGCAGGCGGCTGCGGCACTCGGAAGTCGCGGTTTCACCGTCCTCGGCACCGGCTATGCCAATGCCACCACATACACGACATCGGTGATCGAGTACGGCAGTGCCGCCGACCTCCCGGCAGCCAGGACGCTGGCGGCGCAGTTCTCCCGGGTGCGGATCAACTTCGTGCCGGGCGTGACGGCTGGCACTGTCGAGGTGATCCTGGGTTCCACGTTCACCAAGCTCGCGAAGCCGAAGCCGACATCACCTTCGTCGCTGAACTCGCTGTCGACGAACTACGGCGGCATCACCGCCAGCGTGTCCTGCCGAAACAGCGCCTTCTACGGGGTCGACACGCCACAGTCGGGTCAGGCCGCCTCCTGCCCTTGCGGATGACCCCGGCCAGCCGGACCGCTGCGGCATCTGCTTTCCCGGGATAGCAGGACCAGGTCCTCGCTCAGATCCGCGCGCTCTGCCTGCGCAGGAGCGATGCGGCCGCTGCGCTGGACGGCGGCTTCGCCGCGCTGTTCACCAGAAAGAGAATGGCTACGCTGCCGCGGTCGCCGAGTACCTGAGTCTGCCTGCGATGGATCAGGTCATGCGACGTGAACTGGACAAGCATGCCATCGGGCACTCCGGGAACGGCGCGGTGGCCGGAGGACGACGAACTGGCCAGGGCGACGGCTTCGAGCGACAAGATGTAGGCGTGAGCGCCTGCCGCTGAGCCGAACCGGACAAGATACTCCCCGACGACAGTGCCGGACGTCGGCTGATCCCAGACCTGCAGGACCGCGAACCGGAAGCAGAGCCGGGTGAGCAGATTCCGCTGGGCTGCCTTGTCGTGAGTGGCCGCGTAGAAGGTGCTCACAAAGGCGGCGAGGGACATTACCTGCTCGTGCGGGGCGCCCGGCATACCTCCGCCGGGGTGCGGCGGGAGAAGGTCGCGGACGAGCGAGTCGCGCTGGCCAGGTGTCGCAGTGGTGCTAGGGCAGGGGTGCGCGCCCGCCGCACCTGCAGCGCTGATGCTCTTGACGGTGGTGCTGAGCAAGGCTGCGTTCGTGGCGATGACGAACAAGCCGCCTCCGAGTAGCAGGACGAGCGCCCCGGCGACGCAAAGCCAGATCAGCCGCGAGCGCCGCTTCCGCGGCTGCGCGCTACCCGGCATCCCGGGTGTTTGAGGCGGCGCCCAGGACCCCGGCGGCGTCCAGCCTGCGCCGGCCTGCGTGCCTGCAGCGCCGGCCAGCGGGTCCGGCGCGGTGAACTGCGGGTCCGGCGCGGTGAACTGCGGCTGAGGCTGGAACTCTGCATCGCCCGGCGTTGTCTGGTCATTCATCGCCACATCCAGGGTCGTGGTCGCAGCGTCATGGAGCGCTGTTCGGGATCGTCACCGTCATCGCGGCCCTACCGCTAGGGTTTGCCGCAGCCCGGGCACAGGCCGAAGAGCTCGACGGTGTGCCCGACGTCGGAGAAGCCGGCTTGCTCTGCTACCTGATCAGCCCAGCGCTCGACCGCCTTGCCCTCCACCTCGACGCTCCGCCCGCAGTTCCGGCAGGTCAGATGATGATGGTGGGTGTCGGTCTGGCACCGGCGGTACAGGGTCTCCCCGCTGGAGTCCCTGATCGCGTCGATCCGGCCGGCCTCGCTGAGTGCCTGCAGGTGCCGGTACACGGTGGTGAGGCCCACCTGCTCGCCCCGTTCACGCAGTTCGGCATGGATCTGCTGTGCGCTGGTGAACCCCGGCAGCCGGTCGAGCACGGCAGCCACCGCCTCGGCCTGCCGGGTTCCCCGGATCCGGGTTCCCTGCGGCTTAGCGCCTGACGTGCTCTCAGGGACGCTCACAACTCGCACGGTAGCAGCCGCGCCGACCACCGCAGCCTGATGCGGGCAGCCCAGTAGCTGGCGGCGTGCGGGAGGATAGGGGAATGGCAGACCGGCTGCGCAACGCGACAAGTCCCTACCTGCTCCAGCACGCTGACAACCCGGTGGACTGGTGGCCGTGGAGCGACGATGCCTTCGCCCATGCCAGGAGCAGGGACGTCCCTGTGCTGCTGTCGGTCGGCTACTCGGCCTGCCACTGGTGCCACGTGATGGCACACGAGTCGTTCGAGGACGAGGGGACCGCTCGGCTGATTAACGAGAGCGTGGTGCCGGTCAAGGTAGACCGGGAGGAGCGGCCTGACGTCGATGCCGTCTACATGACAGCCACTCAGGCGATGACAGGTCAGGGCGGCTGGCCGATGACGGTCTTCCTCACCCCGGACCGTGAGCCGTTCTATTGCGGCACCTATTTTCCGCGCGAGCAGCTCAAGCAGCTGATCACTGCCGTCGCCAGGGCCTGGCGTGACGACCGGCCGAACGTCGCTGACCAGGCGCGACAGATTGCCGAGGCGCTAGCCGAGAGCGCAGGCCGGCCCTACTCGCCCGCCGCTGGCGCAGACGGCGGCAGGGGCGGGGATGGCATCGCGGGCGGAGAGCGCACCGCGGGCGGAGAGGGTACCGCGGGTGGAGAGCGCACCGCGGGCGGCGGCGCCGGTACTGGCGGTCTCGGCCTGGCGGACCTCGCGCGCACGTGCGAGGGCGCGGTGGCGACGCTGGCCAGGCGCTACGACGCTCGGCATGGCGGCTTCGGCGGCGCGCCTAAGTTCCCGCCGTCTACCGTGCTCGAGTTCCTGCTCCGCCATGCCGGACAGGCGCCGCCAGCTCCGGCTGGGACCAGGACGCGCGAGGCTGAGCAAGCGCACGGTGGCACGCCGCAGCCGGAGGGAACGCAGCCCGAGGGAACGCAGCCCGAGGGAATGCAGTCCGATGCAACGCCGCAGCCGGACGGTACGCGGCAGCAGGCGCTGGCGATGGTCGCCGGGACCGCGGAGGCCATGGCGCGCGGTGGCATCTACGACCAGCTGGGCGGCGGCTTCGCCAGGTACAGCGTGGACGGCGAGTGGATCGTGCCGCACTTCGAGAAGATGCTGTACGACAATGCGCAGCTCGCCAGCGTTTACGCACACTGGTGGCGGCGGTCGGGCAGTGCGCTGGCACGCCGGATCGCTGAGCAAACCTGTGACTGGATGATCGCCGACCTGAAGACGGCTGAAGGCGGCTTCGCCAGCGCGCTGGACGCTGACAGCAACGGGGTGGAAGGCGCGTTCTACGTATGGACACCGGATGAACTGGCTGATGTGCTCGGCTCCGACGACGGCGAGTACGCAGCGCGGCTCTTCGCCGTCACGACGGCCGGCACGTTCGAGCACGGCAAGTCGGTACTGCGGCTGCCCGCGGATCCGGCCGATCTGGGCCGGTACGAGCGGGTGCGGTCGGCGCTCCGCACCGCCAGAGCCGGCCGGGTATGGCCAGGCAGGGACGACAAGGTCGTCGCAGCCTGGAACGGAATGGCCATCGCAGCGCTCGCCGAGGCCGGACTGCTATTCGGCCGGCCCGACTATATCGCCGCGGCGGCCGGCGCCGCCGGGCTGCTGGCGCGGGTGCACCTGGCTGACGGGCGGCTGGCCAGGACATCCAGGGATGGTGTCGCGGGGCAGAGCGCGGGCGTGCTGGAGGATTACGCCTGCGTAGCGGCAGGCTACCTGGCCCTGTCCGGGGTCACCGGCGAGGCTCGCTGGGTTGGCCTGGCCAGAGAGTTGCTCGATGTCCTGCTCGAGCGCTTCCAGAGCGCCGCGGGCGGGTTCTACGACACCGCCGACGACAGTGAGCGACTCATTTACCGGCCATCCGATCCCGCCGACGGCCCGACGCCGTCCGGGACGTTCGCGGCAGCAGGCGCTCTGCTCAGCTACTCGGCGCTGACCGGATCGGCCCGGCATCGCGTGGCCGCCGCGAGTGCGCTCGGGGCCCTGCCCGCGCTCGCCGCCAGGTTTCCGCAGGCAGCGGGCTGGGGGCTGGCCGTGGCGGAGGCGTTCCTGGCCGGGCCGGATGAGATCGCGATCGTCGGCCCGGGCTCGGACCCGCGCACCAGGGCGCTGCACGAGGCCGCGTCGCTCGGCGCAACCCCCGGTGCTGTCATCGCTATCGGCCCAGGCGACGCCGAGGCTGCCCTGGCCGAGAGCGTTACGGCAGCGGGGGATGCCGCCGGGCCGGGGCGTGCCGTCGAGTCCGGCCAGGCGTCCGTGCCAGCTGACATTCCGCTGCTCGCGGGCCGCGGGCTTGTGAACGGCTTGCCTGCCGCCTATGTCTGCCGCAATTTCTCGTGCCGGCTGCCAGTCACCTCAGCGGATGACCTGCTCGCGCTGCTGCGTGCCTGAGGCACTACCTGCCAGACATCGAGGCGTCATCCCCGCGCCACCTCCCGGTCAGGTTCAGTGAGTAGCGTGCTGCCGTTAGGTAAGCCGTTATAGCCATGACTGCTATTTCATGTGTCCCAGGTGCACGTCATAATCGGATAACGGCAGAGATTTTCCCGCGAGCGGAAGGACCGGAGTTGCGCTTCTCGGCGCGTCGGCTGCTGCCTCTGATCGCATTTGCGCTGGCTCTCGGCATGGTTCTGACCGGAACCCTGAGCCAGGCGAGGTCCGGGCCTGCTCTTCGTCCGGCCGGGAGCAGCACCTCAGCGGCCGCCGCACGGCAGGCGAGCGCCCGTGTCGCCGGGCTCAGCCAGGCGGTCGGGGGTATCCCCGGCATCCGCGGCGGCTCGTCGTATCACTGGTACGCGGGCCGGGCCGCTACCGGCGCAGTCATCGCGGCGAGACCGCTGCCGACCGCCGGAGCGAGCCCGCTCGGTCGCCTGCACCAGCCGGACGTGCTCGTGGTCGCCCCCGGCAGGCTGCCAGCCGGGCTGGAGGCAAGCATCCGCCGGATGCACGGTGTGGCCGCGGCCCTCGCGGTCGACGCCGGCCGGATCCAGGTCAACGGCATTTTCGTCAACGTACTCGGCGTGAACCCGCAGGAGTTCCGGCCCTTCGCCGCCGGGCCGACGGCTCGTGCCGCCTCGCTCTGGCAGGACGTCGCAGCGGGCGGAATGGCCATCTCCTACACAATGGGCAGGCAGGACAAGCTTTCCCTGACCAAGCCGGTGCGGGTCGCCGGTGCCCGCACGCTGCTGCTGCCGGTAGCCGGATTCGGGACGGTCGGCATCGGCGGGGTCGATGCCGTGGTGTCCGACCGCGTTGCCCGCTCGCTCGGACTGCCGCAAGCGAACGCGATCGTCGTCAGCGCGCCGACGGCTCGGCTTGACGGCCTGATCGCGAAGATCAGGAAGCGGCTCCCGGCTAAGGCATCCGTCGCGGCGCTGGTCACCCAGGTGATAGTCGGCGGGACGACGGTCACGACGGGCGCGGCGGGAAGCGCGGGCCTCACCGCTCAGCAGGGCGCGGGCCTGACCGCGAGTGAGCTTGCCACCTTCCTGGCTGCCGCGAAGAGCCGGGTGGGCATGCCGTACGTCTGGGGCGCGGCGGGCCCGGGCGCGTTCGACTGCTCCGGTCTCGTGCAGTGGTCCATGGCTCAGGCCGGCGTCACCATGCCGAGAGTGGCGGCCGATCAGGCACGGACCGGACCGTTGCTGCGGCTCAGCGACCTGCGGCCGGGAGACCTGCTCTTCTACCACACCGATCCGACGGCTCCCGGCTATATCTCGCATGTGGCCATCTATCTCGGCAACGGCCAGATGCTTCAGGCCCCGGAGCCCGGGATGAATGTCGAGATCGTGCCGGCGGACTTCGGCGCCGGCTTCGCGGGCGCTGTCCGCGTCTACCCGGCTGTGGCCGCCGCCGTGGCCGGCAACCCAGCAGGCTAGGGCCCCCGGCCAGCACGTCTGGTGAGTACCGGCCGGCACCAGTAGCTAGAGCCCGCTAGAGTCCGGCCAGCACCACTGATGTCCCTGGGCCGGCTCACCTTGGCGCTGGCATCAGGTATCGCCGGCGGCCGTAGCATTTCGGCATCCCGGCTCGGCGTCGCCGGCCTGGCAGCTCTCCGCACCCGTGCGGTCGCCAGCGGGTGTCTGCATACTGCGGGTACCCGGGCCGGATACTGCGGGTACCCGGGCCGGCGTCAGCCGGCATCACGGTTGCACCATCCTTGAAAGCGTGTAATCATAATTACATGAGTACAGAGCAGAGCGAGCAGGGTACGGCGACGGAGCGACTGCGCGGCTGGTTCACCGGCCGGCTGCCGGGAGAGTGGCTGGACGGCGCGCTCGACGTCAGGGTCGACCGGGAGGAGATCACGGTCATCCTGCCGATCACGACGCCGCAGACCGCCGAGGGCGCGTCAGAAGCCGAGCAGGCCGCTGCGTGGGACGGTCGAACCCGCCGGTTCCGCGAGGAGACCAGGCAGCAGCGGATCGAGATCGCGAGCGAGGCAGAGCACTCCTTCGGCCGCAAGGTCTCCTGGGGCGTGCGAAGCGGTGACCGGACGGTCATGTTCACGACCTTCTCCGTACCGGTGATGACCAGGCTCCGCCAGGCCGAGCGCCTCGTGCTCGACACGCTGGTCGACGCGGGCGTGGCCAGAAGCCGCAGCGACGCGCTGGCCTGGTGCGTGCGGCTCGTCGGGGAGCACGAGGACTCCTGGCTCGGCGACCTGCGCGAGGCGCTTCGCAGGGTCGAGCAGATCCGGGCCGGCGGCCCCCGCTCGTCCTGACCGACCGCTGAAAGGCCCGCGATCGTGCTGACCGACCGCTGAAAGGCCCGTGCTCGTCCCTTTTCGGCCTCCTGGCAGGCCGGAGCCGAATTTCCCGGTGTGCCGAAGTGTGGGAGACCGGTCACCAGCGGGTAACTTTCCGCTATGGGAGAACTACGTTGCGTAGACGGATCCCTGCTGGAAGTCGCCGCCGTCCCGTGCCACGACAGGGCGGGCCGTCCCTATGACGTCACCCTGAGGCTGGTCAGGGACCGGCAGCCGTTCGCGGTCGTCGGCCAGCGATGCCGTCATCAGCTGGCTACCCTCGCCGCGCGCGTCCAGTCGGCACGCGAGGATCCCGAGCAGGTGTCCTGCTGGCCTGATCCGGACGACAGGTTCCCCTCGGCCGGCTTCGCTCAGTCGTCGGCGCGGCCGCCCCAGGCTGGATCGGACACCAGGAGGGGGTCGCACTCTCTGCCGGGGCTGGCCTGGTTCCAGCCCGGTGAGCACGAGTACTTCACCTTGCGCTCCAGGGACCGGGGCGACCTGCCTGGAACCGGTGAGGTGCGATGCGTGCTCAGATCTACCGCGCGCTGGCATTGCGAGCCGGGAACCCGCGGCGGCCCGGCTTCCGGATACTGGCAGCTGAGCCGCCGCGCTGTCCTCGAGGCCTGGGGCGACAGCGGAACGGGCGTGCGGGCTGTGCTGACATCGGCCGAACTAGTCACTTTCTTGGATACGGTTCTTAGGGAACCGGACGGCACCGCGACGGCAGGGTCGTCTGTGGCTGCTGAGTCAG
>DASWAA010000208.1:0-15543 GCA_036391385.1 Streptosporangiaceae bacterium
CGCGCTTGACGACACCAACGTCCAGCGGCTGCTCGACATCTTCGACGAGCTCCGCTCTAGCTCGCAGCTCATCATCATCACGCACCAGAAGCGGACGATGGAGATCGCCGACTCGCTCTACGGGATCAGCATGCGATCCGACGGCGTCTCGGCTGTGATCAGCCAGCGCCTCCGCGAACGCGAGCCAGCCTGACCCCCGACCGCCCGACCCGCCGCCGGCCCCGACCCGCCGCCGGCCCCGACCCGCCGCCGGCCCCGACGGGGCCGCCGGCCCCGACCAGAGTCGCCTCTCATGATCACGTTGATTTCTTGGTTGAATCCGTCGAAATATCACCGTGATCATGGTCGAGCGGACCGGTCGCGGCTGGCCATCCGGGTTGGCTGCCGGGTGCGGGGTGGCTCGGACAGTCGCCCGCTTCTGCCAGACTTGAAGCCGACATGGAAACCTTGCTGATCATCCTCGTGCTCGCCGCCGTGATCCTGATCGTGGGCGCCGGGTTCCTGGTCGTGCCCAGGGCGCGTCGCCGGCGCGAGGCCGGGCCGGGCCAGCCACCAGCCGGATCAGGCCCGGGCGGGACGGCGACGGCCGCCCCGCCAGCCGTCCAGGCGCCTGCCGCTGGCGGGGCGCCGCCAGGCGAGGTCGTGGCCCCGTTGCCGGAGGTCGCCACTGCGCCGCCTTCGGTCGAGCAGCCGCCGCCGTCGGCGGGCCGGATGGTCAGGCTGCGCGGCAGGCTGGCGCGATCGCAGACGGCCTTCGGCTCTGCGCTGCTGAGCCTGCTGTCCTCGGGCAAGCTCGACGACCAGACCTGGGACGAGATCGAGGAGATCCTGATCACCGCGGACATGGGCGCAAGCCCGGCGGCGCACCTGGTCGAGCGGTTGCGCACCGAGGTCAAGGTGGCTGGCACCCGCGACCTGGCTGAGGTGAAAGCCATGCTCCGCGCTAACCTGCTCGAGCAGGTGAACCCGGATCTCGACCGGACCCTGCACACCGCGCCGCACGGTGACCGGCCTGCCGTCCTGCTCGTCGTCGGCGTCAACGGCACGGGCAAGACCACGACGTGCGGGAAGCTGGCCCGGGTACTGGTCGGTGACGGGCGCAGCGTGCTGCTCGGTGCCGCCGACACCTTCCGCGCCGCAGCCGCCGATCAGCTCGAGACCTGGGCGGGCCGGGTGGGCGCGACCGTGGTTCGATCCGACAAGGAGGGCGCCGACCCGGCGAGCGTCGCCTTCGAGGCCGTGAGCGCGGGCATCGCCCGCGGAGTCGACACCGTCATCGTCGACACCGCCGGCCGCCTGCACACCAAGGCCGGGCTGATGGACGAGTTGGGCAAGATCAAGCGCGTGGTCACCAGGCACGGCACCGTGGACGAGGTCCTCCTCGTCCTCGACGCGACCACCGGGCAGAACGGCCTGCGCCAGGCGCGGGTCTTCGCCGAGGTCGTCGACGTCACCGGGGTCGTCCTGACCAAGCTGGACGGCACGGCGAAGGGCGGCATCGTGATCGCGGTGCAGCGCGAGCTCGGCGTCCCGGTGAAGCTGGTCGGCCTGGGCGAGGGCCCCGACGACCTGGCGCCGTTCGACCCCGAGGCGTTCGTCGACGCCCTACTCGGATAGACACCGCGAAGGAGCTCACTACAGGTGTTCGAGACACTCTCCGACAGGCTCACTCAGGTCTTCTCCTCCCTGCGCACCCGAGGGCGGCTGTCACCTGCCGACGTCGATGCCACCTGCCGCGAGATCAGGATCGCGCTGCTTGAGGCCGACGTCGCGCTGCCCGTGGTGCGGGACTTCATCGCCCGGGTGCGGGAGCGATCGCTCGGCACGGAGGTGATGCAGGCACTCAACCCGGCGCAGCAAGTCATCAAGATCGTCAACGAGGAACTGGTCACGATCCTCGGCGGGGAGGCCAGGCGGCTGCGCTTCGCCAAGGTCCCGCCGACGGTGATCATGCTGGCAGGCCTGCAGGGTTCGGGTAAGACCACGCTCGCGGCCAAGCTCGCGCTCTGGCTGCGCGGGCAGGGCAATACTCCGCTGCTCGTGGCGGCTGACCTGCAGCGCCCCAATGCGGTGACTCAGCTCCAGGTGCTCGGCGAGCGTGCGGGGATTCCGGTGTTCGCGCCGCAGCCGGGGAACGGGGTCGGCGACCCGATCGCCGTCGCCAGCGACTCGATCGCCGAGGCGAAGCACAAGCTGCACAACGTCGTCATCATCGACACGGCGGGCCGGCTGGGCATCGATGCCGAGATGATGGCACAGGCTGCCGAGATCAGGGACGCCGTCGATCCAGACGAGATCCTGTTCGTCGTCGACTCGATGATCGGCCAGGACGCCGTGACCACGGCGCAGGCCTTCCTTGACGGGGTCGGCTTCGACGGCGTCGTCCTCACCAAGCTCGACGGCGACGCCCGCGGCGGTGCGGCGCTGTCAATCGCGCAGGTGACCGGCCGGCCAGTGATGTTCGCGTCGGCGGGGGAGAAACTCGAGGACTTCGACCTGTTCCATCCGGACCGGATGGCGTCGCGGATCCTCGACCTGGGCGACATCCTGACGCTGATCGAGCAGGCGGAGCGGACGTTCGACCAGGAGCAGGCGGCCGCCATGGCCGGCAAGCTCACCTCGGCCGAGGGCTTCACGCTCGAGGATTTCGTCGAGCAGTTGGCGATGGTCCGCAAGCTCGGCCCTATTAGCAACCTGCTCGGGATGCTGCCCGGCGCTGCGCAGAACCGCGAGCTGCTGAGCCAGATCAGCGACAAGGACCTGGACCGGGCTGCCGCGATCGTCAACTCAATGACCCCGGAGGAACGCAGGAACCCCAAGGTCCTCAACGGCTCTCGCCGGCTCAGGATCGCTGGCGGGGCCGGCGTCACCGTGGGCGAGGTCAATAACCTCGTCGTCAGGTTCCTCGAGGGCCAGAAGATGATGCGCCAGATGATGGGTGGCGGCGGCATACCGGGGATGCCCGGCATGCCGGGCATGCGGCGTGGCGGGCAGAAGGCCAAGGGCAAGAAGAAGGGCAAGGGCGGCGGCCGGCCGGCCGGGGCAATGAGGCCGGGCGGAGCCCCGGCGGGTCGGCCAGGCGGCGCTGGTGCGGCCGGACTCGGCGGACTCGGCGGACTCGGCACGGGCGGCAGCGACCTCGCTGGCCTGGACCTCTCCGGCTTGGACGCCGCAGGGCTCGGCCTTGGCGGCCGCGGTCCGGGCAGGCCAGGCCCTGGCGGCCCCGGCGGGGGCGCGTTCGGTCCGGGCGGCCAGGGCCCGGGAGGCCTGCCGCCAGGGCTACGCAAGGGAAACGGCCCCGCTGCGAACCCGGGAAGCCTGGCCGGACTTGTCCAGCCTGGAGCCCAGGACTCCGGTGCGCCAGGGACCGACGAGGACGACGATCGTGGTGACGGCAGGGACCTGCCTCCCGGCCTGGGCGGGCAGTCCAGGTCAGGAGTATGGCGCGGGCGGGGCGGTAAGAAGGGCCGCTAGGCCGCCGCATCCTCGCGGGTCTGGCAGAATGTGAGCGCAACCATCGGCTCCGCGAGGCCCTCTCAATCTCGTCGCCGCCGTACCGAGCAGGGTGGCGCGCCCGGCTCCCACTCCGACCGCGCGCTTTCCGCACAATCCGCTGGGAGAAGACCACAGCCGTGGCTGTCAAGATCAAGCTAAAGCGCATGGGCAAGATCCGTGAGCCCTACTACCGGATCGTCGTCGCCGATGCCCGCACCAAGCGGGACGGCCGCGCCATCGAAGAGATCGGCAAGTACCACCCGAAGGCAGACCCCTCGTTCATCGAGGTTAATTCGGACCGGGCGCAGCACTGGCTGTCGGTTGGCGCGCAGCCGACCGACCCGGTACGCAAGTTGCTGGAAATCACCGGCGACTGGCAGCGCTTCAAGGGTCTGCCGGGAGCCGAGGGCACGCTCAGGACGTCGGCACCGCGCACCGACAAGAAGGAGATCTTCGCCGCTGCCCTGGCCGAGACGCTGGCCGAGGGCGCTGCGGCTCCGAAGGCCAAGGCCAAGGCCGGATCGAAGGCTGCCGACGCGAAGGCAGGCGGCGCCAAGACGGCCGATGCGAAGACGGCCGATGCCAAGACGGCTGATGCAAAGGCCGAAAAGCCGGCGAAGGCGGGCAAGCCAGCGGCCAAGACCGCGGCGGAGGCCGGGGCAGGCGAGGAGGCCGCCGCGTCCGAGCAGGCCAAGGCTGCGACCAAGGCTGGCGAGGCTGCGACCAAGGCTGGCAAGGCTGACGAGGCTGCGGGCAAGGCTGACGAGGCTGCGGCCGAGCCGGGGAGCGGAGACTGACGTGCTCGTAGAGGCCCTCGAGCACCTGGTGCGTGGCATCGTCGACTACCCAGACGATGTCCGGGTCTCCAGCCGCAATCTCCGCAGGGGCCGCGTCCTGCAGGTGCATGTCCATCCCGAGGACCTCGGCAAGGTCATCGGGCGGGGAGGGCGGACAGCGAGGGCACTGCGTACGGTCATCGGCTCTCTGGCCGGCGATGCGTACGTCCGCGTGGACTTGCTGGACACTGACGAGGCCCGTTAGCCAGCATGCAGCTTGTCGTTGGCCGGGTCGGCCGACCGCATGGCCTTCGCGGTGAGGTCACCGTGGAGGTCCGGACGGACGACCCGGACCAGCGGTTCGCCGCGGGCTCGACTCTTGCCACGGATCCCGCCGGTCGCGGACCGCTGACTGTGGCCGGGTCGCACTGGCACTCGGGGCGGCTGCTGGTCAGGTTCGCGGGATGCGAGGACCGCGAGGCCGCCGAGGCGCTGCGCGGCACCGTCCTTGTCATCGACGCCGACGACCTCGCGCCGTTGTCTGATCCGGAGGAGTTCTACGATCACGACCTGATCGGCCTGCGCGTCAGGACCGTAGCGGGCGAGCAGGTCGGCTCCGTCACCGACGTGCTGCACCATGGGCAGGATCTGCTGGTGATCGCCGGCGCAGGGCCGCACTCGGGCGCGGAGATCCTGGTCCCGTTCGTCGCGGCGATCGTGCCCGAAGTGGACGTGGCCGCTGGCATGGTGGTCATAGACCCGCCGCCGGGCCTGCTCGATCCCGAGGCCGCATCCTGAGGCCGCATCATGAGGCCGTGATCTGGCGAGACTGAGTCGAGGAGGCGGCGCTCTGCGTATCGATATCATCACCATCTTTCCCGACTACTTCGTGCCGCTCGGGATGTCCCTGATCGGCAAGGCCGTGCAGCGCGGTGACATCTCGATCGCGGTGCACGACCTGCGTGCCTGGACCCATGACCCGCACCGGACCGTCGACGACACTCCGTTCGGTGGCGGCCCTGGCATGGTCATGACTCCCGAACCGTGGGGAGAAGCCCTCGACGAGGTCGTCGGCCCGGCTGCTGGAGCGCCTTCGCCGCGTAACCGGGTACTGGTCGTCCCGACGCCGGCTGGCGAGGTGTTTGACCAGGTGATGGCGGCCGAACTGGCGGAGGCCGGGCACCTCGTATTCGCCTGCGGGCGGTATGAGGGCATCGACGGGCGGGTGGTCGAGTACGCGCGGGGCCAGATGCCCGTCCGCGAGGTCTCCATCGGCGACTACGTGCTCGCGGGCGGCGAGCCGGCAGTGCTCGTCATGATCGAGGCGATCGGCCGGCTGCTGCCTGGCGTTCTCGGGAACATCGAGTCGGCTCCCGACGACTCGTTCGGAGCCGGAGCCGGCCCGATGCGCGGGCTCGTGGAGGGCCCGTCGTATACCCGTCCGAGGACCTGGCGGGGACTGAGCGTCCCCGACGCGCTGCTCTCCGGTAATCACGCGGCGATAGCTCGCTGGCGCCGGGACGAAGCGCTGCGCCACACGGCGAGGATCAGGCCCGACCTGATCGCGCGGCTCGCCTGGAGCGGGCTGGACGCCCGCGATCGGGAGGTTCTTTCCGAGGCTGGTTTCGCGGTCACTGGCGAGGATGTGGCACACTTAAGCGCACTGCCCCCTGTCGGCTGAGGTCGCCCGGGGCAATGTCGCATGCCTTCGCAGCGACAAGGCCAACTTCCGCGCGTTCGCAGGCGTGCGCGTGATGACAACGAGGACGAAGCGATGCACACCGCGATTGCCGAGCTTGAGCAGGCACAGATCCGATCGGACATCCCGGCCTTCCGGCCCGGGGACACTCTCAAGGTGCACGTGCGCGTCACCGAGGGCAACCGGTCGAGGATCCAGGTGTTCCAGGGCATCGTCATCCGCCGGCAGGGTGGTGGCGCACGCGAGACCTTCACCGTGCGCAAGATCAGCTACGGCGTCGGCGTAGAGCGGACCTTCCCTGTGCACACCCCGGCCATCGAGATGATCGAGGTAGTGACCAGGGGTCAGGTACGCCGGGCCAAGCTCTACTACCTCCGCTCGCTGCGCGGCAAGGCCGCCAGGATCAAGGAGCGCCGGGAGCCGGCGCGCTAACTAGCGGTCCGGAGACCAGGCGGGGCTGACGGGCAGCGCCAGCCAGGTGGGGTCGACAGGCCTGGGTGCCTGACGTCGTTCCGCTGGTGGTTCTTTACCGCTGGCGCCGCCGTCGGCGTCGAATGGGCGGTACAGCAGGCGGCAGGCGGTAGGCTGCCCTGCGGCAGTCGGGCCGTGCGGTCCGTCTCGACTGATGGGTTTTCTCGCCCAGTTTCCGTTTTGGGGTTTATTCAGCCCGGCCGCGCTTGGCTGCTGGACCGGCCTGCTGGCCGTTAGGCTGGAAGGTGATGATGAACGACGAGCAGCCCACCAGCGAGGTGCTTGCCGGACCTGCTGCGGGTCCTGGACTGGGGGCGGATTCAGACCGCGGACCTGGCCCCCTGACCGGGACTGGCGAAGAGGGCGAGCACGACGAGGAAAGCACACAGGACAAGCCCGACAAGAGGGGCTCGTTCCTGACCGAGATGGTGGTGCTCTTCGCCGTCGCCCTGACGGTGGCGCTGCTGATCAAGAGCTTCGTGGTGCAGCCGTTCTTCATCCCGTCGGCGTCGATGGAGACGACGCTGCTCGTCGGCGACAAGGTCCTGGTCAACAAGCTCGTCTACCACCTGCGCCCGATTCAGCGCGGCGACATCGTGGTATTCAACGGCGCGGGCTCCTGGAACTCGCCTACTCCGCCCGGCCAGCCGGAGCACAATCCGGTCGTGCGTCTCTACGATGCCACGCTGCGGCCGCTGTTCCGCTCGATCACCGGCCTGTTCGGGACGACCCCGGGGCAGACCGACTACATCAAGCGGGTGATCGGCATTCCCGGCGACCACGTGATGTGCTGCAACGCCCACGGCCAGATCACCGTGAACGGCGTGCCGCTGCAGGAGAAGCCTTACCTCTACCCGGGGGCCCAGCCCTCTCAGGGCTCCTTCAACATCGTCGTGCCGCCCGGCCGCCTGTGGGTGATGGGCGATAACAGGGCCGAGTCGGCTGACTCCCGGCTGCATGACTGCGCGTATACCTACATGGCGCCAACATGCGTCCCCTACGACCGTGGCGGCACTGTTCCCGAAGACAAGGTGATCGGCCGGGCCTTCGTGATCGTGTGGCCGCCTGGCCGCTTCCGGATCCTGCCGATTCCGTCGACGTTCCTCCAGCCCGCTCTCACCCGCGCCTCGGCCAGCCGGGCCGGATCGGTCCGCCAGGACGCCCCAATCAGGGTGCTGACGGCTGGCGTGCCGGTGCGGCCGTCGTCCCCGGCGCTTCCGCTGGCGGCCGGATTCGCCGTGGCGCTGCCGCTGACGGTGCTCGAGCGCAGGCTCCGGCTGCGGTTCCGGCGCCGGACCAGTCGCCGCAGCCTGGTGGGTCGCCTGGTGCGCGAGCGTGGCTCGCCCCGGCGGAGGTAAGCAGTGAGCGCTTCGGCGGCGCGGGTCGCGACCATGCCTGCTGTGCGCGGGCCTGGTGCCGGGCTCCTCGTTTCGCGCCCGGCCCGCTACACGCCGAGACGCACCGCGGGGCTGACCGCCTACGAGCGCGTGCTGGTCAGAGCTGGCCTCGGGCCGGTCGCGGGCATCGACGAGGCTGGTCGCGGAGCGTGTGCCGGGCCCCTGGTAGTGGCTGCCGTCGCGCTGGACCGGTGGACTGGCGGCGACGCCGAGATCGCCGACTCCAAGGCGCTCACCGCACGGGCACGTGAAGCGGCGTACCGGCAGATCGTGCGGTCGGCGCTAGCCTGGCACGTCGTCGTGATCGAGCCGGAGGAGATCGACCGGCTAGGCCTGCATGTCTGCAATGTCGCGGGGATGCGGCGCGCGCTGGCCGGCCTGGCGGCGAGCCCGGGCTATGTGCTCACCGACGGCTTCGAGGTGCCAGGGCTGGCCGTTCCCGCCCTGGCGATGTGGAAGGGTGACCAGGTCGCCGCCTGCGTCGCCGCGGCCTCGATAATCGCCAAGGTGACCAGGGACAAGATGATGTGCGCCTTGAGCGCGCAGTATCCGGAATACGGGTTCGCCAGGAACAAGGGTTACTCGACGCGCGGCCATATGGTGGCGCTTGACGAGCACGGCCCGAGCCCCGTACACCGCCGCTCTTTCGTGAACGTGGCGTCCCGGCTGGACGGCACCTTGCGCGCGGACGGCGTAGCGGATCTAGACGCGGACCGTGATGGTCCTATCGTTGAACTGACCACGGGTTCGCCGGCCGTCGCATCCGGCGCGGACCTGGGAGAGGGCACGGACGAGGGCGGGGACGCGCGCTGGGAAGTGAGCGGGGAGGCTAGCGACGAGCTAACCGCATTCGCGCCTGCCTCATCGGAGGGGAGAACATGAGCGCGGAGGATCTCGAGAAGTACGAGACCGAGATGGAGCTCCAGCTCTACCGGGAGTACCGGGACGTCGTCGGTCTGTTTACGCATGTGGTGGAGACCGAGCGCAGGTTCTATCTCACCAACGATGTAGACCTCCAGGTCCGCACGGCCGACAACGGCGAGGTCTTCTTCGAGGTCACCATGCACGATGCCTGGGTCTGGGACATGTACCGTCCGGCCAGGTTCGTGAAGAACGTCAGGGTCGTGACCTTCAAGGATGTCAACATCGAGGAACTCGCCAAGAGCGAGCTGCAGCTTCCAGAGGAGTCCTGAGCGGCTGGAAGCCCCCGGTCACGGGCGCGCCCTGAGCGCAGGCGGCCCGGGCGTAGTACTGCGCTCCTGGCCCGGGCGCGCCATATCTAACCGCATGCCACTGACAGCGGCCCGGTGTTATCCACAGTCGCGGCCGGTGCTCGGCGCGTTATCCACAGGCAGCTGCCGGGCGGTCGCAAGGCCTTCGGCCCTTCGGCAGGGTCGGCGCCGGAGGTGGTGCGCGTGCATCCCAAGGACGCTCTGGGCCGGCATGGTGAGCAGCTGGCCGTCGAGTACCTGCAGCAGGCTGGATTTCGCATCCTGGACCGGAACTACCGGTGCGCAGAAGGCGAGATCGATATCGTGGCCGCCGACCGGCGGGTGCTTGTCGCCTGCGAGGTGAAGACCCGGTCCGGCGTGCGGTACGGAACTCCGGTCGAGGCGGTGACCCGCCGTAAGCTGCGCAGGCTCAGGCGCCTGGCCGTGCGCTGGGTAGTCACGCACGGCGTGATCTTCGACGAGCTGCGCGTCGATATCGTCGGCGTGCTCAGGTCCGCCTCTGGCGAGTTCACGATCGACCACGTTCGCGGGGTGGGCTAGATGGGCCTGGCTCGCGCTCACTCGATCGCCCTCGTCGGGGTGCAGGGCCATCCCGTCGAGATCGAGGCGGACATCGAGAACGGCATGGTCGCGCTGCTGCTGGTCGGACTCCCTGACACCGCGCTGCGTGAGGCTCGCGACCGGATCAGGTCGGCCATCGTGAACAGCGGCGAGACCTGGCCAAACCGGCGGATCACCGTGGGCCTGTCGCCGGCGAGCCTGCCCAAGCGGGGCAGCGGCTTCGACCTGGGCATGGCCGTGGCAATCCTGGCGGCAGCTGAAGCGATGCCCGCTGCCCGGCTGCGCGGGCTCGTGCTCATCGGCGAGCTGGGCCTGGATGGCAGGATCCGCCCGGTCCCCGGGGTGCTGCCTGCGGCCGCGGCCGCCGCGGCGGCGGGGTTCGAGGCTGTGGCGGTCGCGACCGAGAACGCGGCCGAGGCCGCGCTGGTTCCTGAATTGCGGGTCATCGCCACGCCCAGTCTCAGGGCAATGACCGCATGGCTGCGTAACGCAGAACCATCCGCTGACGCCGCAGTGCAGGTGCTCGAGCCTGGCCGCGATGCCACCATGCTGTTCCAGCTGACTGACCGTGATCAGCCGGGTCACCCTGAGGCTGGCTCAGGCACTGGCTCGGGCGGCACTGGCTCGGGCACTGGCTCGGGCGGTACTGGCTCGGGCACTGGCTTGGGCGGCAGTGCCAAGGACCTGGCTGACCTCGTCGGGCAGCCGATGGCGCGGCGTGGTGCGGAGATCTGCGCGGCGGGAGGTCATCACCTGATGCTGCTAGGGCCGCCGGGCGTCGGCAAGACGATGCTGGCCGAGCGCATTCCGACGGTGCTGCCGCGCCTTGAGCCGGCCGCGGCGCTCGAGGTGAGCGCCATCCACTCGGTTGCCGGGACGCTGCCGCCCGGGCAGCCGCTCGTCACAGAGCCGCCCTTCTGCGCTCCGCATCACACCGCCACCAGGGCGGCGATCGTCGGCGGTGGCAGCGGCATCATCCGGCCGGGTGCCGCGTCGCTGGCGCATCACGGATGCCTGTTCCTCGACGAGGCACCCGAATTCGGGCGCGACGTCCTGGACGGGCTGCGGCAGCCGCTCGAGTCGGGTGAGGTCGTGGTGGCCAGGTCCGGTGTCACCGCCAGGTTCCCTGCCAGGTTCACGCTCATCCTCGCGGCGAACCCCTGTCCGTGCGCGAGCGCGCGGGCGGCGGGCGCCGCCTGCAGCTGCACTCCGCTGGCCAGGCGCCGCTACCTGGCCAGGCTGTCCGGGCCGCTGCTCGACCGGGTGGACGCGAAGATCGAGTTCATGCCGGTACGCCGCGCGGAGCTGCTGAGCGACCGGGCGTACACCGAGGCGAGCTGCGTCGTCGCCGAGCGGGTCAGGCGGGCGAGGGAGCGCGCCGCGGCCCGGCTGGCGGGAACGCCGTGGCGGCTCAACGCGCAGATCCCGGGCAGCGAGCTCCGGCGCAGGTTCGCCCCGGCGCCCGATGCCCTGGCGCCGCTCGAGCGCGCGATGGATCTCGGCCGGATCAGCGCCAGGGGCGCGGATCGCGTCATCAGGCTCTCGTGGACGCTCGCCGACCTGGCAGGCAGCGGGCGACCGGGCGTCCCCGAGATCGGCTATGCGCTCGGACTCTGGCTCGGGACAGCCCAGTGACCGCCGGCCCCGACGCTGCCGAGCCCGTCGGTCCCGCCGGTCCCGATGCTGCCGAGCCCGTCGGTCCCGCCGGTCCCGATGCTGCCGAGCCCGGCGGTCCCGCCGGCCCCGATGCTGCCGAGCCCGCCGGCCCCGCCGGCCCCGCCGGCCCGGCGAGTGCGTCCGCCCATGGCGGTCCTGATGTACCGTCCGACGCGGACGACCGGTACGCGAGGGCGGCGCTCAGCTACCTGGTCGAGCCCGGTGACCCGGTGCTGGGGTGGCTGCTCCGGGCGGCGCGCCCCGCGCATGTGCTCGCCGTCGTCATGTCTGGCTGCCGCAACCCAGGCTCGGTGCTCTGGCCCGGCACCGAGATAGGGGAGCCCTGCACGATTAGCCCGGCGGCCGCCGATCGCGTCATCGGCCGGTGGCGGGACCGGCTGCCCGACGTCCCGCCGGCGGCGAGGCTCGCTGCCTGGGAGCGCAATGGTTACCGCCTGGTCTGCCCGGGCGAGCCCGAGTGGCCGACTCAGCTCGATGACCTCGGCGACGCCCGGCCTGTGCTGCTCTGGCTCAACGGAGCTGCTGACCTGCGCTTCGCCTGCCTGCGGTCGGTCTCGGTCGTCGGCTCACGTGCGGCGACGGCCTACGGTGTTCACATCGGGACCGAGCTGGGAGCGGACCTGGCGGGGCGCGGCTGGACCGTCGTTTCCGGCGGTGCGTACGGCATCGATGCCTGCGCGCACCGGGGAGCGCTCGTCGCTCGTGGTCATACCGTCGCTGTCCTGGCCAGCGGTTTGCGCTTCGGATACCCGAAGGGGCACGAGGGGCTCTTCGGTGAGATCGCGCGTACCGGCGTGATGGTGAGCGAGTGCCCGCCTGACAAGGCACCCACTAGGCCCGGCTTCCTGGTGCGTAACCGGATCATCGCGGCCCTGAGCCGCGGGACGCTGGTCGTAGAGGCCGCGCTGCGCAGCGGTGCGCTCAACACCGCGCGGCATGCGCGTGAGATCAACCGGCCGGTCATGGCGGTCCCGGGCCCGATTACGTCGGAGCAGTCGGCTGGATGTCACGACCTGATCAGGGACGGGGGCGCCACCTGCGTCACGTGCGCTGACGACGTGATCGAGATGATCGCGCCGCTTGGCGGCGATGACGGTCCGGCCGGCGGTCCTGCCGTCCCGCCCGCGAACCTCGATCCGATCACTGCGGCTGTTCTGGATGCGGTGGCGACCAGGTCGGGGCGCGGCCCGGCCACGATCGCCACGCTGGCCGGCGTCGATCTCGACACGGCCGTGCGCTGCCTCGGGCTGCTCGCCGCGGCGGGCTACGTGGAACGCAGCGAGGCCGGCTGGCGCGTCAGGAAGCCGGGCAGCAGGTGACAGCGTGGCAGGCCGGCGGGAGCGGTCAGGCAGCCGCACACTGGTGGCATGCGCATGCCGACCGGGTCTGCCGGAACCCCCGGGCACCTCCAGTCCGACGGAGAACTGCCGCCAGCGCTGGCCGAGCTACTGCTCGCATTCCGGCGGCACCTGGCAGCGGGGCGAGGCCTGTCGCCGCATACGGTCCGCGCCTACGCCAGTGACGCGGGCCAGCTGATCGCACATGTCGCGAGATGCGGGATCGACGTGGTGGCCGATATCGACATCTCCGTCATCCGGGCATGGCTGGCGACTCAGCATGCAGCGGGCCACTCACGCGCGACGATCGCGCGACGGGCCGCGGCAGCTCGGGCACTGACCGCGTTCGCTCATGAGAAGGGGCTGCTCGCTGCCAATCCCGGCATCCTGCTCGGCACGTTGAAGGCCCGCCGCGAGCTGCCTGAGGTTCTGTCGGTCGACGAGGTGCTGGCCGTGCTGGACCGCCCGCGCGGTGAGCTGCCTGATGACCTTGCCGCCGCGATCGAGCTTCGCGACACGGCGATCATGGAACTGCTCTATGCGACGGGCATCAGGGTCAGCGAGCTGTGCGGCCTCGATATCGGCGACGTGGACCACGGCCGGCGGGCGGTCCGGGTGCTCGGCAAGGGCGCCAAGGAGCGTGTCGTGCCGTTCGGCGTGCCGGCAAGCCGCGCGGTCGTCCGCTGGTACCAGGAGGGCCGGGGCCTAGTGGCGACGCCTCATTCGGGCTCCGCGCTGTTCCTCGGCTCCCGCGGCGGCAGACTTGACCCTCGGACGGCGCGCCGCGTGGTGCACGCCAGGATCGCCGCCACGGGGTTCGTACCCGATATGGGCCCGCACGGCCTGCGGCATACCGCCGCGACCCATCTGCTCGAAGGTGGCGCCGACTTGCGCAGCGTGCAGGAGCTGCTCGGCCACGCGTCGCTAGCCACCACGCAGATCTACACGCACGTCTCCATCGACCGGCTGGTGAAGGCCTACCGGCAGGCACATCCGAGGGCTTAGCCGCTCCGGTTCCCGCCGTCCGGTTCCCGCCGTCCGGTTCCCGCCGTCCTGGGCCCGCCGTCCTGGACCCGCCGTCCTGGACCCGCCGTCCTGGACCCGCGCTGGACCCGCCGTCCGGTTCCCCCACCCTGGTTCCCGCCATCCTGGCTCCTGCTGTGCCGAGTCCTCGCCGTGCTGAGTACGCGGTCCGTGTGGCGATCGCGCAGGCGCGGCAGATCTGGCGGGATGTAGACTTCAGTGACGGTCCCGGTGAGTTCGAATGCGTGAGCATGCACCGGAGGCCGAAATTCGCGTGTCCGCTTGCCGTGCGGGAGTCACCTCGGTGCTCCCGGCGGGACGCATCCGATCGGTCCGCAGGCTCAGCCTGCGGCGGGAGCGTACGGGCACCAGGACCAACCGATCGCGCATGCCCGCGGGCAGGCGCACGACAAGAGAGGACACCGGCATGGCTCCGGTCGTCACCATGCGGCAGCTGCTAGAGAGCGGCGTCCACTTCGGGCACCAGACACGACGCTGGAACCCGAAGATGAAGCGGTTCATCTTCACCGAGCGCAACGGCATCTACATCATCGACCTGCAGCAGTCGCTGCAGTTCATCGATCGTGCCTACGAGTTCATCAAGGAGACGGTCGCTCACGGCGGCTCGGTCCTGTATGTCGGCACCAAGAAGCAGGCGCAGGAGGCGATCGCGGAGCAGGCCCGGCGGGTCGGCATGCCGTTTGTCAACCAGCGCTGGCTCGGTGGCATGCTGACGAACTTCTCCACCGTCTACAAGCGGCTGCAGCGGCTCAAGGAACTCGAGGAGATCGACTTCGAGGACGTGGCGGGCTCGAACCTGACCAAGAAGGAACTGCTCCAGTTGCGCCGCGAGCGGGACAAGCTTGAGCGTTCGCTCGGCGGTATCAGGGACATGTCCCGGGTCCCGAGCGCTATCTGGGTCGTGGACACCAAGAAGGAGCACATCGCGATAAGCGAGGCTCGCAAGCTGGGCATCCCGGTGATCGCCATTCTCGACACCAACTGCGATCCCGATGAGGTCAACTACCCGATTCCCGGCAACGACGATGCGATCCGCAGCGTCGCGCTGCTGACCAGGGTCGTCGCGGACGCCGTCGCGGACGGGCTGATCGCGCGAGCCGGGCGGGCCGCAGGCGAGGAGAAGCCGCAGGGCGACGGTCAGCTCGGCGCGGCCGAGCCGCTGGCCGAATGGGAGCGAGAGCTCCTCGAGGGTAAGTCAGTGAACGGCAGCGCGGCGAGCGGCAAGGCAGCCGAGGCGGCGAGCGGCGAGGTGGCTGAGGCAGCGAGCGGCGAGGCAGCGAGCGGCGAGGCAGCTGAGGTAACCGAGGCGGCGAGCGACGAGGCGGCGACCGGCGAAGCGGCCGAGGCGGCGAGCGACGAGGTACCGGCCGGGTCAGCGCAGGACGCGGACCAGCCGACCACCGAGGCGACAGCCACCGAGGCGACAGCCACCGAGGCCACGACCACCGAGGCATAGCCGGACGGCCTAGAGCGCCGCCGGCGACCCGGCCCAGAGCAGACGGCGAGCCCGGCGCCCGGCGCCAGGCGGCCGGCCATCGGCCGGGCACACGATGAGACTGTGAGAGATGAGGACATGGCAGACTACACAGCCGCAGACGTGAAGCGGCTCAGGGACCTGACCGGCGCGGGCATGATGGACTGCAAGAATGCCCTGGTCGATGCCGGAGGTGATTTCGACTCCGCCGTGGAGGCGCTGCGGATCAAGGGCGCCAAGGACGTCGGTAAGCGCGCGGGCCGCACGGCGGCCAACGGCCTGGTAGCCGCGGCCGTGGACGGCACCACTGCGGGAGTCCTGGTCGAGCTCAACTGCGAGACCGACTTCGTCGCGAAGACCGACATGTTCCAGCAGGTCGC
>DASWAA010000209.1:0-10752 GCA_036391385.1 Streptosporangiaceae bacterium
CGTGGCGAGAACCGTGATAGCCAGGTACATAATGCGCGGTCGGTTATCGGGGTACGAATCGAGCTGTCGGCGCCATAGCCAAGATGCTCCGCCGCTTCGAGCGGGGACCATTTCCTCTGCGGCCTCACTCATGTGGACCTCACCGTTGTCGGGGGGCGACGCGTCCGGCATCCCCGGACGTAGAGGTCAACATATCTGCACTATGTGTGCAAGATCAATAGTGTGAGGCACGCGTGGTGATTTGGCCCGATGAGCCGCTAGCGACCTAGGCTAGCTGAAATCCTGCCTGCGCGAGAAGAGCTGCGATCATCCTGCTCAGAAGTTCTCTGGCCCGCAGCGGGCTCAGGCCGAGATCAGTGCGGAGTGTTTCCCAGTAGGACCAGATGCTGATCGAATGCAGCGCGTCCACGAGCTGGTCGCGCTGCTGACCAGGCAGCTGCCTGAGTTCGCGAGCGAAGACCTGCTCGATCTCGGCCCGGCCGCCTGCCGTCCGGCGCTTGCGGTCCTCCATCAGCTGACCGGAGAAGGGCTGGTGGATACGAGCGGCGCGCCAGGTCGGTGTCATCTCCTCCAGGACGCGCGCACGCTGGGTGGCGAACGCCTCGACCCGTGCCGCCAGCGGCTGATCCGGATCGATCCTGGCCACCAGCGAGCGCAGGATCTCCTTGTCCCGCCTGACCGCCTCGACCAGCAGCGCCTCGCGATCGGTGAACTGCTGCCAGACCGTCCGCAGCGATACGCCGGCCCGCGCGGCGATCCGCGGCACGGTCGGGCGCAGGTCCCCTTCGGCGTGCAGGGCGCGCATCGCGTCGATGATGGCGCGCCTTGTCCGGTGCGAGCGCGCCGCCCGCCCGTCCGCCGGCTCGATATCGACGTCGACGTGGTCGAACTCGTCGACGTCGGCAGCGACAGCCTCCGCTGCGCCCCGCGAAATCTCGGCGTACACGAAATCATAGTAACTGCGGATCGCGAGCAGGCGATTGCCTCGGCCCTACTCGCATTGGCCGGTCGTGGCCGGCGGCGGCAGGCCGACCGCGGAGTCGGAGCCGGAGGGTGGGGCCGGAGGTGGGGCCGGTGGTGGGGCCGGTGGTGGGGCCGGAGGGATTCGAACCCTCACTGGCAGGAACCTAAATCCTGTGCCTCTGCCGTTGGGCTACGGCCCCGGAGCGATCAGTCTTCCTGATCGGCCCGTCATCGCCAACTCGAAGGTCAGGCGCCCAGGCCCAGTTCCTTGCGCAGGCGCGCGACGTGGCCCGTCGCCTTGACGGCGTAGTAGGCACGCTCGATGCGACCGTCGGCCCCGACGACGAAGGTCGACCTGATCACACCGGTCGTCTTCTTGCCGTACAGCATCTTCTCGCCGTAAGCGCCGTATGCCTTCAGCACGGTCAGGCCCGGGTCGGAGAGCAGCGGGAACGTCAGCCCGTCCCGTTCGCGGAACCTGGCCAGCTTCGCCGGGCCGTCCGGGGAGATCCCGAGCACGGCGTAGCCGGCTGCAGCCCACTCCTGCTCGCTGTCGCGGAAGTCGCAGGCCTGCTTGGTGCAGCCTGGCGTCATCGCGGCCGGATAGAAGTAGATGATCACTCGCTGGCCGCGCAGCGACGACAGGCTCACCTCGACGCCGTCAGCGTCGGGCAGAGTGAACTCCGGCGCCGGATCGCCGGGCGCCAGCCGAATGTCGGTCACGTCAGTTCCTCCCGGTCGGCTCCTACCGTACCGGCTGCCGCGCTCCCGCGCGTCCGTCCCGGCACGGCCGCGCTCAGTCCGCCCGAGCCGCAGGAAATCCGGCTATATTCTCGCTGAAAACGGCGGATGTCTTTCCCTTCATCTTTCTGTAATTACCGGGCTCGCCGGTAACCGCGCTGCTAGCCTTTTTCCATGATCTCACCTTCCGGTAATTCGGCTATTCGGCGCAATTATAAGTCCTGCCGCCCATCCCGGTGGATTAGCCTGGCCGGCGCCCTGGCCGCCGCCGCGACGGTTTCCCTGACCGGGTGCTCGAATGGCAGCACGGCCGCGTCGACGACAGCGGCACAGCGCGCCATCAGGCTCGCCTCGAGCACGTCGCAGCGGGTAGAGACACTGACAGCCCGACTGACGGAGCAGGTGAACGGCGCGACGACTGGCGGCATGACCGGAACCGTGCAGATAAGGCTGCGGCCGGCGCCGATCATCGAGGCCAAGTTCAATATCGGCTCGAAGACCACATCATCTATCAAGCTCGACGAAATACTGACCGGCAATGCCGTCTATTTCAAGAATCCGGCATTCGCGAAGAAGACCGGTAAATCCTGGATCAAGGTCGACAGATCTCAGCTCAACGGGAAATCGAGCGTCAGCGTCGCCGCGATGCTGCAGAACCTGGAAGGCAGCAACCCGCTTGACCAGACCAGGCTCTTCACCTCGTCCAGGGACGTGCACCGAGTCGGCACGCAGGTGATCAACGGCGTCGCTACGACCGAGTACGCCGGCACCTACTCGCCTTCGGTCGCCTTCGCCCAGCTTCCGGCGAAGATGCGCACGCTGCTCGGGCCGACCTTGCGGTCGATGGGGCGCACCCACGTCAGGTTCCACATCTGGATCGACGCGCAGCACCTGATCAGGAAGGCCGACGACTCCACGACAGCTCGCGGCCAGACCTACCTGACCACGTTCGTCGTGACGTCGGTCAACCAGCCCATCAAGGTGACGCTGCCGACCCAGGCGATGACCGCGCCGCTGCCGAAGATCTGAGCGGCAGGCTGCCTGCCGGACGGCCGGTGACCGACACGGCCGATTCAGCCACCGGCCCGTCTGGCTGGCAGCCATCCGGCCTGGCCGTCAGCAGACGAGCGCCGCGATCACCGGTGCCAGGCCGCGGAAGGCGCGGCCTCGGTGGCTGATCGCGTCCTTCTCCTCCGCGCTCATCTCCGCGGTAGTCCGCTCCTGCCCCTTCGGCACGAAGATCGGGTCGTACCCGAATCCGTTGCTGCCCCTGGGCTCGCGGATCAGGTGGCCGTGCAGGGCGCCCTCGCTGACGTGCTCGCGCCCGGACGGCATGACGAGTGCCGCGGCGCAGGCGAAGTGGGCGCCCCTGCGCTCGTCGGGCACGTCGCTGAGCTGGTTAAGCAGCAGGGTCAGGTTTCCCGCGTCGTCCCCGTGCCGACCGGCCCAGCGGGCCGACAGTACTCCTGGCATCCCGTTAAGCGCGTCGCAGCAGATCCCCGAGTCGTCGGCCACTGAGGGCAGGCCCGTGAATGCGGCGATCGCCCGCGCCTTGATCAGGGCATTCTCGGCGAACGTAGCGCCGGTCTCGGCGACATCGGGCGCACCGGGGAACTCGCCGAGGCCGATCAGGTGCACGCCGACGTGACCGGCGGCGAGGATCCTGCCCAGCTCGTCGAGCTTGCCCGGATTGCTGGTGGCCAGGACCAGCCTGGGGGCGGCGCTATCCGGCACGGCGGTCCCGCTTCTCGTGTCAGGGGCGTCAGGGGGCGGACAGGGCTTCGTGCTGCATCCTGGTCAGGTCGGCACACCCGGCGACGGCCAGGTCGAGCAGTTCGTCCAGCCGCTTGCGGCTGAATGGCTCGCGCTCGGCAGTGCCCTGGACCTCGACGAACTCACCCTCGCCCGTGCAGACCACGTTCATGTCCGTCTCGGCGGCGACGTCCTCGGTGTAGCACAGGTCCAGCCGCGGCTCGCCGTCGATAATGCCGACGCTGACCGCCGAGACGGACGTGAGCAACGGGTTGCCCTTGCACCGCTTCCTGGCCTGGAGCCAGCGAACCGCCTCGGCGAGCGCGACGTAGCCGCCAGTGACGGCGGCGGTCCTGGTTCCACCGTCAGCCTGGAGCACGTCGCAGTCGAGCGCGATCGAGTTCTCGCCCAGTGCCTTGAGGTCGATGCAGGCGCGCAGCGAGCGGCCCACGAGCCGGGAGATCTCCTGAGTGCGCCCGCCCAGCCTGCCCTTGACCGACTCCCGGTCGCTGCGGGTGTGAGTGGAGCGGGGCAGCATCGCGTACTCGGCGGTGACCCAGCCAAGGCCGCTCCCCCGCCGCCAGCGCGGCACGTCCTCGAGCACGCTTGCCGCGCACAGCACCCGGGTGGAGCCGAACTCGACGAGCACCGAGCCTTCCGCGTGCTCAAGCCAGCCACGAGTGATCGTGATCGGGCGAAGCTGATCCGGGCGACGGCCATCGGGACGGGGAGACATGCTCGCAAGCCTAGCGGCTGCCACCCCGGAGGCTGAGTACCGCGCTCAGTACGGTGCCCGGTCCGGCGCGCCCGACTCGATCCACTCGAAGACCGCGCGGACCCCGTCCGGCAGCAAGGTCGTCGCCTTCCACCCCAGGTCGGCCCAGGCTCGCTCGACCGCCAGGGCGCTGCGCTGCAGTTCTCCCGGCCGCGACGCCGCGAACACTGGCTCGACCTCGCGGCCGGTCACCGCGCCGATCACCTGAGCGAGATCAAGGATCCGGACCTCGGCCCCGGTGCCGATGTTCCACGTCCCCGGCCGGCGCTGGTCCGCGGCCGCCAGGAACGCGCTCACGCAGTCGCCCACGTAGACGAGGTCACGTGTCTGCGTTCCGTCCCCGAAGATGGTCGGCCGCACCCCGGCCAGGATTTGCGAGCAGAAAATTGGCACCACGCCAGCCTCGCCCGTAGGGTCCTGCCGCGGCCCGTACACGTTCGCCAGCCGCAGCACCGAATGGTCGGTCTCGTGCAGCCGGTTGTACAGGCCCAGGTACTGCTCGGCGCAGTGCTTGGCGATCCCGTAGGGCGACTCGGGCAGGGGCAGCACGTCCTCGAGCGAGGGTATCGGCGCGTCCCGTCCGTAAAGCGCTCCGCCGGTCGAGCAGAACAGCACCCGTGCGTCCGCCTGGCGGGCCGCTTCGAGGACGTTGATCGTGCCGATGATGTTCGTCTGCGCGTCGGCGGCCGGCCGCACGACCGAGGCCCGCACGTCGATCTGCGCCGCCAGGTGGCAGATCAGTTCTGGCCGGATGGAATCGACGGCGCCGACGACCGATTCGGCATCGTTGACGCTGAGCTTGTGCAGGACGGCCCGCTCGTGGAGCCGCTCGGGCCGCCCGGTCGACAGGTCGTCGATGACAGCGACGTCGTCCCCCCTGGCCAGGAAGGCGTCGGTCAGGTGCGATCCGATGAAGCCGGCCCCGCCGGTGACGATTACCCGCATGTCTCGGCAGTCTATTCCGGCAGCGGCCCGGGTGATCTTCGCCAGGCCGGGCCGGCGAGGGCCGCTTCGGGGCCGCGCCGGGATCCGATAGCGCGGCCAGCCGGCCTAGAGCACCATTCCAGGCGCGGCTAGCGTCAGGTTGCCCCGGTAGCTGGCGGCCGCCTCCTCCTGCGCCCGCTCTCTGTCGCCCCATGGCACCAGGTGCGTCAGGACCAGGCGCCCGACGCCTGCCCGGGTCGCGTGCTCGCCTGCCTGCCGGGCCGTGAGGTGCAGGTCAGCGGGAAGCCCCGGGCCGTCGGTGAAGGAGGCCTCGCAGAGCAGCACGTCCGCTCCAGCCGCCAGGCTGACCAGGTTCTCGGTCGGCCCGGTGTCGGCCGAGTACGCGATCGCCTTCCCCTCGTGCTCGATCCGGACCGCGAACGTCTCGACCGGGTGGTTCATGTGCTCGAACGTCACCGCGAACGGGCCGATCTCGGCCTTCCCCGGCGCCACTGTCACGAAGTCGAAGGCGTCAGTCATCGGATGACCAGAGTCGCCGCCGGTCGCGCGGTCCAGCCTGTCGGCCGTGCCCGCAGGCCCGTACACCGGGATCGGCCCCAGCGGCCCGGACGGATGGTAGGTGCGGAACACCTGGTAGGAGCACATGTCCAGGCAGTGATCGGCGTGCACGTGGCTGATGCAGACCGCGTCGATGTCGCCGAGGCCGACATAGCGCTGTACGGGTCCAAGCGCACCGTTGCCCAGGTCAAGCAGCATGCGGAAGCCCTCCGCCGCGACCAGGTAGCACGAGGCCGCGCTGTCCGGGCCGGGGAAGCTGCCTGAGCATCCCACGATGGTGAGGTCCATAGTTTCCCAGGTTACGGCGTTGAGCGCGGAAATAGCTGGACCGGTCATCTACCCAGAACGCCGGATAAGCGGCATGATCCCTGCAATATCCGCGATGATGCGATGGTGTCCAGCCAGCCCCGGCCGGACTCTGGGAGGTTTGATGGCCGAGCAGGTGACGGACTCTAGGCACGCAGTCTCCCGCGCTCTAGCCGAGCCGACCGAGCCGGTGTCGAAGCGCTGGATCGGTGGCCTGGGGCTGGCCAGCCTGGTCATGTGGATGGCAGCCCTCACCCCGGCGAACTTCCTCATTCCCGCTCAGCTGTACGGCATCAGCCACAGCAGCGCCAAGCTCGCACTCGGCCTGATCTCCGCGGCGGCGGCGATCTCCTCGCTGCTCGCGACGCCGATCGCCGGCGCGCTGTCCGACCGGACCACGTACGCCCTTCCGCTCGGGCACCTGCGCGGCAGGCGGCACCGGTGGACTCTGGTCTTCGCTCTGCTCGGAGCGGCCAGCCTGGCACTGATCGGCTGGCAGTCGACCAGCCTCGGGATCGGCGTGCTCTGGGTAGCGTTCAGCGCGTTCCAGAACGGCCAGTACGCCAGCCTGAGCGCGGCCGTGCCCGACCATGTCCCGGTGAATCAGCGGGCCACGGTGGCGGGCTGGTTCAGCATGCCGCAGGCGCTCGGACTGCTGGTCGGCGGCGGTCTGGTGTCCTTCGTCATCACCGGGCAGAAGAGCGGCTACCTGCTGCTCGCCATCGCACTGTTCGTGCTCACCTTGCCGTTCGTGCTGTTCACCCGCGATCACCCGCTCGAGCCCGAGCACCGGGAGCCGCTGTCGGCGCGCGGCCTGCTATCCACGTTCTGGCTGAGCCCGCGGCAGTATCCCGAATTCGGCTGGGCCTGGCTCACCCGGTTCCTCGCCTCGCTCGCCATCGCGCTCGGCACGCTGTACCTGCTGTTCTTCCTGCACGACGTGGTTCATTACTCCAAGCTGTTCCCCGGTCAGACCGACAAGCAGGGACTGCTGATCCTGACCGCGATCTACACGCTGTGCGTGGTGCTGACCGCCATCGTCGGCGGCATCATCTCCGACAAGATCGGCAAGCGGAAGATGATCGTCACGATCTCCGGACTGCTGATGGCGGCGGCCGCCCTGCTGCTGACGTTCGTGGAGACCTGGCAGGCCGCGATGATCGCGGCCGTACTGTACGGAGCGGGTTTCGGCGCCTATCTCGCCGTGGACCAGGCGCTCATCACCCAGGTGCTGCCGGCCGCGACGGACCGGGCCAAGGACCTCGGCATCATCAACATCGCGATCGTCGGCCCGACCGCCCTGGCCGGCGTGCTGGCGCCGGTGCTGGTGCACATCGGCCGCTACCCGATGCTCTTCGCGGCGACCGCCGTCATCGCGATCGCCGGCTCGGTGTTCGTCTGGAAGATCAAGAGCGTTCCCTAGGCTCGCACGACCCCCGTACCCCGATCGCAGCTCCCGACGGAGGATTCATGGCCGACCAGGCGACCGACGCGACCGCGGCGGTACCGAGCGCGCTAGCCGAGCCCACCGTCCCGGTGCGCAAGCGCTGGATCGCCACGCTCGGGCTCGGCACCATGGGCATCTGGATGGCCTCGCTCACGCCGCTCAACATCCTGCTGCCCAAGCAGGTCGAGAGTGTCGCGCCGCATCAGAAGTTCCTCGTCATCGGCCTGGTGCACGCACTCGGCGCGATCGCGGCGATCGTCGCGACCCCGCTCATCGGGGCGCTTTCCGACCGGACCACCGACGCCTGGGCACTCGGGCACCTGCGCGGCCGACGGCATCGCTGGACGCTGGGCACGGGGCTGCTGGCCGCGATCTGCCTGGCCCTGCTCGCGGTGCAGAACACCGTGTTCGGCGTGCTAGGCCTGTGGGCGCTGTTCAGCCTGTTCCAGAACGGCCAGTACGCCACGCTCAGCGCATCGATCCCGGACCACGTGCCGGTCAGGCAGCGCGCCACCGTGGCCGGCTGGGTCGGAATGCCGCAGGCGCTCGGCCTGGTCATCGGAGTCGAGCTCGCGGTGCGGATCTTCGGCGGCAAGCCGAACGCCTACCTGCTGCTGGCGGGGGTCATGGTGGTAATGATCCTGCCGTTCGTGCTCTCGACGCAGGACCACCCGCTATCGGTCGAGTACCGTGAGCCGTTCTCGGCGCGGCAGCTGGTCGAGGCCTTCAAGGTCGATCTGCGGGCCTACCCGGACTTCGGCTGGGCCTGGATCACCAGGTTCCTCGCCTCGCTCTCGATCTCGATGGGGACGCTGTACCTGCTCTACTTCCTGCAGGACGCGGTGCACTACCCGCACCCTGCCAGCGGCGTGACCACGCTGATCCTGATCTACACCGGCTGCGTCATCGTCACCGCGACGGTCGGCGGCCGGATCTCGGACCGGATGGGCAAGCGCAAGCTGATCGTGACCGTCTCCGGCGGCCTGATGGGCGTCGCCGCAGTGCTGCTGGCGCTGGTGCAGACCTGGTCAGCCGCCGAGCTTGCCGCCGTCTTCTTCGGCACAGGCTTCGGTGCGTATCTGGCCGTGGACCAGGCGCTGATCACCCAGGTTTTGCCGAGCGCGGAGAGCCGGGGCAAAGACCTCGGCCTGATCAACATCGCGATCGCCGGCCCGGCGGCGATCGGCGGCCTGATCGCGGCGTTCCTCGCCACGAACTTCGGCTACACGACCCTGTTCGCCTGCACTGCTGTATCGGCCGGCCTAGGAGCCACCCTGGTCTGGCGGATCAAGAGCGTTCCCTAGCGCCGAAGGGCCCAGCGTCACAGGGCTAACCGCCGGAGGACCGGCACCGAGCGGGCCGGACGACACCTGCCGGACGATCATAATCAGCGCGATCCCGGAAACCACGAGCAAGACGAGGCCGCCAGTCCATATGTTCTGGACGGCAAGCGGGCTGACAAACGCCAATCGCTGAATGGACTGCTCATTCGGGACGTGGCCGAAGTTCACGATGGTGGCCAGCAGCCAGGTCGTCCACCACAGCCCCGGCAGGTCAGCGGTCTGCTGCCGCTGCTCGGGCGGCAGGCTGGCCCGCCAGATGTCGGCCATGATCTGAAACGGGAACCACAGCGAGACGACTGGCACGATCCAGCCGGCGATCGTCCAGTCGCGCCCTCGGCGCTGATACCAGCCACTGCTCTCGGCGTTGATCCGGGCGCGCCGAAACCAGAGGAGAAAGATCAGGGCCGCCAGGACACCTTCGCCGTCAGTCACCCGGTAGAACCACGGGCGCCCCCACGTCGAACCTGTGCTGTAGCCATTGAGCCTGACCACCACGACCAAGCCAATCAGACCGACGAACCCTCCAAGCATGACAGTCAGGACGTGAGCCAGCCAGCGTAGCGGGAGGAACTGGAGCCGCTCGGCGCCGCAGCGCGGGCAGCGAGCCAGACCCGCTGGCAGGTTGGCCCCGCACGCCGCGCAGTACATCACTCACCGCCATAGCTAGCTATACCGCGTAAATCGTAACGCCGCCGCATTGCCCCACGCTGACGTCGTCCGCGAAAGTGACGCCTGTCGGCAGAGTGCCTCGCGCGCACTCCCGCCACCCAGCCAGCCAAAGATCTTGGTCGTTTTTCAGAGAGTGGTCGTTTGTCAGTCGGATCCGACTGACGGACGACCACGATCATCGCTTCGCCGTGACCTCGCCACCCTGCACGACGAGTTCGCCGAGCGAGTCCCGGCCTCGCTCCTCGCCGAGCCGGCCGCGGTCCTTGCACCAGCCGCCGCTGACACGCCGGCACCCGGCCGCAGTCCTTGCACTAGCCGCCGCTGACACGCCGGCACCCGGCCGCAGTCCTTGCACTAGCCGCCGCTGACACGCCGGCACCCGGCCGCAGTCCTTGGACCAGCCGCCGCCGACATTCCGCACCCGGCCGCGACCCGCTCCGCGCCGGGCCGGGCGCCGGCACCAACGGCGGGCGGCCGTTGGCAGCGGGTCCCCGTCACTCGCTGGCTGATCGTGGTCGTCTGTCAGTCGGATCCGACTGAGAGACGACCATCCTCTGAAAATCGACCAAGATCTTTGGCCGGCTGGATGGCGCTCTACGCGCCACGATCTCGGCCGGCTGGGTGGCGCTCGTACGCACCACGATCTCGGCCGGCTGGATGGCGCTCGTACGCACCACGATCTCGGCCGACGCGGTGACGCTGGTGCGCACCAGGATCTACGTTGGCGAGGTGGCGCTGATGCGCACCGGGATCTAGGCCGACGCGGTGGCGCTGGTCCGCACCGGGCCACGACCGACCCGGGCGATCTGGCGACTCTGCGCGACGAGATTGCCGAGCGAGTCCCAGACCTCGGCTTCTTCGTCGAACCAGCCGCCGCTGACGTGCCGGCACCGGGCCGCGACCCGCAGCGGGCCAGCCGCCGGGACCATCCGCATGTGCATGGTCAGTTCGACCGTCGGCGCCCAGCCGGTCGCGCCGAGGCCGAATACCACCGGCGGCAGGCCGTCGACGGCCAGGGCAAGCATGAGCGCGTCGGGGTCACGTTCCTCGCTCAGGCCGAAGTAGCCGCGCATCTCGGGCATGCCGCTCGGCTCACCGTAGCGCCAGCCGACCACTGCCGGGTCGAAGCGCATCCGGATCTGGCTCGCGTAACCCTGCGTGCCGTCCGCCGCGACGGTGCCGGGCCAGGCGCCGAGTTCCACGCACTCCTCGATCGGCGGCAGCACCGGGGGTGCGTCGGTCCAGTGCAGCTC
>DASWAA010000210.1:0-7390 GCA_036391385.1 Streptosporangiaceae bacterium
TACGGAGTGACGCTCACCCGCAGGTGCAGCCGCTCGGCCAGGCGCAAGAACTCCTCGGCATCGCCCCGCGTGTTGGACGTGACGCTGCGCAGCGTCCGCTCCTGGAAGAGCTCGTCGGAGTAATTGAGCACCGGGATGTCGGACAGGTGGATGCCGGCGATCGCGAGCGTCCCGCCGCGGTCGAGGTTCCGCAGCGCGGGCGGGACCACGTCGCCCACCGGGGCGAAGACGATCGCCGAATCGAGCGGCTCGGGCGAGGGGTCGAACGAGTCCTGGGCGGAGGCGGCACCAAGCTCAAGCGCGAGATCCCTCGCGGCGGGCGCCCTGGTGAAGACGTGCACGGTCGCGCCGGCGGCCATGGCGACCTGGGCGGCGAGGTGTGCGGAGCCGCCGAAACCGTAGATCCCCAGCCGGCCGCCTGGAGGCAGTTCGGCCCGGCGCAGCGCACGATAACCGATGATCCCGGCGCATAGCAGCGGGGCAAGCTCGGTGTCGGTGAAGCCGGAGGGCAGCGGGTGCACGTAGGCGTCGGCAGCCGTGAGGTACTCGGCGTACCCGCCGTCGCGATCCCAGCCCGTGTAGACCGAGTGCGGGCAGAGGTTCTCGCTGCCGCGACGGCAGTAACGGCAGGATCCGTCGGTACCAGCCAGCCAGGCCACGCCGACCCGGTCGCCCTCCGCGAACCTGGTGGCGCCCTGGGCTGCGCGAACGACCTCGCCGACCACCTCGTGGCCGGGAGTCACCTGCGCCCGGCGCGGCAGCAGGTCACCCTCGGCCAGGTGCAGGTCGGTCCGGCAGACGCCGCAGCAGCGTACCCGGATCAGCAGCTCGCCCGGTCCGGGATCGGGGACAGGCCGGTCCAGGAGCCGCAGTGGTCCCGAGGCCATCGGCCCGGGCTCGTGCACGACCCATGCCCGCATGTGACCAGGATAAGCTCGCCGGATCCCGGCATGCCCGGCGGCGTGATGTCATAGGGCCATGAGTCGTCCAGCATTGAACCGCAGGCTCGCGGGCCTCGGGACCACTATCTTCGCCGAGATGTCCGAGCTCGCGGTCGCGACTGGCTCGGTCAACCTCGGCCAGGGCTTCCCCGACACCGACGGGCCCGCGGAGATCGCCAGGGCCGCCGCCGATGCGATCATGACCGGCCGGGGCAATCAGTACCCGCCTGGCGCCGGAATCCCCGAGCTCAGGAACGCCATCGCCGGGCATCAGCGCCGCTTCTACGGCCTGGAGGTCGACCCGGACACCGAGGTGCTCGTCACCGCTGGCGCGACGGAGGCGATCGCGTCGGCGCTGCTCGCGCTGGTGGAGCCCGGAGACGAGGTGATCGCGTTCGAGCCGTACTACGACTCTTATGCAGCATGCATCGCGATGGCGGGCGGCGTCCGGGTCCCGGTGACGCTCCGGGCTCCAGACTTCCGGCCGGATCTCGATGTGCTGCGGGCCGCGATCACCAGCCGGACCAGGCTGATCCTGCTGAACTCGCCGCACAACCCGACCGGCTCGGTCTTCACCCGCGCCGAGCTGACCGCCATCGCCGGACTGGCCTGCGAGCACGACCAGCTCGTGGTCAGCGACGAGGTTTACGAGCACATGGTGTTCACCGGCGAGCACGTACCCGTCGCCTCGCTGCCCGGCATGCGCGAGCGAACGGTGACGATCAGCTCGGCTGCGAAGAGCTTCTCCTTTACCGGCTGGAAGATTGGCTGGGTAACGGGCACCCGCGAACTCGTGATGGCAGTGCGCACTGTCAAGCAGTTCCTGACGTACGTCAGCGGCGGGCCGTTCCAGTACGCGATTGCCCAGGCGCTTGAGCTGCCTGACGATTACTACCGCTCTATCGCCGCGGACCTGGTCATCAAGCGCGACCTCATGTGCGAGGGACTCGCGCGGGCGGGATTCGACGTGTTCACGCCGGATGGCACGTATTTCATAACGACCGACATCCGGCCCTTCGGCGAGGTGAGTGGCCTGGAGTTCTGCCGGAAGCTCCCGTACACGGCAGGCGTGGTGGCAATCCCGAGTGTCGTCTTCTACGACAACCGTGATGCCGGGCAGTTCCAGGTGCGGTTTGCGTTCTGCAAGAAGGAAGAGGTGCTCAGGGAGACGCTGACCCGGCTGAGCGTGCTGCGTCCCGGCTAGCTCCAGCGGCCCGGCTCAGTTGTTACCGGTGCGTGACCGACCCGCGTCACGACGGCGTGACATGGCCCAGCTCGTCCGGTTAGCATGCCGTCACCACGGAATGCGCTTTGTGTCATTCCGTAGTGTCGGCGTCATCGGCCAGCATCAAGGTTCCTGACGTCATACCTGGTCAGTGCGCTGACCATGCGGGAGGGGGTCGGGGTGCCCGAGATGTCGTGGGAGCATGCCGCCGAGGCGCGGGCGGCCTTGACCGCCATCGTGACCGATCCTGAGCACGGAGTCGCCGCTCTTTCCAGTGCCCAGACCATGTCCAACCTGCTCAAGGACCTTTTGCCGGACGCCCCGCGCGAGAAGAGCATCCTGATGGCCGCCGCGGAGGCGGGTGTCGCTACTACGCTCCGTGAGCACGTAGCCCAGGGAATGGACCCGAGTACGGCGATCAGCCTGACCGCCTCGTCCTTGTCGGCAACAACTCCGTACGCCCCGGAGGCCTGCATCTGGGTGACCGGAGAGATCGCCACCGTGCTCGGCATCAGCCAGCCCGGCCAGAGCGGCATGCCCGGCGGGCGTCCTGCCGGTTTCGGCCCGGTCGGTCAGCAGGGCATGCCGACTCAGATCGCGCCCATCCCCGGCGCCGGCTTCCAGGCTGGCACTCCGGCCGCGCCGGGGACTCCGATTGCTCCAGGAACGCCGCAGGCGCCGGGCCAGGCCGGCGGGTTCGGGCAGGGCGGGCTCGGGCCGACCGGGTTCGGGCAGGCGGCCCCCGACCCGCAGGCCACCCGTCCCGGAGCGTGGCCGCCAGCGGCGGGGTCCGGCCAGCCGGGCGGATGGCAGGCAGGCGGCGGGTTCGGGCAGCAGGGCGCCGGGCAGCAGGCGCCCGGCGGATGGCAGGCAGGCGGCGGGTTCGGGCAGCAGGGTTGGCAGGCACCCGGCGCCAGGCTCGGCCAGGCCGGACCGGGCGCACCACGCGCACCCGGCGCACCCACGTGGCCGGGCGGGCCGGGCGGGCCGGGCGGACCGGGCGGGCCCACGTGGCCGCAGGGCGCAGGCGGTTACGGCCCCGGCGCAGGCGGTTACGGCCTGGGCGGAGGTTTCGGGCCGATCCCGGGCACCAAGCCCAAGGGCAAGCGCGGGCTCTGGATCGGCAGCGGCGTCGCTGCCCTGGTCGTGCTCATCGTGATCGCGGTCATCCTGTCCGGCGGAGGCGGCGGCAAGAACAACAGCAGTAGCAGTGGCGGCGGGCACACTCCGTCGATCCGTACAACTCCGCCGGCCACGTCGCCGGCGACGCCCAGGCAAACGGCGCCGGTGACTGGCGGCGTGGAGGCGCTGACAACCATCATGAACCCGGTCGGTGAGAGGCCGGTAGGGACCAACTGCGCCGCGCCGACCCCGCTCACGTTCACCGACGGCTCGCCTGTCCTGAACAGTGCCACTATTACCAGCAGCATCGACTGCGGCCACACCGCCCGCGCGGGCGTCTTCATCATCGGCTTCCAGTTCGACAACCCCGGTGACCTCCGGACGGGACTGTCACAGATCAACAAGTTCGTCGGGTTCAAGAAGTCCACCGCCAGCCCGGAGGGCTGCCCGCCTCCCGCTGGCTTCACCCAGGGCAAGGAGATCTGGTTCGCTAAGTCGAACCCGAAATACTCTGCGCATCGCCCTGACCAGGTCCTGGAGTGCGACGTCGGGGGCAAGGGGCACGCGCAGATGATCTGGGCGATGCCGACACAGAACGTCTTCTTCGTCGCTCAGGACAACAACAGCACTGACACGAGCAGGGATCTCTACAACTGGTGGACGACCTTGAACTATGGCTGAGGCGGGGGTAGGCCTGTCCCGTGACTGAGACGCTGATGCCTGGCGGCGGAGTCGCCAGGCGACCACTGCACTTCATCGTGATGGCGGATTGCTCCGGCTCGATGAAGGGCGAGAAGATGCAGGCCCTGAATTACGCGCTCAGGTCCATGCTGCCGCATCTCGTCGACTGGGAGCGCGACCAGCTACAGGCGCAGCTGCTGATCAGGATCCTGGCGTTCGCCTCCGCGCCGCAGTGGGCCGTCTCTGAGCCGATCCCGGTCGCCGAGCTGAGCAGGCACTGGCAGAACCTCGAGTACGTGCCGATGGGCCGAACCAACATGGGGCCGGCCTTCCGTGCCGTCGCCGAGGTGCTCAGCCCGGACCGCCTGGAGCGGCGCGCACTGCGGCCGGCCATCCTGCTGGTCACCGACGGGCTGCCGACGGACCCGCCCGGCGGCTTCGAGTCGGGGCTGGCCTCGCTGCTTGAGGTCACCGCCGGGCGCTCGGCACTCCGGCTCGCCGTCGCGATCGGCCGGGACGCGAACTCAGAGCCGCTGGACCGGTTCCGCAGTCCCGAGGTGCCGGTCCTCGTCGCCGACGGAACCGACGAGATCGCCGACCGCCTGGTGACAGCGTCGATCGCGGTCTCCCGGATGTCGGAGATCGGCGCCGACCGCGGTGCGCTCGCCGCTCAGCTGATCAAGGCCGACCCGCGTCGCGGCTCCGATCCTGGCGTGCCAGCAGACCCGGGCAGTTACGGCAGCATCGAGGACATCCTGTGACGTCACCGCCACCCGAGACGGCGCCGGCGGACGGATCCGGACGAAAGCCGGGCTGGCTCGTGCTGACCGCTTCCGAGCGGGGCGCCTCGCACCTGGCGACGGGCGCGCCGAACCAGGATGCGGTCGCGTCCGAGCGGGCCGGCACCGACGGCGTGGTCGGTGCCGTCGCCGACGGGCACGGGCACTCACGGCACCTGCGCAGCGCCCGCGGATCACGCATCGCGGCCCGGATCGGATGCCAGGTCGCGCAGGAACTCGCCGACCGGATCGAGGCCCAGGACATCATTCCGGCGCAACTCCAGGACCGGCCCAGCCCGCAAGCCACGGCCAGCGCGCTGACCGGGCTGGTCAAGGAGTTCCTGGTCCCTGCCATCGTGAACCGGTGGCGTGCGGCCGTGCTCGCTGATGCGCAGGCAGACCCCTTCACCGACTCCGAGCAAGACCAGCGGCTCAAGGGCGATGACCCGGCGATCGCCTACGGCTCCACACTGCTGCTCGGGATAGCGCTGCGGGGCTGGCTAGTCCTGGCGCAGATCGGTGACGGCGATGTCGTCGGCGTGCGGACCGACGGCGGCGTCCTGCAGCCTGTGCCCGTCGATCCGCAGCTAGACGGGCTGGTCACCACGAGCCTGTGCGGCCCGAGCGCCCAGTCCGACTTCCGGGTCGCCGTGGTCGATACCGTGAGCACTCCGCTGCTTGCCGTACTGCTCGCCACGGACGGCTATGGCAACGCGCAGGTCGTCGAGGAGTGGCCGCGGGCCTTCAGCGAGGACCTCGCCTGGATGCTCAGGGACCGGGACGCGCAGTGGCTGGCCAGCCAGCTGCCGTCGTGGACTGCCAGGTGCGCGTCGTCCGAAGGCAGCGCCGACGATACGAGCGTCGCGCTGCTACTCGGGCCGACCGCTGCGACGAGAAGCACGCGCCCTGGCGGACCCGGCCGGTCGGACCTGGATCCTGGCACCGAGGAGACGACGATCCCGGCCATGCCGCATGCCGACACCGTGCCGAGCGCTCAGGTGCCGACTGGACAGCGGCCCATCGAGCCGGTGACCGTGCGGCAGCAGCCCATCACCGCGTCGGCGGGGCCGCAGGTGCCGCCGGGGCCGCAGGTGCCGGCCGAGCACTCGGGCCCGGCGACTGAGGAGATCTCCATCTCCGACCAGGCCACGGCCAAGTGGGAACCGCCCCGGTCGAACGGGGCTGGTGCCCGTTGAGCGCTCAGCAGATTACCCTGCAGGGCCGGACGCTGCGGATGGTGCGAGCTGGCACCGCCGTGACCGTCGGCGAGCGGCTGGGTGAGGGTGGTCAGGGCGTGGTGCACGCGGTCACCATCGGCGGCGCACCCTACGCGGTCAAGTGGTACCGCTACGCCCCGTCGAGCGAGCTGCGCAAGTCGATCGCCGCCCTAGTGGAACGCGGGCGGCCGCATCGCGCCTTCATCTGGCCGATCGACCTCGTGGTCAGCGACGAGGTCTCCGGATTCGGATATGTGATGCCGCGGCTGGAGCAAAGGTTCTCGTCTTTCGCTCAGCTGGTCTCCCGGCCCGAGCAGCCGCCGTTCCGAACGGTCATCACGGTCGGCCGGCACCTGGTCACCGCGTTCGAGGCACTGCACTCGGCCGGCCTGTGCTACCGCGACATCAGCTTCGGCAACCTGTGGGTGGACCCGGACCACTCCGAGGTAGCCATCATCGACAACGACAACGTCGGGCTCGACGGCGGCGAGGTCTTCGTCTGGGGCACGCTGCGGTTCATGGCACCGGAGGTGGTGCGCCGCGAAGCTGCCCCGTCCAGCCTGACCGACCTGCACTCGCTGGCCGTGTTCATGTTCTACCTTTTCATGCACGGCCACCCGCTCGAGGGCGTGCGGACCGACGAGTCGTACTCGTGGGCTGGCTCGGACCACCACTCCGAGACCGATCTCGCGCTCAGGCACTTCGGCACCGAGCCGGTCTTCATCTTCGACCCCGTCGACCACTCGAACCCGCCGCGGCCCGGTGACCCGGTGAGCGTCTGGTGGCGCCTGTACCCGAGGTTCTTCCGCGCCGTCTTCGAGCGCGCGTTCACGACCGGCCTGCGCGATCCGTCCGGGATCGGCCGGGTCGCCGAGGGCGTCTGGCGCCGGGCGCTGATCCGGCTGAGCGACTGCGTGTCGGTCTGCTCATGCCAGGCATCGGTCTTCTACGATCCGGACGACCCGGCACTGCGCTGCTGGAACTGCAACCGGGTTCCGCCCCGGCCGAAGCTGCTCGAACTGCCCGCCTGCACTGTCGTGCTCTCGCAGGGCGCGGTCATCACGCCGCACCACCTGAGCCGCAACCGTGATCACGACACGGTTCTCGGAGTCGTCGAGAACCACCCGTCCCGCCCGGGGGAATACGTGCTCCGGAACGCGAGCACGGGGTCGTGGACCATGACTCCGCTCGGGGAGAACCCGAAGAGCGTCGAGCCACAGCGCCGCCTGGCCATCCGTCCGATGGCGATTGACTTCGGATCCGCGCATGGCAGGATCGTGAGCTAAATGACCCGGAAAGGGCTGCAGAAATGAGCGACCTGCACGTTACCGTGAATGGGCGGCTATATACCTTCGCTCCCGGTGTGACGGTGCGGATCGGCCGCAGTTCCGACAACGACATCGTCGTCAACGACCCGACCGTATC
>DASWAA010000211.1:0-12201 GCA_036391385.1 Streptosporangiaceae bacterium
GCGCAGGCGGTGTTCCGCGCGGCTGGATGGCGGGTGGTGCCGGTCGACGCAGCCACCCCGCTCGCGGTCGCCTGGCAGCGGCTGCCGCGGACCGGCAGCCTGTCTATGACCGGCCTGGCCGGACTGGGGACGGCGACGCCATGAACTACCGGCTGACCATCGCCGCCGCCCTCGCGGTCATCCTCGCGTCCATCTCGGAGTTCGCCCTGATCAGCGGCGGCCGCTGGCTCGTCGAGTCGGCCGGGGCGGTGCTGGTCGTCGCGCTCGCCGGCCTGCTGACCCGGCTTAGCCCCGTGCCTTCGGCCGTCGGCGCCACGGTCCTGTCGGCAGCGGCCACCGCGCCGATGCTCGCCGCCCAGCCGCTCTACTTCAAGCTCATCGCCACGGTGGTCATCGGTTGCTGTGCCGGCAGCGCGTCCGGGCTCCGGTTGTTCCGCACTATCGCCGCCGACGTGACGTATGTCGCGGCCTTGCTGCTCTACCTCAACGTCCTGCACGCCGGACCCCAGTCACTAGTCCGGGTGATTCCCACGACGGCATCGTTGCGCCACCTGGTGCACCTGGCCACCAGCGGCGCCAGCCTGGCCAAGTACTCTCCCCCGGTCGCCGGGACGCATGGCGTCGCGCTCCTGGCGGCAGCGAGCATCGGAGCCGCCGCGATCATCGTCGACTTCGTCGCGGTCCGGCTGCGCAAGCCAGCCATCGCGGGGCTGCCGCTCCTGGTCATCTACCTGGCGCCGATCGCGACGACCGCGAAGGTCAGCGGTCCAGGGGCTATCTTCACGTTCGTGCTGGCGGCCACCGGCTACCTGGCGCTGCTGTCGTCCGATGGCCGCAGCCGACTGCGCGGCTGGGGCCGGGTCGTCACGGTCTGGCATCAGTCCGGCGACGAGCGGGCGGCGGGGGCCGATATCGGCGGCCTGGCCGCGACGGGGCGGCGGATCGGCCTTGCCGCGGTCTGCGCGGCCATCGTGGTCCCGCTGCTGCTGCCGAGCCTGAACCTGCACCGGATCTTCTCCGGTTTCTCCGGCGGCAAGGGCGCGGTGCCGGTCGGGTTCCCCAACCCGGTCGACGAGATGAACGGCCTGCTGGCCAGGAAGTCCGCGCAGACCGTGCTCTCCTACCAGTCGAACGGCGCGAGCGGGGGCAACTACCTGCAGGTGTACGTGCTGAACTACGACCGGGACAAGGGCCTGTGGGATCTGGTGCCGCCGGTTCGCAGCGCACAGGTGACCGGCGGACCGCTGCAGCAGGCACCCGGCCTGAATCCCAGCACGGTGCAGCAGCAGATCTTTACGACGATCAAGCTCGGCCAGGTCAACGGCTACTGGTGGAAGGTCTTTTTCCTCCCCGTGCCGTACTGGCCGATGCGGCTCAGCGTGGCCGGCAACTGGCGGGAGGCCGACGGCACGCTGATGGTCTACTCGGGCGAGGCCAGCCACTCAGGCCAGACCTACACCGTCACGAACGGTGAGGTAACACCGACACCGGCCCAGCTGACGGCGCCGCAGCAGATACCGGCCCCGATCAGGCAGGCTTACCTAGGCTTCCAGTCGCCGCAGACGGCACAGCTGACGAAGATCGCGCTGCGGATCACCAAAGGCAAGACCACTGCCTTCGGCAGAGCCGTCGCGCTCGAGCAATGGTTCCATACGAGCCGCTTCAGCTACAGCCTGCATCCGCCGGCCGTGCCGAACACCGCGCAGGGGCTGCTGACGTTCCTGACGACCACCCGGCAAGGCTACTGCCAGCAGTACGCCTTCGCCATGGCCGTGCTCGCCAGGCTGGTCGGCATCCCCAGCAGGGTGGCCGTCGGCTACACCGCGGGCACCGAGCACGCGGACGGCACCTGGGTGGTCACCTCCGCCGACGCTCACGCCTGGCCGGAGCTGTACTTCTCCGGCATCGGCTGGCTCAGGTTCGAGCCGACGCCGGGCGGATCGGGCGGACAGGACTCGGCGACTCAGCCGTCCTACGTGACAGCGGCGCTGCCAGGCCATGGCAGCAAGTCTGGTCCGGGCTCGAAAAACGGTAACTCGCACGGGCCGTCGCCGAGCACGTCCGCCAGCGCTCACCCGTTCTACAAGAAGGTGCCATTCCCCACCGGCAGCGCAGGGACAGGCGCCGTCCGCAACTCAAGGAGCGCTGCACCGATCGGCTGGTCCGTCCTGGCTGTCTTCGTGCTCCTGGCCGCGGCGCCCGGACTGGTCAGGATGATGTCGCGCCGTCGCCGCTGGAGCGCCGCACGAGACGACGAATCTCTCGCGCATGCGGCGTGGCAGGAACTCTGCGCTGACCTGGACGACTACGGGCTGACCTGCCAGGCGAGCGAGTCTCCGCGCGCGATTGCCCGGCGCATCGGCTCCGAGGCCGGGCTCAGCGACGACGCGCGGTCGGCAGTGCGCCGGATCGCCATAGTGGTGGAACGCGCCCGGTACGCGCCCGTACCAGAGGCGGCAGACACCGTCCGGGCCGACGTGAAGCAAGTCCGCCGGTCGCTGGCTCGCAGCGCCGGACTGACCGCCCGATGGCGCGCGCGCTTGCTGCCGGCCTCGACGCTCAGCCCGCTGGGGGCGGCCGTCCGCCAGGGTCTCGGCCTGCTCACCGGATGGATGCCCGCGCAGGGAGAAGGAACGCTCGGATAAGCCAGCGGTTCGGCTGACTGCCCATGCGGCTGACTGCCCCTAGCTGTCGCGGCCTTCCTGGCGACGGCGCCAGCGTTCCTCGAGCCGCTCGCTGAATCCCGTGCCGGAGTGCCGGATGCTTCGCCCGCCCCCCTTGTCCCGGCGCATGGCCTTGCGGTCGCGCAGCGGCAACCGCCCGGTGGCCAGGCCGTTCATCCGGCGGTAGCTCATCGCAGCCCAGTAGCAGGAGGCCAGCATCACGACGAACCCCGCAACGCTGATCGCGATGATCGTGGAGGCGAGCCCGACCGGCAGCAAGGCCACGCCGATCACGAAGAGGACGCCCGCGTAGATCACTCGGCGCTTGTAGTGAACCTGCGGGTCCGCCGCCCGCACTGCCTTGGCGAACCGCGGGTGCTCGGCATAGAGCGCCTGCTCGATCTGCTCGAGCTGGCGCTGCTCGTGCTCAGAAAGCGGCACGGTGCCTCCCAATTACTCGCGCCCGCCGGACCTGACGATGCACGTCCTGCGGCCTGGCTATCCCCAGAATACGAGTGCCAGCGGGTTCTTTGAAAGGGGACAGCGAACCAGGGCCACTCCAGATGCCTGCCCGGGCCAACTTTACTGCCCGCTCGGCCCGCGAAACTGCCCGCTCGGACCGCCCCGCGTGCCTGCTCGGGGCCACCCTGCTGCGCGCCAGCGGCCTGGCTCACTCCCTGCTGCGGAGCTCCTCCTGGTCCGGCGTGACCAGAGATCCCGGTCTGACCGCTCCGGTACCGAACCTGCTGGTGATCTTGTCCATCGCGCTCTCGGCCTGCCGCCAGGCATCCGGGCGCTCGCCGAGCGCTAGCTGCGTCCCGGTCACACCGGCCGGACCGAGTCCGGTGGCCCGGACTCCGACCAGCCGCAACGGGATCCCGGCGAATCCCGAGGCGGCATAGAGCTCGCAAGCGGTCGCGTAGATCTTCTGTGCTACGTCGGTCGGCTCGGCGAGCGTACGCGCTCTGGTGATGGTGGTGAAGTCGGCCCGCCTCAGCTTGACCGAGATCGTCCGGGCGGCGTTCCCGGAAGAACGCAGGCTCCGCGCCGTCCGCCCGGCCAGCCTGAGGAACTCCCTGCGGATCACCTCGGGATCGCTGATGTCGGTGGCAAAGGTCTCCTCGGCTCCGACGCTCTTCTCCTGCACCCCAGTCGTGACCCTGCGATCATCCCTGCCCCAGGCCAGCGCTGTCAGATGCGCGGCGCTCGCCTTGCCAAGCTCGCGCTCCAGTGTCGCGACCGGCGCGTTCGCCAGGTCGGCTACCGTGCGCAGGCCAAGCCTGGCCAGCACCTTGCCTGTCCTGTCGCCCACGCCCCACAGCGCGGATACGGGCAGCGGGTGCAGGAAATCGAGGACCCGGTCGGCCGGGATGACGAGCAAGCCGTCGGGCTTGCAGTGCACCGAGGCGAGCTTGGCGACGAACTTCGTGGACGCGATACCGACCGAGCAGGTAATGCCGAGCTGGTCAGATACCTGCTGCCGGATCAGCTGGCCGATGACCGACGGCCGGCCGAGCCGCCGGATGGCGCCGGAGATATCGAGGAATGCCTCATCCAGCGAGAGCGGCTCGACCTCCGGGGTGACCGACTGGAAGATCGCCATGACCTCGCGGGAGACCGCGCTATACAACTCGTGCCTCGGCATGATGAAGACCGCGTGCGGGCACAGCCGCCTGGCCCGCGTGACTGGCATCGCCGATCGCACGCCGAAGCCGCGCGCGATGTAGTTGGCCGACAGCACGACGCCGCGGCCGCCCGTGTATGCCACGATGGCGGGCTTGCTGGCAAGCTCGGGCCGGTCCCTGATCTCGACGCTGGCATAGAACGCATCCATATCGATATGCAGGATGTGACAGCCGGTGTCATCGGGCGCGCCTGCCTGCTCCACGGTGTCCGCTGATCCTTCCGCCGGGCCGTCCGCAGCAGCGAACTTCGCCACCGCGCAGGCCGCCACTCGACTGTAACCGCAGGCACCGACACCCGCTATCCGCGGGCATCCTGCGGCTACTCGGGCTGCGCCTCACGCTCGGCGAGGCTCGGCTTGAGCTCCAGCAGCCTGGCGAGCAGGCCGTTCACGAAAGTTGGCGACGCGTCGGTAGACAAGTCGCGCGCCAGCAGCACGGCCTCGCTGATCGCGACCGCCTCGGGCACGTCGGCCCCCCACAGCAGCTCGTAGCTGCCGATCCGCAAGATGTTCCGGTCCACCGCCGGCATCCGCTCCAGCGTCCAGCCCACCGCGTTCTGCGAGAGCAGCTCGTCGATGCGCTCTCGGTGCGCCTGGACACCCTGCACTAGCTCGATGGCATAGGCCGTGATCGGCGGGTCCGCCTGGATCATCCTGGCCTCGAGCACGCTCAGCGGCGATTCCCGCCGCATCTCGGCCTCGAACAGGACGTCGAGCGCCCGCTTGCGCGCCTTACTCCGCGCCGACACGGCGGCTCCCGTCCCGGTCCGGCGGGGTCACGCCCGGCCGAGGTAGTCGCCGGTACGGGTGTCCACCCGGATCTTCTCGCCCGTCGTGATGAATAGCGGCACCTGGATCTGCGCACCGGTCTCCAGGGTGGCCGGCTTAGTGCCGCCGGTCGACCGGTCGCCCTGCAGCCCGGGGTCGGTCTGACTGACGGTCAGCTCGACAGCCGGGGGCAGCTCGACGTACAGCGGCACGCCTTCGTTGAACGCCACGGTCACCGTCTGCTCCTCGAGCAGGTAGTCGGCCCCGTCGCCAACGGTGACCGCCGGGATCCTGGGCTGGTCGTAGTCCTGGGTGTCCATGAACACGAAGTCGTCGCCCTCGCGGTACAGGTACTGCATCTCCCGCTTGTCCACGTTGGCGACGTCGACCTTGACGCCCGCGTTGAAGGTCCGGTCGACGACCTTGCCGCTCATCACGTTCTTGAGCTTGGTCCGCACGAACGCCCCGCCCTTGCCGGGCTTGACGTGCTGGAACTCCACGACGTTCCAGAGCTGGCCGTCGATGCTGAGGGTCATGCCGTTCTTGAGGTCGTTCGTGGTCGCCACGTTGGTCGCTCTCCTGCATGCGGGCGGGACCGCCACGTCCGGAACGCGCCGGCTCCAAGGCGAGCGCTACAGGACGAGCAGTTCCCTGGTGATCGTGGTAAGCGGCTGAGCCGATCCCGCCGCCCCGGCACCTGCGCGGACGACGAGCGTGTCCTCGATCCGGACGCCGCCGCGGCCAGGCAGATAGATTCCGGGCTCGATGGTGATTGGTACCCGGTCTGTAAGTGTACCGGTCCGGCCGTATCCGATGATCGGTGCCTCGTGGATCTCCAGGCCGACGCCATGTCCTAGGCCGTGGGAGAAATGCCCGGCATATCCGGCTGCCTCGATCAGGTCACGGGCTGCGGCGTCCACGTCGATGACGTCGGCCCCGTCCCGTGCCGCGGCGACCCCGGCCGCCTGCGCCTGCTCAGTTATCTGGTAGATCTCCCGCTGCCAGTCGGCTGGGCGGCCGATGGCCACCGTCCTGGTCATGTCGGCGTGATAACCCCCGAACCTGGCGCCGCAGTCGATCGTCACAAGATCTCCGGAGCAGAACGGCCTGTCTCCGGGGACATGATGCGGGATGGCGCCATTCGGCCCGGACGCGACGATGGTGTCGAACGCGAGCGCCTCGGCGCCCAGGTCGATCATGGCCCGCTCCAGTGCGATCGCGTACTCGCGCTCGGTCACCCCCGGCCTGAGCCGGTCGAGCACCGCGGAGAACGCCTCGCTGGTGATCGAGCAGGCCCGCGCGAGCAACTCAAGTTCGGTCTCGTCCTTGACCATCCGGAGCTCGCACAGCGCGTCGTCCAGCGGCACCAGGTCGGGCCGGACACCGGCGCCGCCAGTGTCGATCCTCAGCAGCTCCTGGTGCCGCTGCACGGTCATCTCGTCGTCCTCGAACGCGATGGCATGCCAGCCGCCGGCCAGCGCCCTGCGGACCAGGGCCGGCTCGATGAGGCGCTCGATCAGCAACTCGACGTCCGGGCAGTCACGCTCGGCGGTTCCCGCGTAGCGGGAGTCCGTGGCGAGCACGGCAGGCCCGTCGGCGGGCAGCAGCAGCGCCGAGTTCGAGCTGGCCAGCCCGGTGAGATACCGGACGTTCACGTCGCGAGTGATGAGCGCGGCATCGGCATCGAACTCTGCGACGATGGCGGCGACCCGCTCGCGCCGGAGCGCGTGAATCTGTGGCATATCCGAACTGTATGGCCTTGAACACGGCCGACGGCAACCCTTTGCGTCCCTGCCCAGCCATGACAGCACGACAGCGGGCATGATTGCCGGTCAACCCGCTGGATACCGCTTCCTTGCCCCGCCCTGCCCGTCCCTGAGCCGTCTCTGTCACCCCGTCCGCCTCGATCCGGCTCGCTGCCGCTGCCCAGTCTCCACCTCTCGGCAAGCCAGATGCGGCTGCCCTCGCGTCTGCGCAGGCCTAAATCAGCGCCCGATCAGATCTCGCTTGCTGGCCGGAGCCTCGCCGGCCGCAGCTTCACCACGCGCAACCTCACCACGCGCAGCTTCACCGGGCGGAGCAGACGATGGCCAGTAGTGCCGCGGCGGCGGGGTCTCGTCGCCGATGATCACGCCGCCGCCCTTGCTCCAGGTCAGGTAGCGCCACGACAGGTTGACCAGCGCGGCCAGCCGGTTCCGGTGGCCCAGCAGGGTCACCAGGTGCAGCACGAGCCAGGCCAGCCAGGCGAGCGTGCCCTTGATCTTGACCCGGCTCGGGAGCTGCACGACGGCGGAGCGGCGCCCGATGGTCGCCATGATGCCCTTGTCCTTGTAGCTGAACCCGGTCGTGGCCCGGCCGTGCATGAGCCGCCGGATCTGTGCCGCCGCGTGCCTGCCCTGCTGGATCGCCGGCTGGGCGAGCTGCGGCTGCGGGTTGTCCTCGATCAGCGCGATGTCCCCGGCGGCGAAGATCCGCTCCTCTCCCTGCACGCGCAGGTCGGGGCCGGTCACGATCCGCCCGCCGCGCCCGGTGGGCAGGCCGAGCGCGCTCGTTCCGGCCGGCCCGGCCACGCCCGCCGCCCACGCGGTGATGTCGCTGGGCAGCACCTCGCCGTCGGCTAGCTCGACCTCCTGCTCCCTGACTTCCCTGATCGCCGATCCGAGCCGGACTTCGACACCGCGATCAAGCAGCTGGCGCAGGGTGTAGTCGCGCAGCCCGGGCGCGAACGGCCCGAGCAGGACATCCGTGGCCTCGATCAGCCTGACGTGGACCCGGTCCTGCTCGATCTCGGGGAACGTGGCGGGCAGGGCGATGTTCCTCAGCTCGGCAAGCGTCCCGGCCAGCTCGACTCCGGTCGCGCCGCCGCCGACCACCGTGATGTTCAGCTCGTCTGCCGGGCTGGCCGCGAGCTGCTCCAGGTCCGCGAGCAGCTCGTCGCGCAGCACGACGGCGTCGTGCCTGGTGTACAGGCTCATCGCGTGCTCGGCCGCGCCGGTGACGCCGAAGAACGCCGCCGACACCCCGGTCGTCAGGATCAGGTAGTCGTAGCCGAGCCTGCTCCCGTCCGCGAGCTCGAGCTCGCTGGCCGCCCGGTCGATCCCGGTCAGCTCGCCGCGGCGGAACCTGGCCCGCCGCTTGCGCACCACCGCCCACAGCGGGTAGGCGACGTCCGCCGACGTGAGACCGGCCGTCGCCACCTGATAGAGCAAGGGCTGGAACGTACTGTACGGGTGCCGGTCGACCAGGGTGACCTCCGCGCCCGACCCGACCAGAGCGTCGACCGCCGCGAGCCCGGCGAACCCGGCTCCCACGATGACGATGCGGACCACCGGTCCGTTTCCCGCGCCCACGGTCAGATCCTCCCCTGCTCGCCCGCGATTCACCCGCCAGGTGCAACCGGGCCCGCAGGCGGACTGTTCCCTCGGATCAGCTGGCGGCTGGGCCGGCGATGCGGCCCGCTAGGAGACCATCTCCTTGATCTGCTCGATCAGCCGTACCCGGTCCTCGTGGGTGTGCGCGAGCGGCTGGACGTTCAGCGTGGTGACTCCGGCCTCCTTGTAGGCCGCGATCCGATCCGCCACGTGCGACTTCGAGCCGATCATCGAGACGCCCTCAAGCAGCGACCGCGGCACCAGCGAGGCCGCCTCGTCCTTGCGGCCGTCCAGGTAGGCGTCCTGGATCGCGATCGCCTCGTCCGGGTAGCCGTAGTCCGAGGCCAGCTTGGTGTAGAAATTCTGGCCCCTGGCGCCCATCCCGCCCACGTACAGCGCCATCACCGGCCGGCCGAGGTCGACGAGGTCGGCCACGTCGTCTCCGATCGCGAGCGTCGCCTGGGCGATGACGTCAAGCGGCGGCAGCGACGGATCCCGCCTGGCCGTGCCCGCGGCCACCGAGGCGCCCCAGATGTCGCCGGCCTTCTCGGGGAAGAAGAAGATCGGCTGCCAGCCCTCGCACATCCGAGCGGCCATCTCGGTGTTCTTCGGGCCGACCGCGGCGAGGAAGATCGGGATCCGGTCCCGTACCGGGTGGTTGATCAGCTTCAGCGCCTTGCCCAGGCCCGTGCCCTGGTCGGCCGGCAGCGGGATCTGGTAGTACTTGCCGTCGTAGGTCAGCCGTTCCCGGCGCCAGACCGCGCGGCAGATCTCGATGGTCTCCCTGGTCCGGCCGATCGGCGCGTCGTAGGGGACTCCGTGCCAGCCCTCGATCACCTGCGGCCCGGACACCCCGATGCCCAGGTTGAACCGGCCGTTCGAGACGTAGTCGATGCCGGCCGCCGTCATCGCGGTGAGCGTCGGAGTCCTCGTGTACAGCTGCATGATTCCCGAGGCGAGCTGGAGCCGCTCCGTCCTGGCCGCTACGTAGCCAAGCTGGCTGACTGCATCGTAGCTATACGCCTCGGGGACGAAGACGATGTCCAGGCCAGCCTTCTCGTAGTCGGCAAGCTCGGCGACCGTCTCGGCGAATCCGCCCGCGTAGTTGAGTGACATTCCGATGCGCAACTGGTCTCCCGGAGGTCGGCACTAAGCGGACCAGAGCATCGTAGCTGCCGGCCTCCTAGCCGTCATCAGCCAGCAGGCCGGCAATCGCGCGCAGGGCAAGCCGGTACGAGCCGAACCCGAAGCCGGCGATCGTGCCGTCGGCCACGGCCGCCACGACGGAGGTATGCCGGAACGCCTCCCGGGCGGCCGGGTTGGAAATGTGCACCTCGACGAGGGGGGCCGTTCGCATCGCCAGGGCATCGCGCAGTGCGTACGAGTAGTGCGTGAAGGCAGCCGGGTTCAGCACGATCGGCAGCCGCCGGTCCGCGGCCTCATGCACCCAGGCGAGCAGCTGGGCCTCATCGTCGGTCTGCCGGAAGTCGACGGCCAGGCCTAGCTCGGCGGCCGTCGCCGCGCACTCCTTTTCCAGGTCGGCCAGGGTCGCCGTGCCATAGACGTCCGGCTCGCGCGAGCCGAGCCTGGACAGGTTCGGTCCGTTGAGCACCAGGACCGTCCGCATCTCACACCTCCTGGTAGGCGCGCGCGAGCAGGTCCTCGGGCGGGTCGGCCAGGATCCCGGGTCTGGCGAGCCCGTCGAGTACGACCAGACGCAGGTGCCGGCCGCGCGTCTTCTTGTCCACGGACATCGCCTCGCGCAGTCGCGGCCAGGAGCCGCCCGGGTAGGTGACCGGCAGGCCGACAGCCGTCAGCACCTCGCCGTGCCGCCGTGCGGTCGCCTCGTCGAGCCTCCCGGCCAGCCGGCCGACGGCGCCGGCGAACATCATCCCGATCGCGACAGCCTCACCGTGCGGGATCGTGAAGTCCTCGGCCTGCTCGATCGCGTGGCCGAGCGTGTGGCCGTAGTTCAGCATCTCCCGCTGCCCGGACTCGCGCAGGTCGGCGGTGACCACGCCGGCTTTCATCCGGATCGCCCGCTCGACAAGCTCCCGCTCGTGGCGGCCGCCGGGCACCGACGCCGATGCCGGGTCCTCCTCGATCAGGTCGAGTATCACCGGGTCGGCGATGAACCCGGCCTTGATCACCTCGGCCAGCCCGCTCACGTACTCGCGCCGGGGCAGCGTGGCGAGGTAATTCAGGTCGGCTAGCACGCCACCCGGGGTATGAAACGCCCCGACCAGGTTCTTGCCGGCCGGGATGTTGATCGCCGTCTTGCCGCCGATCGCCGCGTCCACCACCGCGAGCAGCGTCGTCGGGACGAGGACGACGCTCACGCCGCGCAGCCAGGTGGCGGCGACGAACCCGGCAAGGTCGGTGACCGCCCCGCCGCCCAGTCCCACGATCGCGTCGCAGCGGGAGATCCGGTGTGCTGCGAGCCGCGACCACAGTGCCGCCGCCACGGTGACGTCCTTGGCCGCCTCGCCAGCGGGAACCGGCTCGGCGTGCACGGTGTAGCCGGCGGCGGCAAGCGCCTCGCAGGCCGGCCGGGCCAGGTGCTCAAGCCCCTCCGCGTGAATGAGCACGACCGACTGCGCCTGCCTGCCGACCAGTGACGGCAGTTCGCCGGTAACCCCGTGCCCGACGACGACCTCGTAAGGGCGCTCACCGCCGACCCCGATCCGCGTAGCGCTCATTGTGGCGTGCTCACTGTGCCGTGCTCACTGTGCCGCCAGCTTCCCGGCGATCTCGGCAGCGATCTCCTCCGGGTCGCGGTCGTCGGTGGCGACCGTGAACGCGGCGAGCCGCTCGTAGATCGGCAGCCGCTGGTCGAGCAGCGCCTTGAGTGTGGCCCGCGGGTTGCCGATCAGCAGCGGCCGTGCCTGGCTCAGGCCAACTCGCTTCACCGCCGCCGAGAACCCGGTCTCCAGGTAGACGACCGGGCGCCCGGCGAGCCTTTCCTGGGTCTGCGGATCGAGGACCGAGCCGCCGCCGACCGCGACGACGCCGTCATGAGCGTCCAGCGCCCGCCCGACCGCGACGCGCTCGAGCTGGCGGAAGACCGGCTCGCCGTCCTCGATGAAGATGTCGCTGACCGGTTTCCCCGCGACGGCCTCGATCTCGGAATCGGTGTCGGTGAAGGCGACACCGAGCCTGGCCGCGAGCAGGATGCCAACCGTCGACTTGCCCGCTCCGGGCGGGCCGATCAGGATCGCGATAGGGCCGGTCATCGGATCACCAGGGTCTCCAGGTAGCCCGCCAGGTTCCGGCGGGTCTCGGCCACGCTATCGCCGCCGAACTTCTCCAGGGCCGCGTCCGCGATCACCAGGGCGGCCATCGCCTCGGCGACGACGCCGGCGGCAGGGACGGCAGTCACGTCGCTGCGCTGGTTGATGGCCTTGGCGGGCTGGCCGGTACGCACGTCCACGGTGGACAGGGCTCGCGGGATCGTCGAGATCGGCTTCATCGCGACGCGGACCCTGATCGGGTCCCCCGTGCTCATCCCGCCCTCGATTCCGCCTGCCCGGTTGGTCAGCCTCCGCACGCCGTCTGGCCCGGGCTCGATCTCGTCGTGCGCCTGCGAGCCCCGCCTGGCGGCCGTGCTGAACCCGTCGCCGATCTCGACCCCCTTGATCGCCTGAATGCCCATCATGGCCCCGGCGAGCCTGCTGTCGAGCCGCCGGTCCCAGTGCACGTGGCTGCCAAGGCCCGG
>DASWAA010000212.1:0-2774 GCA_036391385.1 Streptosporangiaceae bacterium
TGACGGCCTACCGGCTCGTGCAGGGGACGGTCGGCCGCTAGCACGTTCGGCTCCGGAGGTCAGGGCGCACGCCGAGCCGTCCGCTTCCTCTACGTTTCAGTCCGTTTCGCGTCCGTTTCGCGAGCTATCGGATGAAGACGATGCGGCTGTACTCGGCCGTCAGATCGTTCACGGGGCGCTCGCCTGCGATTGTCCGCGGTCGAGGCGGTGTGCGGCTCGCCGGAGCGGCGTGACCGCGACGAGCTGGACAAGAAGATTTCTCAAGATGACTTCTGCAGTCTTGACAAAAATAATTGTCGGTGACAGCGTTAGGGCATGCACGATGTCGCAGTGATCGAGGATGCCGCAGCAGCGGAGGTCTCGCTCGATCCGATCCGGGCTCGGCTGCTCGCGGAGCTGGCCGAGCCACACACCGCGACCACACTCGCGGCGCGGCTTGGGCTTGCTCGGCAGAAGGTCAACTACCACGTCAAGACCCTTGAGCAGCACGGCCTGGTGGAGCTGGTCGAGGAGCGCCGCAAGGGCAACATGACCGAGCGGGTCGTGCGGGCTTCCGCCGCGGCCTACGTGATCTCGCCGGCCGCGCTCGCCGCGGTCGCGCCCGATCCGACCCTGTCGCCCGATCGGCTGTCCGCGCGCTGGCTGCTCGCGCTCGCCGCGCGGCTCGTCCGGGAGACTGGCGCGCTCATCAACGGGGCGGCGCGGGCCAGCAAGCCGCTCGCCACGTTCGGGCTCGATGCCGAAGTGCGGTTCGCGAAGCCGGCTGACCGCGCCGCGTTCGTAGGCGAGCTCACGGACGCACTCACCAAAATTATCACTAAATATCATGTCGAAACTGGTCGGCCGCACCGCGTTATCGTCGCCGTGCATCCGAGCATCACCGAAGACGCCGACCCGCCAGCAGAGGAGCAGCAGCAGTCATGACGCATCCATTCGAGGTACGCAACGAGATCACCGTCGACGCCACGCCGGACGAGGTGTGGGCGGCGATCGCGTCGGGGCCGGGAGTCGACTCCTGGCTCATGGGGCGCACCGAAATCGATAGCGCCAGCAAGACCAGCACTTTCACCATGTTCGGCGAGGTGTCCAGCTCCAGCATCACGGCCTGGGAACCCGGTCACCGCTACGCGACGCAGGAGGATACGAACCCGGACGGCACGTTCATGGCCTTCGAGTGGCTCATCGAGTCACGCGACGGCGGCGGCGCGGTGGTGCGCGTCGTGCACAGTGGTCTCCTCGGCGAGAACTGGGAGGCCGAGTACAACGGCCTGTCCGTCGGCGACCACGCCTACCTGACGAAGCTCGCCGTCTACCTGAAGCACTTCGCACCGCGCACCGCGAAGGGCTCGCTGTTCATGCCGGGGCCGATCACCAAAGACTCGTGGGCGGCCATGACGGCGGCGGTCGGCGTCGGCGCGGACGCGGCGGACGGTCAGCCGGCGCGGCTCAGCGTACCCGGGATCGAGCCGGTCGGCGGCACCGTGGAGTTCGTGGGCGCACCGAGCTTCGTGGGCATGCGTACCGACGACGCGATGTACATGCTGATCCACGGCTACAACGACATGGTCTTCGCGACCGCGCACTACTTCGACGACCGCGACCCGTCGACCGAGACCGAGCCGTGGCAGGCCTGGCTCGACGGCCTCGCGACGTCGTGATCAGGACGGCGCGCCCTCGGTCTTGTCCAGCCAGTGCATGATGCCGGTGACGTTCGACGGAGCGCCGGCGATGCGGTTGTACTTGGCCGCCAGCTCGGGGTCGGCGCCGTCCGCGAGTACCGCGTACCGCGCCTTCGTCCGCTCGGCGACCATTGCCACCGCGTGGTCGAGGTCCAGGCCCGCGCCGCGTGCGCGCCTGGTCTCGGCCACCCAGACCTCGATCTCCTCCGCCGAGCGCTCCAGCGCCCGCTCGACGTCGTCGACCGGCCCGTAATGGCTGAACAGCAGCCGGCTCGGCTGCAGCGCGCCGAACAGCCGCAGCGATTCCAGCGCGACGCCCAGGTCGAAGTCCGGCGGGGGAGTGGCGGGCCGCTGGTCGCCGGTCTCGGGGATGTAGATCCCGGCGGCGTCCCCGACGTACAGGTCACCGCTGACCGAGTCGATCAGGCCGACATGATGCTTGGCGTGCCCGGGGGAATAGTGGCTCTCCAGCCGGCGCCCGCCGCCCAGGTCGACCACGCCGGTCCGCTGCACGGCCTTGATCCGGTCGGCCGGGGTCGGCGCGAGCTCGCCGAACAGGTCGTCGAGTTCGTCCCCGTACACCATCCGGGCGCTGGCCATCAGCCGGGACGGGTCGGCCAGGTGCCGCGCGCCCAGCTCGTGCACCACGACCTCCGCGTTCGGGAACATCTGCGCGATATCGCCGACGCCGCCGGCGTGGTCCAGGTGAATGTGCGTGACGACGACGGTCGCGAGGTCGCCGGGACCGACCCCGAGGGCGGCCAGCGCGTCCCGCACGATCGGCGCGGACGGCGCGGTCCCGGTCTCCACCAGGCAGGGCCGGTCCGACCGGATCAGGTAGCCGGCCGTGATCCCGGAGTACCCGGCCATCCGGGTGTCGATCTGGTAGACCTCGCTGCCGAGCGCCGTGATGACCTCGGACCCGATGACCTCGGACCCCGCCGCGGTACGCGTATCGTCGTTCATGTCCCTATCGTCCCAGGCTCGTGTCATCGGCCAGCACCAGGGCGGCAGGCCGTCCCGGCAGGAATTCAGCCCTGAGCGAACGACCTCAGCACCAGGCCAGTCCGCGGCTTAGGAGCGAACGAGGTCGAC
>DASWAA010000213.1:0-9596 GCA_036391385.1 Streptosporangiaceae bacterium
CCTGGTGTTGTAGCCCGCCATGACGAACGGGCCGGTCCAGATGCCCAGGTCCTGGTCGCGGCCGACCCAGGCGAGATCACGCTCGCTGCCGAGGTCCGGCTCGGCGGACCGGTCAGGGCTCAGCGCGTACGGGTCCCTGACCGTGGCGGCAAGGGCGGCATTGGCACGCGCCTCGTCCCACTGCCCCATTCCCGAGGCGATGGTCCCGCCGCTGAAGCCGCCCCGGACGGCGGTCAGGACGAGCACAGTGTCCTCCAGGGTGCCGGCGTCGTCGGCCAGGGCAGCGTTGTGCAGCAGCAGGACGCCGAGGTCGGAGGGGATCGAGTCGAACCCGCATGAGTGCACGATGCGTGCTCCCGTGGCGGCTGCCTGCTCGTGGCAGAGGTCGATGCTCTCCCGGACGAAGAGCACCTCGCCGGTCAGGTCCGCGTAATCGGTGCCCGCGGCCGCGCAGGCCTGGACCAGGGGAAGCCCCAGCCTGCGGTACGGCCCGACGGTGGTCGCCACCACCCTGGATGAACGCGCGAGCGCGGCGGCTGACTCAGGATCGCCGGAGTCGGCGACCAGCAGCGGCCATCCGGCAGCCGCCGTGCCCAGGCTGGCCCGCACGTCAGCCAGCCGCTGCTCCGATCGCCCGGCGAGGCCGATCCGGGCTCCCGCGGGAGCGTGCTCCGCGAGATACGCGGCGACCAGGCGTCCCACGAATCCGGTAGCGCCGAAGAGCAGGACGTCGAGTTCGCGATCTGTGGTCATCTGCCCATCCTAGGATGCGTTCGGCGTCAGGCACGGATGCGGAAACGGCGCCACAGCACCCGGTACGAGAAGCGATTTTTCCGGAGGAACGCAATGCCCAGACTTCGCCAGGTCCCCAGAGCCGAAGCCGCTTCGGAGATCGTGACTTCTTCCTACGACCGGCTGTTCGGCCCGGACCGGGATCCCGTGGCGCAGCCAGGAACGGCGACCGGAACGCCGGGCGACTTCTGGACCGTCTTCGCCCTGGTACCCGATGTGCTCAAGCACGCTGTCCGTGGCTTCGCTTTGTACCGCAGCCCGAAGCGCCTGCTGGATCCGGGTCTGCGCGAGCTCGGGCAGACCCGGGCCGGCTGGCTCCGGGGCAGCCAGTTCGTCTTCTCCCAGCACTGCAAGTCGTGCCGGTCACTTGGCATGAGCGAAGAGAAGATCGCGGCCATATCGTCCTGGCCGGTCTCCGGCCTCTTCACCCCGGCCGAGCGCGCGGTGCTCGCCTACACCGACGCGCTGGTCCTGCAGGGCGGGCGGGTGAGCGACGACCTCTTCGCCGAGATGGCGGCTCACCTGACTGACGAGCAGATACTCGAGCTGACCTATGTCACCTGCATGTACGAGATGCACGCGACCATCGCCCGCGCGCTCAGGCTGGAGTACGACGACCGGCCCGATGACGTCGTCGAGATAGCGGCACCGGACGGCTTCGCCGGGTTCGACATCGGTGCGACCATCAGCCTGCAGGGCGACGGCAAGGACTGACGGCAGCACGCCGGTGATGGGCCGTCAGGGTAAGCGTCGTCCGCGGGCCACAGCTGGTCACTAGCCGTTCCGGGACTGGCGTTCCTGCCACTGGCTGCGGGTGATCCGGTACAGCACCCACTCGCGGCCAAGCTCCTGGTGCGGCCCGGCGAGTTCCCAGCCAACGCGGTCGAATACTGTCCGCATGGCGACGTTCTGCGGATCGGTCGGGGCCTCGACGACCTCGGCCGCGGCGCGCTCGAACAGCCAGTCCGTGAAGAGCGCGAGCGCCTCGCGGCCGTAGCCCTGTCCGCGGACGCTCTCGCGCAGCCCGATGCCCAGCTCGAAGGTGCCGGGCGGCAGGGAACGGCCACTGGGCACGAACGTCTGGATCCGGCCGATCGAGGTGCCGCCTACGTCGATGGCCAGGTCGATCCAGCCGTTCTCCAGGTACCCCGATCGCGCGAGCCGGGCACGGAAGCTTGCCTCGTCCGGAAGCTGCGCGATGGCCATCGGATCGGCATCGACCATGGCCTGCCATTCGTCGTCGATCTCCTCCGGCCGCAGCGCCCGCAGCAGCAGCCTGTGACCAGCGATCCGGACGGTGTCGGCAGTCGCCGCGCTGTCGCAGGCGTCGGCCCTGAGAAACCGCTCGACTCGGTCGAGCAGCGACCGCTGCTGGGAGAAGTGGAAGAACATGTGCCCGTCAGGGAACACGGCAAGCCCGGATCCGGTGATCCCCGTGTGCGTGCGCTCGGCTAGTGCCAGCGGCATGGACGTGTCGCTGCGGCCGTGCGCGATAAGAGTCGGCGCCTCGACCTGGCCCATACAAGGTAACGTCGGCCCCGAGACTACCGATCCGCAGTAGCGGAACACCGGCGCACTGGACTTCGTAATAGAGCGTAATGCCATTGACCTGGGCTATCGGCATGCTGCGCACGCTAGCACCAACTTACCCTCGATCGCAGTCAGGCTAGGCGCCCGACTTGCACGTTTTATGGTGAACTAGATCCGGGTATGTGGGCTGCGAGGGCGAGTCGGTGAGCCGGAGACAGAAGGAGTCGGTCATGGGGTTCGAGAACGTCTGCGTCGAGCGGGCTGGTGACTTCGCCACCATCACGATGAACCGACCGCAGCGGCGCAACGCCCTGTCCCTGACGCATATGCGCGAGCTGATCAGCGCCTTCTCGCAGGTCGGCGAGAGCGACGCGCTCGGGATCGTCCTGGCGGGAAACGGCCCGGTCTTCAGCGCCGGCCACGATTTCGCCGATGTCGTCGAGGCCGACTTCTCGGCCGTGCGGTCCCTGCTGCTGACCTGCACTGACCTGATGACCTTGATCCAGCAGGTGCCGCAGCCCGTCGTCGCCAGGGTGCACGGACTGGCGACAGCGGCCGGATGCCAGCTGGTCGCGAGCTGTGATCTCGCGGTCGCCAGCGAGGACGCGGGCTTCGCCGCCCCCGGTGGCAAGGGCGGGTGGTTCTGCCACACGCCGATGGTCGCGATCGCGCGGAACGTCGGCCGGAAGCGAGCCGCGGAGCTGGCTTTTTCAGGCGACGTCATCGACGCTCGGACCGCGCTGGACTGGGGCCTGGTCAACCGCGTCGTCCCGGCTGGCGAGCTCGACTCGGCGATCGGCGAGTTGCTGACCCGCGTGACCCGGGGGTCCGCGCAGAGCAAGGGGATCGGCAAGCAGGCGCTCTATGCCCAGATCGACCTCGACCAGCCGAAGGCTTACGCGTATGCCGTCGAGGTGATGGCCGCGACCAGCCAGTTGCCGGACGCGCGGGAGGGGATGCGAGCCTTCCTCGGCAAGCGCGAGCCGAACTTCGGGCGCGGCTAGCACAAGCCTGGTCGGGTCGGGCCGGCCGGAAGTCGTGGTGCATCATGAGCGGATGCCATTGTTCTCCTTCGAGGGCCGCACCCCGACCGTTGCCCCCGGTGCCTGGATCGCCCCGACTGCCACGCTGGTCGGAGACGTAACGGTCGAGGCCGACGCCTCGATCTGGTACGGCGCAGTCCTGCGGGCCGACTTCGGCCCGATCATCGTGCGCCGCGGCGCCAACGTCCAGGACGGCTCGGTCCTGCACGGCGGCATCGATCCGGTCACCGAGGTCGGGGAGGGAGCGACGATCGGCCACCTCTGCGTGATCCACGGCGCTGTCATCGGCACCGAGGCGCTGGTCGGCAACGGCGCCACGGTCCTCGACGGCGTCATCGTCGGCAGCCGGGCGCTGATCGCGGCCGGCGCGACCGTGCCGCCAGGCATGAAGATCCCGGACGGCAAGATCGCCGTCGGAGTCCCGGCCCGGATCGCGGGTGAGGTAACCGGGACGGCCAAGCAGTGGGTCGACACCAACCCCGAGACCTACCGCGAGCTGGCCCGTCGCCACGCCGCCACCGTGCGCCCGGCCTGACCCCGGCCTGACCCCGGCCCGACCCTGGCCTGAGCCCGGCCCGACCCTGGCCTGAGCCCGGCCTGAGCCCGGCCTGACCCTGGCCTGAGCCCGGCCTGAGCCCGGCCTGAGTGTGGCAGCCAGGGGTTGTCCCGATCGCTGGTGAGCTTCACCTAGGCGACGATCAGGCGGCGCGGGGAGCCGTGGCCCTGGCGCGGCCAGTGCGGGCCCGGCGCCGTCGGCGCGTCAGGTCGACGAATCCCGGCCGCATCCCGTCCGGGGCTGGCAGTAAGCCGCAGTCGGGGCTGTCGAGCGGCGAGCCGTCAGGGCTCAGCCGGAACCAGACCGTCGTGGTCTGGTCGTCGCGCAGGTAGCCCCATTCGTCGGCAAGGGACTCGACAAGCAGCAGGCCGTTCCCGTGGTCGTCCGCGTCCGGGCTACTGCTGACGACAGGGACGTTCGAGTCCGACCCGTTGTCGGTCACGGTGATGATCAGGCCGTCCGCGCTGACTGCCGCGACCACAGCGACAGTTCCGCCCGGGAGCCGTGACCTGCTGTGCATGACGGCGTTGGTCACTATCTCGGACGTGAGCAGCAGCGCAGTGTCGGTGCGCGGGTCGTCGGCAAGCGTCCGCGCGACGAGCATCCTGGCCTCCCTGACATGCTCGGGCCGCCCGGGCAGGGTCATGCTGCCGAGCATCACCCAGCGAGGTAGTAAGGCCGGGTCGGCCGCTGGGTCACTAGTGCGAGTGGCCTCGAGTGGCATCTCGAGTTGCTCCTTCCGGCTGGTCCATCTGGTGTCAGCGTCATGGTCCATCATTCAATGGGAGTGCATGATGAGCAAGTGCCTTAAGCAGATCGGCGTGGCGCGATTGCAGATGGGATGTCACGGACACGCCTGGGCCGTTGTAAGGTGAGCGTCAGTTCCGGCCCGGAATGAAAGGAGGCGGCAATCCGTGCTCGTTGGCCCGACCATTCGCCGGCGCAGGCTCGGCACCGATCTGAGACGACTGCGAGAGGCGATGTCGCTCAAGCTGGAAGATGTCGCCGGCCATATCGGCGTCGCTCCGTCCACGCTCTCGCGGATCGAGACGGGCAAGGCCCCGACCAGGACCAGCTACCTGTCGATCATGCTCGACCTGTACGGGGTAACCGATCCCGTACAGCGCCGGGCACTGGCCGACCTGGCGCTCGAAGGGCAGCGCAGAGGATGGTGGACCGACTATGACGAGCTGCTGCCCGCCGGCGCCGACACCTACCTCGGCCTCGAGGCTGAGGCCAGCGTGCTCCGCGCCTTCGGGACCCAGGTGGTGCACGACCTGCTGCAAACCGAGGATTATGCGAGGTCAGTGATCGCGGCCAGCCGGCCGGACCTCACGGCCGAGCAGGCTGACCGGCTGCTCGCCGTCCACCTGCGGCGCCAGGAGGTAGTGCGCGGCAGCGACCCGATCCAGCTCCGCCTCGTGCTCGACGAGTCCGTGCTGCTGCGCTCGGTGGGATCGCCGGAGGTCATGCGGGACCAACTGGAGCACCTGATCGAAGCGGGATCTCACCCGACCGTCGTCATTCAGGTCCTTCCGCTCGCCAGCACCCGGCGGCAGGTCCTGGCCGGAACGTTCGGCATCCTGAGCTTCGACCACCCTGGTGACGGCGACGTGGCCTGCTCGGAGGGCATCCGCGGCCAGGTCCTGATCGAGGAGCGGGACACCGAGATCAGGGCGCTGCGGCTGGCGTTCGACGCGCTGAGCCTGTCGGCGCTGTCGCCAGCGGCGTCGGCGAGCCTGATGCGAGATGTTGCTGAGGGCTCTAGTTGAGCCTGGCGAGCACGGAGTCGATGACGGCGCCGGCCTGGTCGGCAGGCTGACTGCTGGCCATCAGCATCCCCAGGGCAGCGGTATAGCGGGCCACGTCTGCCGGTCGGTCCAGGTAGCTGGCACTGGTCAGCTGCTCGGTGTAGACGACGTCTGGCGGCTCGCCGCCGGCGAAGCGCAAGATGGTGAATCCGGCCGGCGTCAGCGGTGCCCCGGCGGCGAGCGGTCGTACCCGCATGCTGACCCCCGGCCAGGTGGCCGCCTCGCGCAGGTGCAGCAGCTGAGCGGCGAGCACCTCCGGCCCGGTGACCGGGCGGTGCAGCACGGCTTCGTCGATCACCGCGGTCAGCCGCCAGCCGCTTGCGGCGAACCTCTCGATCCGTTCAGCGCGAACGGCGAGCAGCCTGTCCCGCTCGCCGGCACCGAAGTCCGCCGCGTCGAGCAGGCCGGCTGCGTAGCCGGGGGTCTGCAGCAGGCCAGGGACGAAGTGGGTGTCGTAGCTCAGGACAGACTCGGCTGCCTCCTCGTAGCCCAGGTATGCCTGGAACCAGGCGGGCAGCACGTCGTTGTAGCGCTGCCACCACGCGGGTGCCAGCGCCTGGCTCGCGAGCGCGAGCAGAGCCTCGCGCTCGGGCCCGGTCACGCCGTAGAGCGTCAGGAGGTCGTTGACGTCGATCTCTCTGGCCGCATGACGGCCGAGCTCGATACGGCTGATCTTGGAGTCTGACCCGCGGATCGCTTTAGCGGCCTGCTGGGCGGTGATCCCCGCGGACTCGCGCAGCTGCCGGAGCCGCGCGCCCAGCCTGATGCGCAAGGCGGCGGATCCGGGTGTCGGGGACTCGGCCATGGTGCCGCAAGAATAGCCGTTCGACCGCGGTCGGTACGATCTATCGAGCATCGGCAGGGCGACAGCGAAGGCGGGTTAATGCGCTACAGGGCACTGGGCAGTTCTGGTCTCGTCGTCTCCGTGGTCGGCCTGGGCTGTAACAACTTCGGCGGCAGGCTCGACCTCGCTGGCACCAGGGCCGTGGTGGACGCGGCGATCGACGCGGGGATCACGCTGCTCGACACCGCCGACACCTACGGTGGCGGTGGCGGGTCGGAGGAGTTGCTCGGCGAGGTACTCGCCGGCCGCAGGGACCAGGTCGTGCTCGCGACCAAGTTCGGGCACCAGGCGGCCGACATGGGCTACGGTCCGGCGGCCGGTGCCAAGGGCGGTCGCGCCTACATCAGGCGGGCCGTAGAAGCCTCGCTGCGCCGGCTGAAGACCGACCACATCGACCTGTACCAGCTCCACACGCCAGACCCGCGCACGCCGATCGCCGAGACCCTCAGTGCGCTGAATGAGCTGGTCACCGAGGGCAAGGTGCGCTATCTCGGGCACTCGAACCTCACCGGCTGGCAGATCGCCGAGGCGGCGCTGCTTGCCGACAGGCACGGCCTGGCTCCGTTCGTGTCGGCACAGAATCACTGGTCGCTGCTCGAGCGTGCCGCCGAGGCCGAGGTCGTGCCATCGGCCCGGCACTTCGGCCTCGGCGTGCTGCCGTACTTTCCGCTGGCCAACGGCCTGCTGACCGGCAAGATCCGGCGCGGCAAGCCCGCCCCGGAGGGAAGCAGGCTGGCGGGCCGGGACAGCTACGTGACGGACGCCAAGCTCGACGTCGTGGAGGCGCTGGCCAGCTGGGGCGAGTCGCACGGGGTGTCGCTGCTGCAGATCGCGATCGCCTGCCTGGCCGAGCAGCCAGGCTGCGCGAGCGTCATCGCCGGCGCCATGTCACCCGAGCAGGTGCAGGGCAACGCCATGGCCGCTGACTGGATCCCGTCGGCCGAGGAACTCGCCGAAGTCAACGCGATCACCCTCGGCTTCAGCGCCTAGCGCCTCCGGCGGCACCGCCTGCCGTTCCATGATCACGGTGACTTCTCCGCCGGGAACGCAGAAGAGTCACCGTGATCATGAAGGGCGACCGGCCTACGGAGCTAGGCGGTGCAGGTCGCGGGGGAAGAGGGTCACCTCGCGGACGTTGGCCGCCCCGGTCAGCCGTGCGGTCCAGCGTTCCAGGCCGATCGCGAACCCGCCGTGCGGCGGCATCCCGTGGGTAAACATTCGCAGGTAGCTGGCGTACTGCGCGGGGTCCTCGCCGCGAGCGGCCAGCGCTGCCAGGTAGTCCGCGTGGTTGTGCAGCCGCTGGCCGCCGGTGACCAGCTCGAGCCCGCGGAAGAGCAGGTCGAAGCTGCGTGAGTACTCCGGCTGGTCCGGGTCCGGGTGGGTGTAGAACGGCCGCTTGACCATCGGGTAGCCGGTCACGAACAGGAACTCGCTGCCGTGCTCGCGTAGCGACCACTCGCACAGCCAGCGCTCGTCGGCAGGGGAGAGGTCGGGCTCTCCGCGCGGGTCCCACCCGGCGTTCCGCGCGATCAGTTCCTGTGCCTCGGCGAAGTGCAGCTCGGGAATCCGCTCAGGTACCTCAGGCAACTGGACGTTCAATAGCTCCGTCGCAGCCCGGGCCCGCTCCCTGACGGCCGCCGACATTTCCGCGATGACGCTGGTGAGCACCGCCATGACATCGCGGTGGTCGGTGATGAAGCCGAGTTCCGCGTCCAGGCTGGTGTACTGGGCCAGGTGCCTGGCGGTGTCGTGCGGCTCGGCCCGGAAGACCGGGCCGGTCTCGTAGACCCGCTCGAAGACGCCGGTCATCGCCTGCTTGTAGAACTGCGGCGACTGCGCGAGGTAGGCGGGCTGGCCGAAGTAGTCGATGGCGAACACGTTCGCCCCCGACTCGGTCGCCGAGCCGACGATCTTTGGCGTGTGGATCTCGGTGAAGTCCCGGGCGTCAAGCGCGGCCCGGAAGCCGGCAACGCTGGCGGCCGAGATCTCGAACCCCGCGCGCAGCAGCGGATGCCGCAGCGTCGTGGGCGCGTGGTCGAGCACGGTCGGAAGGGCGGCGGCCACCGCAGGCCGGTACAGGTCGAACGGCGGCGGCTCGGCAGGCCCGCCGAGTGGTATCACTGTCGGCTCGGTGAGCTCGGCACCACCTGGCGCCTGGCTGCTGGCCGTGACCAGGCCGGTGACCTGCACGACGGTCTCCTCGGTGAGGCCGTCGGCAGCGTAGTCGCTGTGGCTATGCGAACCGGCGAGCACGACCTGGGCCAGCCCGGACCGGTCCCTGACGATCAGGAACGTCACGGACTTCAGCTCGCGCTTGCGGTGCAGCCAGCCGGCCACCGTGACCCGCTCACCGATGTGCGAGGGGAGCTCACTGGCGAGGACCCGGCCAGTGCCGGCCAGGACGCCGGGGCTGGCCAGGACGCCGGAGCCGGCCGGCCCGCTCGCGCTGGCCGAGGTTCGGTCGGATGTCATGAGGCACTCCTGGGATGCGTCGTGCCCCTTGGGAGTGCGGGCGAGAAGGGAACTCGCGGTGCCACCACACCTTCGCCGAGTCGGCCCGCTGAACGTCCCGGCCACGGCCTCGTTGGCCTGATCACGGGGGCTAGCCGACGGGGCATGGGGCGCGCCGCTGGCCGCGGCGCCCGTTCCTCCCCGCACTCGGGAGGGTCTTCACGACCGGGGCGCGTGGCCGCCTTCCCAGCTGCCAGCGGCTCTCTTGGCACGTGTTCCCCGGCGCTACTCGTCTCCGTCAGCGCGTTGCGCCCAGTCTACCGGCGGCCCGTCCGCGAGCGCGCCACTCGCGGCCGCGCGGCGGAGTACGGGCCAGCCTCCTCGTTCGGCCATGAATCCGGGGATCCGGGCGGCTCAACGTCGTCCGCGGCTGAACGCCGCACGGAGTAGCGTTAGCCCCGGATCGCGACTGAAAGGTGGGGCCTGGTCATGACCGGTTACTACCCGCCCTCGGGCACGCCGGCCGGCGAGTTCGGCCCCAGGGGCGCGTCGGACGATCAGCTCTGGGC
>DASWAA010000214.1:0-9178 GCA_036391385.1 Streptosporangiaceae bacterium
CGAGTCGCTGTGGCGGTGCGGTCTCGCGACCCAGCCGACCAGCGTCGCGGCGGGAGACGGGCAGCGCCTGCGCGGCACCCGGGTGATGGCAGCGGTCCGGTGCGCTCCACCGGAGAACAAGCCGGCGATCGCCGAGCGGGACACCTGCGAGCCTTGGCTCGCGGCAGAGTTCGCCCTGGTGGCAGATCACGTACGGGCAATCGTCTGTCTCGGCCACTTCGCCTGGGGCGTGGTCTGGCGTGAGCTGAGCGCTGCGGGACGTGCCGTCCCGGTTCCGCGTCCGGCATTCGGCCACGGTGCACAGGCCGAGGTCGCCGGCCTGCTGGTCATCGGGTGCTACCACCCGAGCCAGCAGAACACCTTCACCGGGCGGGTGACCGGCGCCATGCTGGACGAGGTCTTCGAGCGGGCCAGGGACTATGCCGACATTCGAATGTCGTGATCTAGCTGAGTCAGATTGACGAGCACTATACGTTAGCGTAACACTACGTTTACACTCGGTGATAATGGCTCGAATTTCACGGCCGGTCACCCAGCGTGCACCACGAATGTGCTGGTTGTGAGACCGTTAATAGGTTCCTAGCTGATTCTATGGATCTTTGATTAAAGGGCGTAAGATGGGGTACGATTTCCGCGCCCCCGTAGCCCAAGGGAAGAGGCGAGCCCCCTAAAAGGGCGCCAGTGTCGGTTCGAGCCCGACCGGGGGTACCAGTTGAGCTGGATGGCTTGATCAGGTCAGCTCACGGTACGTATCTGCAGTGTGCAGCGTTTTTTCGTACACTCGCTCAGAAACTTGCCTGCTGCATGTGCGAGCATAATTTGCGATTCGCTAATAGCGAGAGTAGCCACTTCGATTCGTAGAAAAACATGAATCACATATTCGGGTGGCTCATGATCGATAGTCATGATCGGGTGGCTCCGGCGCCCGGAGCAGGCTCGGCGAAAGCCGAATGATCGGAAAAAGGTGCACCTAATATGATGGCGTCGGCTGGTGCGCTAAAACCGTATTGACATACGGTCAGCCGCTGGTATCAGGGCCTGCGCGAGTGAGCGTGATCGCGACGACCACCCGCCGGTCCCTGCGCATGGCATTACGGTAGTCGTCCCAGTCCGGATGCTCTCCCGAGATCCTGCGGTAATAGTCGACGAGCAGGTCCATGGCCTCGGGCAGCCTGATGATCTCTGCGGTCCCCTCGGCCTGGACCCATTCTCCGAAGAACCTGTCCGTCATCACGCACAGGCCGGCGTGCGGATCGCGAGCCAGATTCCTTGTCTTCATCGCTGTCTCGCGGGTGCTGATCACGACGCGGCCGGCGTCGTCTACGCCGACCGTGACGGGAGAAAGCTGTGGCCTTCCATCGGAACGGCTTGTGGCGAGCACAGCGCGGTGGTGGACGCGCATGAACTCCCTGGCGTCCTCGAGTTGCATGCCTGCTGTCAGGCGCTGTTCAGACGGGTACGGCGCTGCACTTCGTACTCGTGCACGATCGCGGCCGCATAGGCGTGCGACAGGCCGTGCTCATCGGCCAGCCAGGTCGCCCGCTCGGCGTGACGCATAAACGAGGGTCCGGATTCCAGCCGATGGAACCACTCCCGAAGATCGCTACCGGTGACCCGCGGGATGCGGGCGATCAGGTTCTTGTGCATCTCCGGAGAGTGGATCAGGGACAAGGCGCACCTCCAGGCCGAGATTCTCCTGAGTCGAGCCTGCCTTACCAGGAGCCGTCTGGCAAGACCTGAACGTGACACTTCCGTTATGCAACGAAGGTATTAACGCAACCTGCTGCGGGCCCGGTCAGGACAGGCGCTCGAAGATCATCGCCATGCCCTGTCCGCCGCCGACGCACATCGTCTCCAGGCCGAAGGTCTTGTCGTGGAACTGGAGGCTGTTGATCAGCGTCGAGGTGATCCGGGCGCCCGTCATGCCGAACGGGTGACCGACGGCGATCGCACCGCCGTTGACGTTCAGCTTGTCGATGTCGATCTCCAGGTCCCGGTAGGACGGGATGACCTGGGCCGCGAACGCCTCGTTGATCTCGACCAGGTCGATGTCGGCCATGGTCATGCCGGCCCGGGCCAGTGCCTGGCGGGACGCTTCCACCGGGCCGAGGCCCATGATCTCCGGTGACAGCCCGGTGACGCCGGTCGAGACGATCCTTGCCAGCGGCGTGAGCCCGAGCTCGGCTGCCCTGCGGTCGCTCATCACGATCACCGCGGCTGCTCCGTCGTTGAGCGGGCAGCAGTTGCCCGCGGTCACCGTGCCGTCCGGCCGGAACACCGGCTGCAGGGTCGCCGTCTTCTCCAGCGTGGTGCCAGGCCGCGGCCCGTCGTCCGTGCTCACCACGGTGCCGTCCGGCAGCGTCGCCGGGGTGATGTCCCTGGCCCAGAAGCCGTCGGCGATGGCCTTCTCGGCGAGGTTCTGCGACCGGACGCCGAACTCGTCCTGCTCGGCCCGGGTGATTCCGCGTATCTGCGCGACGTTCTCGGCGGTCTGGCCCATCGCGATGTAGATGTCAGGGACCTTGCCGTCCTCGCGCGGGTCGTGCCAGGTGTCGGCACCGCCGGCGGCGCGGGCGTTGCCGCGCTCCTCCGCCTCGGCGAAGACCGGGTTCTTGGTGCCCGGTATGCCGTCGCTGCTGCCGTTGGCCAGCCGGCTGACGCACTCGACGCCGGCCGAGATGAAGACGTCGCCCTCGCCCGCCTTGATCGCGTGAAACGCCATCCTGGTGGACTGCAAGGAGGACGAGCAGTACCTGGTGATCGTGGTGCCCGGGAGCGAGTCGTAGCCGAGCATCACGGCGACGACCCGCGCCATGTTGTAACCCTGCTCGCCGCCGGGCAGCCCGCAGCCGAGCATGAGGTCGTCGATGTCAGACGGGTCCAGCTGCGGCACCTTGGCCAGTGCCGCCCTGATCATCTGCACCGTCAGGTCGTCCGGACGGATGCTGGTCATGCTGCCTTTGAAGGCACGCCCGATCGGCGAGCGGGCCGTCGCGACGATGACTGCCTCTGGCATGGCTGGCTCCCTGACGAAGTGCGGCTCTTTACCGCACAGTAGCTTACGGCGTCGCGGTCGTCAGCCCTGGCCTGCGGGGGCTGCGCCGCCGGTGACGCACCCCTGCCCCGCCTGCGTCCTGCGCGGTCAGGAGCGGCCCCGGCCAGCGCCGGCCAGCCCGCCGACGAGCGCCGCGGCGTTCCACCTGGCGGCGCCGGCCAGGTCCCTCGCGTGCTCGCGGGTGCTGTAGTCGACCCGCGCGCTGGCCAGCGACACCGCCAGGTCGAGGTCGTTGCCGCAGCGGGAGAGCAGCACAGAGAAGTCCTTGCGCACCGGCTCGTGCAGGTCGTATCCGAACGACCGGTGGATGCGCGCGAACATCGGCTTGTACAGCCTGGCCCGCTCGTGCAGGCCGGAGGAGTGCGACATCGGGTTCTTGGGCCGACGCCGGATGTAGTCCGGGATCATGTCGGTGAACGCCTCGCGCAGGATCCATTTCTCGGTCCCGTCGCGGACCTTGAGCGCCATCGGCATCCGCAGCGCCAGGTCCACCATCGCCGGGTCGAGGAACGGCACCCTGACCTCGACGCCGTGTGCCATGCTGGCCCGGTCCACCCGCTGCAGCTCGGTGCGCCCGAGGTTGGCAAGCTTGTGCAGGAACAGGCGGCGCCCCTGCGCCCGGCTGACCTGGTCGTACATCGAGTAGCCGCCGAACAGCTCGTCGGAGCCGTCGCCGGCGAGCACGACCTTGACCCCAAGCTCGGCGACCCGCCGGAAGAGCGGGACCGAGACGACCGCGTTGATGATGTCTCCGTACTCGGTCAGCTCGCTGATCCTGATGGCCTCCCTGATCTGCGGCAGCCGGATCTGCCGCGGTGCGAGCTCGATCACCTCGTGCCGTACGCCGAGGTCGGCGGTGAGCCGCCGGGCATAGGCCAGATCCTCGCTGCCCGGCGCGCCGATCGTGAACGCCACGCAGTCCGGGTGCACGGCATGCACGTGGGCCAGGGCGAGCGAACTGTCCAGGCCACCGGACAGGATCACGCCGACCGTGAGGCCGGTGCCGACCCGGACTCTGACGCTGTCCTCAAGCGCCGTCCGGACCAGGGACATGGCCTGCCTGAGGTCGTCGGCCGGCAGCGGGTCGCCCGCTGGCCTGAGCGCGTCAAGCAGGTCGGAGTACGGAGCCAGGACGGGCTCGCCGCCGCGATCGGCCCAGCCATGCTGGCCGGGCGGCACCTCGCGGATAGGGGCCCCGACCGGTACCAGGGCCTTGATCTCCGAGGCGACGTGCAGGCAGCCGTCGCTCATCGACCAGTACAGCGGCTTCACGCCGATCGGGTCCCTGGCCAGGTACACCCGGCCGGACGTCCGGTCGGCGATCACGATCGCGAACTCGCCGCGCAGCCGCGGTACGGCCTGCTCACGCCAGCGCAGGAATGCCTCGAGCACCGTCTCGGTGTCGCTGCTGGTGCGGAACTCGCGGCCGGGCACCTTCAGCTCGTCCCTGAGCGCGCCGTGGTTGAAGATCTCGCCGTTGTAGCAGAGCAGCCAGCGCCCGTCTGGCGAGATCCACGGCTGGGCGGCGCGCTCGGGGTCGACGATGCGCAGCCGCTGGGTCCCGGCCAGCAGGTCTTCGGCGATGAAGGTCTCCTCGGCTTCGCCGCGTGGCCGCACGGCATCGAGCATGAGGCGGAACGCTGCCGGGCTCGCACCGGGCCCGGCAATGAGGGCAATGCCGCACACGGGGTCTCAGCTGCGCGGACGGGGCCCGGGAATCCGGTGCGGCCCGGCGACGATCGCCGGGCACAGGCAGATGTGCCAGGCCTGGCCCTCGTCGATGACGTTTACCTCGCCGGCCCGCTGCCGGTCGAGCAGCAGCCCGCGCAGCCGCCGGTGCGCGTGGAAGCGGCGGTACCACTTCATCTCGATGTCGGCCGCGTAGCCGACGCAGTGCGCGCTCGGCAGCAGGGCGCTGTAGCCCAGCGACTTGAGATGGCGCTGGTGCTCGACGCTCCTGGCCACGCTGGTGATCCACAGTGGCGGCGTGCCCTCAGGAGCGACCTGCGCGAACTCCTCGGCGACCTGGTTGAGCCAGGCGACGACCTGTGGCCGTGCCTTGGCCATGGACAGGCCAGCGGTACGCGGCGAGCGCCCGGGCAGCGTGCGCCGCTCCGCCGAGCGTGCGGCCCGGGTCATCAGCGTCGCGGCCTGGTGCCGGTAGGTGAACCGCAGGCGGCCGGCCCGATCGAGCTGATCCAGGTCGATCAGCTCGGCCGACCTGAGCACGTCTGAGTCGCTGAGGTAGCCGGGAAGACGACCCCACCACACCGCGTCGATCTGCGCCAGCAGCGAGATCCGGACGAGCGCGGCCAGGCTTCCTGCCGAGCTGTGCGGATTCGGCTCGTAGTTCCGCACCTCCGTCAGCAGGCGCACGACGGTCGCGTCCCAGCCGTCTGGCGTCGCTTCAAGCACGCTGGCGATCTCGTCCTCGTTGACGCGCTTACTCAGGATGTGCTCGGCGCATTTGCCGTCGGTGTCCGTGCAATGGTCGACCTCGGTTACCAGGTCGGCGACCGCGGCCCGGAAGGAGCCGAGCGGAGGAAGGACCGGAGCGAACTCCGCCGGCGCGCCGGTCGTGGCCGAGGGGCTCACCGCCCTGGGCAGGAGGCGGTTCGGCCGCGGATCGAGTGGCGGGTAGCTCGATGCGGTACCCCGGGCGGCCGAGCCGTTCAGCGTGGTATCCCGATCGGCACGACGCCTATCGGTGACGTCCCGGCGGGTCACTTCCCGATCGGTCGTCTCCTGATCGGCCAGCCAGAGTGTCACGAGGTCCCCCCTCGGCTTGAGCGCCATTCCGTCATGGTTGGCGCACCGAGTGTAACAACACGACTGCGGGCGGTAATGTCTTTTTGATCTTCGTCCCCTACGTCCCGTGGCTGCCGCTTAGGCCCTGACCAGGCCTTTCTGTGCCGCCTCTGCCCCCATAGCTTGACAAGCTCCGCTATATAGCGCACCAGGATCCTGCTCCGCCGCCCTGAGGCACGGACGCGGCTAGGCTAGGACTGGCCTGCCACCGGATGGCAATCAGGCATCAGGCTTCAAAGCCACAGGAACTATGCATCGCGCCGGAGAACAGGGTGGTTCAGCCATGCAGGTGCACGAGTCGCTGATCGATCTCATCGGGAACACGCCGTTGCTGAGGCTGCGCAAGGTGACGCGTCATCTGGGCAGCGGACATAGCCGGGGGCACGGAGTCGAGTATTCCGGCAGTCACGCCGACGCGCCGATGGTGCTGGCGAAGGTCGAGTACCTGAATCCGGGCGGCTCGGTCAAGGACAGGATCGCGCTGCGGATGGTCGAGGCGGCGCAGGCATCGGGAGCGCTCCGCCCAGGAGGCACGATCGTCGAGCCCACCTCGGGAAACACCGGCGTGGGGCTGGCCATCGTGGCCGCCGAGAAGGGCTACAAGTGCGTCTTCGTCTGCCCTGACAAGGTCGCCGGAGACAAGATCAGCGTGCTGCGGGCCTACGGCGCCGAGGTGGTCGTCTGTCCGACCACCGTCTCGCCGGACTCGCCGGATTCGTACTACAAGGTCTCCGACCGGCTGGCCGCCGAGATCCCGGGTGGCTGGAAGCCCAACCAGTACGCCAACCCGGCAAACCCGGAGTCGCACTACCTGACGACCGGCCCTGAGATCTGGGAGCAGACCGACGGGAAGGTCACGCACTTCGTGGCCGGCATCGGCACCGGCGGGACGATCTCAGGCACCGGCAGGTACCTCAAAGAGGCCTCAGGCGGCCGGGTCAAGGTGATCGGCGCCGACCCGGAGGGATCGGTGTACTCGGGCGGGACTGGCCGGCCGTATCTGGTCGAGGGCGTCGGCGAGGACTTCTGGCCTGATACCTATGACAAGGGCATCTGCGACCAGGTCATCGCAGTCAGCGACGCCGACTCGTTCCTGATGACCAGGCGGCTGGCGGCCGAGGAGGCGCTCCTGGTCGGCGGGTCCTGCGGGATGGCGGTGGTGGCCGCCCTGAAGGTCGCCGAGCAAGCCGGACCGGACGACGTGATCGTCGTGCTGCTGCCCGACAGCGGTCGCGGCTACCTGTCGAAGATCTTCAACGACGACTGGATGGCCGATTACGGCTTCCTGACCTCTGAGTCGACCGAGCCGAGGATCGCCGACGTGCTCGAGCGCAAGCGCGGCCAGTTGCCGCTGTTCGTGCACGCGCACCCGGACGAGACAGTGCGGGCAGTGATCGAGACGCTGCGCGAGTACGACGTCTCCCAGCTTCCCGTGCTGAAGGAGGAGCCTCCGGTCATGGCCGCCGAGGTCATGGGCTCGATCACCGAGCGGGAGCTGCTCGACGCCTTGGTGACCGGCCGGGCCGCGCCAGGAGAGCCCGTCGCCGCCCACATGTCGGCTCCGCTGCCGATGATCGGATCGGGCGAGCCGATCAGCGCCGCGATCACCGCCCTTGAGAAGGCAGGCGCGGCCGTGGTCCTCGTTGACGGAAAGCCAGCCGGCATGATCACCAGGCAGGATGTGCTCGGGTTCCTGGCCGGCTAGCCGGTTCGTCGAGACAGTCGAGGGAAAGGACAGCGCAGATGGCCGAGATCCATCAGGGGGACGGCTTCGAGACCCTGGCAATCCACGCCGGTCAGGAAGCAGACCCGCTGACCGGTGCCGTCGTCCCGCCGATCTATCAGGTCTCCACCTATAAGCAGGACGGCGTGGGTGGCCTGCGCGGCGGAGGCGGCTCAGGCCAGGGACGCTGGATCGAGGGCTACGAGTACTCGCGGACCGCGAACCCGACCAGGGGAGCGCTCGAGGAGTGCCTGGCCGCGCTGGAAGGCGGCACCCGCGCGCTGGCCTTCGCCTCGGGTATGGCCGCCGAGGACTGCCTGCTCCGTACGGTCTGCCGGCCCGGCGACCACGTGCTGATCCCGCACGACGCCTACGGCGGCACGTTCCGGCTGTTCGACAAGGTGATGACGCACTGGGGGATCAGCTACCACCCGGTCCCGGTCTCCGACCCGGCCGCCGTCCGCGCGGCCCTGGCTGAGCACGGCGCGAAGCTGATCTGGGTGGAGACGCCGACCAACCCGCTGCTGTCGATCGCCGATATCAGCGCTCTCGCGCAGATCGCGCACTCGGCCGGGGCGCTGCTCGCGGTCGACAACACCTTTGCCTCGCCCTATCTGCAGCAGCCACTCGCCCTCGGGGCAGACGCCGTGATCCACTCCACCACGAAGTACATCGGCGGTCACTCTGACGTGGTCGGCGGTGCGCTCGTCGTCTCCGACACCGACCTGGCCGCCCGGCTCGCCTTCCTGCAGAACGCCACCGGATCGGCCGGCGGTCCGTTCGACGCCTGGCTGACCCTGCGCGGGGTCAAGACGCTCGCGGTGCGGATGGACCGGCATTGCTACAACGCCTCGCAGGTCGCGGCCATGCTCGCCAGCCACCCGCAAGTCGCCCAGGTCTACTACCCGGGATTGTCCGAGCATCCCGGCCACGAGGTAGCCGCCAAGCAGATGCGCGGCTTCGGCGGGATGGTGTCGTTCCGGCACGCCGCAGGCGCGGAGGCGGCCGTGGCGATGTGCGGGCGGACGAGGTTGTTCACCCTGGGCGAGTCGCTCGGCGGGGTCGAGTCGCTGATTGAGCATCCGGGCCGGATGACGCACGCGTCGGTGGCTGGCTCGCCGCTGGAGGTGCCCGCTGACCTGGTCAGGCTGTCCGTCGGCATCGAGAACGCCGACGACCTGATCGAGGACCTGCGCACCGCCCTCGGCTGAGAATCGGTCGCTGGCATTTCAGCGGATGATCCTCAGTACTGATGACTGACAATCATCCGTTGATCATGGAAGCCCTGTCTTCACTGCCGGGGGGCGATGGTGGCCTCCATGCCCAGGGCGTGCCGGGCGGTCTGCTTCTCGTGCCTGACCACGTGCATGACGGCGTTGATCAGGGCCAGATGGGTGAAGGCCTGCGGGAAATTGCCGAAGTGGCGGCCCGATCGCGGGTCGATCTGCTCGCCGTAGAGCAGCAGCGGGCTGGCGTAGGACAGCACCTTCTCGCACAGGTCCCGAGCCCTGGCATGCTCCCCGATCTCGGCCAGCGCCGACACGAGCCAGAACGAGCAGATCGTGAACGTGCACTCCTCTCCTTCGAGCCCG
>DASWAA010000215.1:0-4683 GCA_036391385.1 Streptosporangiaceae bacterium
GCCGTCCTGGGCACCGCTCGGGTTCTGCCGCATGAACCACGGCATGAACACCTCGTCCTCCGGGTGGTAGTACCCGTCGGCGACCTGCACCCCGTTCGGGGCCGGGCCCTGCTCGAAGGTGTTCGTGCCCATCGTGAAGCCAATGCCGACTACCGGGTCCCCGGTCTCCATCAGGCTGGTGCAGCCGTACTGCGGCGCGGTCGGTGTCAGCCACGGCTGGACGGTGTTGTTGGTGAACGGGTCATCGCCCCACTCGGCGAGCTCGTGGCTGATCGCGTGGATGTCCTGCACCGCCCAGCCAGAGACGGGGTTGAAGAAGCCCGGCGTGATGTACGAGGCCCAGGCGAAGGTCTGCACGGCGTTGTTGCCGTTGCCGTTGACCGAGCCGCCGCCGTTGCCGGTCACCTTGGCCGCTCCGTGGTAGCCGATCACGCAGCAGTTCAGCGGATTGGGGCCGATATGCAGCATCACGTTGTTCGTGAGGTAAAGGGGCAGGTGGGTCGGGTCGACATAGCCGAGGCTGCTGTCCAGGTTCTGGATCTGCGCCGACCACCAGCTGATGTTGATGTCGGCGGCGATGACGCCGCGGCCGGTCTGCAGCAGCGTGCCCTGGTTGCTCGGCACGTTGATCGTGATCGCCGGGTGCACGACCGGGTTCAGGAGCACGTGGTAATTCGTGCCCGACTTGTTGAACTGCGCCCGCATGGTCGCGTCCTCAAGCTGCACGCTGGTGTTTCCGCTGAGCAGCGGACCGCCGGCAGTGAATCGCCCGCCCTGGGCCACAGGCCGGGTCACGAAACTGGTGGAGGTGTAGTCGTTCAGGGCGAAGACCGGCGAGTCCAGCGTGGGCGTGACGACCTTGGTGCCGTCGAAGGTCATGCCGCCCACATTCACGATGATGGGGGTGATGTCGGTCGTGATGGTCGTCGAGGCGTTGCTCGACGGGTCCGCGCCCACCATGTTGAAGCCGTACGTGATGCCGTTGTCAGGGTTCAGCGCCGTGCCGAACCAGTGGGCGACGGTCCGCGTGGTCGGCAGGACGCTCGCTCCGCCCATCGTGACAGTCGTCGGTTGCAGTGACGAATCGTCCACGACGATCGGTGTCACGTCAGCAGTACGCGCGTTGGCGGCGGTGGCGAGGAACGGGATTACTACCGCCGCTCCCGCGCACGCCGCCAGCTTGCGGGCAAGCTTTCGGTTCATCTGTTCTCCTCGGGATGCCAGACGTGGCTAGCGTCATCATGACGCACGCTCGCGCCGCTGGGGCCGATTCGCAGCGGATTACCCCGGTGTCGTCCGCCCGTGCACCGCTGGTGTCCTGCCCGTGCACCGCTGGTGTCTTGCGCGCGCCAAATGGCCTGCTTACGATTCGAGTGCTCTTGAATATCTGGCGAAATGCTGGCGACATCCCTCCCGAAAAGGTGGCACAGCATGGCATCGAATAGATTCCGCTCGCTCCTGATCACGACCGCGCTCGCCCTCGGCGGCTCGGGCCTGGCGGTCGCGGCCGTGCAGCCAGCGGCCGCCGCCGGCGCGGGTATCAGGTCCGGCTCGGGTGACTGCATCGCGCACCACCCGAACGCGAGCGCGCAGTATCCGATCTGGTACACCTCCGGGTGCAGCGGCCATGACGAGCCTGAGCTCGACCCGGTCTCGTCGCTGCCAGGCTCGGCGCAGGATCTGACCTGGACGGTCGTGCTGCCCTCCGACGGCACCGTCCCGGTCTCCTCGGTGGGGCCCACCTTCTGGTGGGGCGGCACGGTGACCGACCCGAACCCGCACGCGCTGTTCGGCCAGGCCTTCCTCGAGGTGCAGTTCTATCCCGACTCGATCGTCAACAACTGCTCGGCGTCCGGGGGCTTCAATGTCACGTACGCGCCGGACAAGTTCTCGGTCTGCTCCCCGGTATGGCAGGTCAGCTCGACAAGCAATTCCGAGAACGCCGCCTTCAACGCGGAGCTGTACAACGGCTCGAGCAAGAACCCGCTGGTCATGAACGCCGGTGACACCATCAAGATTCATTTCTACGAAGGCGCTCCCGGCCCTGGGTGGAATATCAGCGTGCGCGACGTGACCACCGGCCAGTCCGGCACCATCACCCTGAACAGCGGCTACGGCCCGATGCTGCCAGCCTTCAGCACTCAGCAGATCGGTAACGCGCTCGGCTGGGGCCTGGTCAACGACACTCCGAACTCGTTCGTGTGGGAGATCGGCCACACCTCGCCGTTCACGACCCCTGCCAGCCAGTTCTGCCTTCCTGGCGACACCTCCTGTGACTCCTACGACGTCGCGCACTGGCTAGGGTTCAGCCCGCTCAAGATCGTCTCGGTCACCTTCGCTGACGGGTCCGCACCGAAGAACTGGGCGGTAGTGAGCGACTTCGGCGGTACCGCCGAGGTGAACCAGCACTGCGGCAGTTACGGCGGACCGTTCTGCATCTACCCGTGGTTCGCCGCGAACGGGAACGGCGGCAACGCCACGATCACCTACGGCGGCGACTACCCGGGCACGAGTTCCGACTACGGCCAGGCCGCGCAGTTCGCCACCACGATGCAGTGCGGCGGGCCGTTCGGGCCGGACAGCACGTACTGCGACACGGTGCTCAAGCCCAGCCCGTAAGCGGCGATCGAGCACAGCGATCAGGACGTAATACGGGCCAGGTAGGTGACCTTAGTCCCTACCTGGCCCGGTGCGTGCCGGGTTCACTGTGCTGGTGTTCGTCCAAGCCGAGGTTCTCGTCGATGCTGCCTTCAGCGCTGCCGCGGCAGGCCTGACCAGGCTGGCGGGCGGCGGATGGCTGGCCGAGGCCTCCGAGGGAGCCTATGAGTCAAGCCTGGTGGGCCTGGCGCGGGTCGGCCCGTTCGGCGACGTTCGCGGCATGTCGAAGCTGGTCCAGGTCTACGCGCGGGACGTGCAGATCCGAGATGGCAGGGCCGTCCTGACGCTGCGCTGGGAGGCTACCGGACCCACCGGGGGCCTGTTCCCCGCGCTCGACGCGGACATCACGCTGACCCCGGCGGGTGACGGCCAGTCCAGGCTCACGCTCGACGGCGCCTACCGGCCGCCGTTCGCCGCCCTCGGTGCCAGCCTGGACAAGCTGGTCCTGCACCGGGTCGCGACGCCGACGGCGAAGTCGCTGCTGAGCCAGCTCGCCGCCGCCATGGCCGCCGCGATGGCCGCCGAGCCTGATGGCGCGACACGGCCAGCGACCTAGTAGCTGTGGCTGCCGGTCCGAGCCCGCGGCGACCGGCTCGCCGGCCAGCGGGCTGGCGCCCGGCTGTGCTAGCAGGGGGCCGGGTTGCTGGCACCAGGCAGCATGATCTAGGTTGCGGGCCATGCACGGAGTAGACAGGGTGACCGAGCAGATGATCCGCTCCGTGCTCGCCTACGCGGAGAACAGGCTGCGGCTCGATCCGGTACCGCTGGACAAGGGATCGCGCGACCCGGCCGACCTTGACTTCACGCTCGCGGGACTGCTCGGCGAGGACTCGCACGATCCCGACCAGGTTCTTGGCGCCTACGCCGCGACCATCGCGCCAGCCGTCATCTCGGCCGACAGCCCTCGCTTCCTCGGCTTCATCCCCGCGGCGCCGACCAAGGCGTCGCTGCTGTTCGACATGCTGGTCTCCTGCGCCTCGATCCAGGGCATCTCCTGGCTGGAGGCCGCGGGCGCCATTCACGCGGAGAACCAGGTGCTCAGGCTCCTCGCGGACCGTGCCGGGCTGCCGGCACCGGCCGGCGGCTGCTTCGTGTCCGGCGGGTCCGCGGCGAACCTGTCCGCGCTGGCCGTGGCACGGGAGATGGCCAAGCGCCGGTCCGGCGAGCCGCGCAGGTGGCGTGCTCTGGTCAGTGCCGATGCGCACTCGTCCGTCTCGAACACGCTGCGCCTGCTCGAGATGGACGCCCTGGTCGTCACGACTGCCGACCACCGGCTGACCGGTCAGGCCGCGGCTGACGCGATCGCGGCGGATCCCGACCCAGGCTCGATCGCCGCCGTTGTGGCGACGGCAGGCACGACGAACGCCGGCATCATCGACGACCTGGCCGGGCTGGCCGACGTGGCTGACCGGCTCGGAGCGTGGTTCCACGTGGACGGCGCCTACGGTGGCGCCGGCCTGTTCGCGCCCAGCGTGCGGCACAGGTACGCCGGCGTCGAGCGGGCCGACTCGTTCGTGGTCGATCCGCACAAGTGGCTGTTCGCGCCGTTCGACTGCGCCGCCCTGATCTATCGTGAGCCTGCGCTCGCCCGCTCGGTGCATACGCAGGACGCCTCGTATCTCGACGTGATTCACGATCAGCCCGGCGAGTGGAACCCCACCGACTACGCCTACCACCTGACCAGGCGGGCGCGAGGCCTGCCATTGTGGTTCTCTATGTGCGTGCACGGCACCCGCGCCTACTCCGAAGCGATCGAGTCGGCGATCTCACTGGCGGGGGAGACGGCCGACGAGATCGGCAGGCGCGACTACCTTGAGCTGATCATGGCGCCTGACCTGTCGGTCGTACTGTTCCGCAGGCTCGGCTGGGACCACGACGACTACGCGACCTGGGCGCAGGGCCTGCTGGACGACCAGGTGGCGTTCATCCCGCCGTCGGCCTGGGAGGGTCAGACGGTGGCAAGGTTCGCGTTCCTGCACCCGCATACGTCGATGGAACTCGTCACGAGCATCCTCGACCGGATGG
>DASWAA010000216.1:0-3660 GCA_036391385.1 Streptosporangiaceae bacterium
AGTGCGGCTCCCGTCTCCTCGGCGGACAAGCCGACCAGCACCCGCAGGACAAGCAGCTCGCGCTGATGTTCTGGCAGGCGCGCCAGCAGCGCACGGGCCCGCCTTGCCTCCAGGCTGGCGACTGCCGCCTCCTCCGGCCCCGGCTGGTCGTCAGGGCCGTCGGGCAGGCTGTCTGTGGGGATCGCCAGCCGTGCGGCCAGGCGGCGGGCGTCGGCCACCTTGTGCGACGCGATCCCGAAGACGAACGAGGCGAACGGCCGGCCCATGTCCTGGTAGCGGGGCAGGGCGGTAAGGACGGCCATGCACACTTCCTGCGCGACGTCCTCGGCCGCCTGGTAATGGCTGGCCGCATGACCGAGCCTGGCTCGGCAGTACCTGACCACCATCGGCCTGATCTGCCTCAGCAGTGATTCGATCGCCGCCGGCTGACCGCGAGCAGCGAGCGCCGTCAGGTCGGTAATCGTCGCCTCGCCACCCGAACCTGGCACTTCGACACCCCGCACGTCTTCCCGATCCCCGCAGACGGCCTGCTGAGTCATGCGTCCCCCTTCGGCCTACGCCGCACGCATCAAGCGGTCATGAACGCATGATGCCCAGGCAAAGGGGCTGCCTAATCCTGGAAAGTAGCACGAATAAATTGCCGCGACATTGACCAGTTCCATATCGCCCCTATTTCGCCTTGGCAAACCAACGGCAATCCAATTGAATCCGCCCGTTAACCTCGCAGACTGGTCGATGGCAGCGGCTCCGCCGGACGACGTCGGCGGTACGCACGGCCGCCCGGAAACGCACTGCGGGCCGGAACTCACTGTGGAGTTCCGGCCCGCAGTAGTGAGCTGTCGGCTCAGCGACCGGTCAGTGGGTGTGCCCGTGACCGTGGCCATGGCCATGGCCGGCCTCGGCCTCTTCCTTCTCCGGCTTGTCGGTCACCAGCGCCTCGGTGGTCAGCAGCATTCCGGCGATCGACGCCGCGTTCTGGACCGCGGACCTGGTCACCTTGACCGGGTCGATAACCCCCTGAGCCATCAGGTCGCCGTACTCGCCCGTCTCTGCGTTGTACCCGTGACCGGCCGGCATCTCGGCGACGGCCGCGATGACCACGCCGCCCTCGGCGCCAGCATTCAGCGCGATCCAGCGGGCAGGCTCGAGCAGTGCCTTGCGGACGACGCCGACACCAGTTGCCTCGTCGCCCGACAGGCCGAGGTCGCCGAGCGCGATCGAGGCCTGGATCAGCGCGCTTCCGCCGCCGGCCACGATGCCCTCCTCGATCGCGGCCCTGGTCGCCGAGATCGCGTCCTCCAGCCGGTGCTTCTTCTCCTTGAGCTCGACCTCGGTCGCGGCGCCCGCGCGCAGCACGGCCACGCCACCGGAGAGCTTGGCGACCCGCTCCTGCAGCTTCTCCTTGTCCCAGTCCGAGGACGACGCCTCGATCTCGGCCTTGAGCTGCCTGATGCGGTCGTTGATGTCCTCCTGCTTGCCTGCCCCGTCGATGATCGTGGTGGTGTCCTTGGTCACGACGACCCGCCGGGCCTCGCCGAGCACCTCGAGCCCGGCCAGTTCCAGCTTCAGGCCGACCTCCTCGCTGACGACCTCTCCCGCGGTCAGGATCGCCATGTCGGCCAGCATCGCCTTGCGCCGGTCACCGAATCCAGGCGCCTTGACCGCCACGACGTGCAGCAGGCCTCGGATCTTGTTGACCACCAGGGTCGACAGTGCCTCGCCGTCGACGTCCTCGGCGATCATGACCAGCGGCTTGCGGGACTGTGCCACCTTCTCGAGCAGCGGGAGAAGGTCGGCCATCGAGGAGATCTTGCCGTTGTGCAGCAGCACGTAAGCGTCCTCGAGTACGGCCTCCATCCGGTCCTGGTCGGTGATGAAGTAGGCCGAGATGTAACCCTTGTCGAACTGCAGGCCCTCGGTGAACTCCAGCTCCAGGCCCATCGTGGGCGACTCCTCGACGGTGATCACGCCGTCCTTGCCGACCTTGTCGAAGGCGTCAGCGATGACCGCGCCGATCTTGGCGTCCTGAGCCGAAATGGTCGCCACGTTCGCGATCTCGGCGCGCTCCTCGACCTCGCGAGCGCTCTTGAGCAGGCTCTCAGAGACGGCTGCCGCGGCGGCGTCGATACCGCGCTTCAGCGACATCGGGTTGGCGCCGGCAGCGACCGACCGCAGTCCCTCGTGCACCATCGCCTGGGCCAGCACGGTGGCGGTCGTCGTGCCGTCACCGGCGACGTCGTTGGTCTTGGTGGCGACTTCCTTGGCAAGCTGAGCGCCCAGGTTCTCCTGCGGGCTCTCGAGCTCGATCTCCTTGGCGACGGTCACGCCGTCGTTGGTGATCGTGGGAGCGCCCCACTTCTTGTCGATGACGACGTTGCGGCCCCTCGGGCCGAGCGTCACCTTGACGGCGTTCGCGAGCTTGTCTACACCGCGCTCAAGCGCCCGCCGTGCGTCCTCGTCGAAATCCAGGCTCTTGGCCATGCAGCACCTCAGCTGATCGTCTGATACGGGTCTGTTAACTAAGTCGTTTGCGTTTCATGCCGCCGCCCCGGGCAGGCAGTGGCACCGAGAGCGAGTTGCTTCCGGTGCCCCCTGCCGATCCGGGGCGGCGGGCGACGTGCTTGCGCACGTGAGGCACGAGCCAGGCCCGCGCCACGTGATCTGCTCGCTTACTTCTCGATGACGGCGAGCACGTCACGGGCGGAGAGCACCAGGTACTCCTCGCCTGCGTACTTGACTTCTGTTCCGCCGTACTTGCTGTACAGCACGACATCGCCAACCTTGACGTCCATCGGGACGCGCTTGGCGCCAGCGTCGTCGAACCTGCCTGGTCCGACGGCGATGACCTTGCCCTCCTGGGGCTTTTCCTTGGCGGTGTCAGGGATGACAAGGCCGGAGGCCGTGGTCTGCTCTGCATCGAGCGGGCTCACGACAATCCGGTCTTCGAGCGGCTTGATAACAACCTTGGTGGCGGTCGTCACGATCTGACCTCCCCCTCCGGAAAGGGCTAGCTGAGTTACTAGAGAGGCGACCATGGGGCCTGCCGTCGCGGGTGCCAGACCATCCTCGTCGCGTTAGCACTCTACTACATCGAGTGCTAGCACCGTACGGTAGCCGGGTCGCGAGACGTCGTCAAGCTGGCCCGGCAGCGTTATCGTGCCCTCATGGACAAGTCCGCCACCATCCCCGAATCCGGAGAGGTCACGGCGGCTAGGGCAGCCGCTCGGGAGGAGCACGCCCGCCGTGCGGCGTCCTTCGGGGCGGCGGCCACCGCCTATGCCGAGCACCGGCCAGATTACGCCGTCGCCGCGATCGAATGGGCCATCGAGCCCGCCGTCCGGCTGGGCCGGCGGCCGGTCCGGATCCTCGACCTCGGCGCGGGCACGGGCAAGCTCACCGCACAGCTGGGCGGGCTCGATGTCGGTGGCGGCCCGGCGGCGGCGGGCGGTGTCCTCGCGGGCGGAGGCGGCGGCGCTGCGGGTGACCCTGCCGCGGGCGCGGGCGGTGTCGCTGCGGGCACGGGGGGCCGAGCCGAGGCCAGCAAGGGCAGCGTGCACGTGCTCGCGATAGAGCCCGACCCGCAGATGCTGGCCGAGCTGCGGCGCCAGGTTCCCGGCGTCACGGCGCTGACGGGCCGGGCCGAGGAGATACCGCTCCCCG
>DASWAA010000217.1:0-3697 GCA_036391385.1 Streptosporangiaceae bacterium
GGGCGTCGACCCGGCCCTGCAGGTCAAGCTCGGCCCCGGCGGGCTCACCGACGCCGAGTGGGTCGCGCAGCTGATCGCGCTGCGGCATGCCTACGCCGTGCCTGCCCTGCGCACGACCCGGACGCTGGCCGCCCTGGCCGCTGCGCAGGACGCCGGACTGCTGGCGGCCGACGATGCTGCCGCGCTCAGCACCTCCTGGCTGCTCGCCACCAGGATCAGGAATGCCGTGATGCTCGTGACCGGCCGGGCCTCCGACGCGCTGCCCACCAGCCGGCTCGACCTGGCCGCGGTCGCCCGGATCCTGGGGTACGCCCCTGATGCGGCTGGCGACCTCGAGGAGGACTGGCGACGAGCGGCCCGGCGAGCCCGCGCGGTCATGGAGCGCGTCTTCTACGGCTGATGACCCGTGATACCTCGGTAGGGGGGAGGGTGCATCCGGGGATGCACGCGCGGAGTCGGCCGGGGAGGCATGCTGGTGGGATGACCGTTATCGCATCGGGCGCGACCACGCCGACGTCGCGCGCGTCCTGGCCCGGCGCGCTGGTGGGACGGGCGCTCGCGCTGGTCGCCGCGGACTACCGGCGGCCAGTCGGGCCAGTCCTGCTCGCCGGGGTGCTCGCCGCCGCGGCGGCACTGGGGTCAGGCCGGGCGGCCGGACCGCTGCACCCGGCCACGGCGCTGATACTCGGGCTGCTCGCGACCGCTCCGCTGGCCGTGATCCGGCGATATCCCGGGCCCGCCATCGGGATCGTGCTCACGGCGAGCGCGATGTTCGTCATGTTCGGACGGCTGTCCTGGTCTGCCGCCGCCGTGGCCGGCTGGCTCATCGCGGTGGCAGCCTGCCCGCTGATGCTGGGCCGGCGGCCGGCCATCGTCGCGATCATGCTGACCGAGGTCGCGGTCCTGCTCGGCACCGCCGGCCTGCTCGGGAACGCCACCCCGTGGGACGCGACGGCCGCCGAGGCGCTGGCCGTGCTCGCCGCGTGGGGCGCGGGAGAACTGCTGCGCGCGCGGCGGCAGTCGGCGGTCGAGCAGGCCGCCGTCGCCGCTCGGGTCAGGGACCTCAGCGAGCGTGACGTCGTGGCCAGGGAGCGGGCAAGCATCGCCAGGGAACTGCACGACGTGGTGGCCCACCACGTCTCGATGATCGCCGTCAGGTCGGCCACCGCGCCGTATGCCGTGCCCGGCCTCCCGGCGGAAGGCCAGGCCGCGTTCGCGGAGATCGCCGACGAGGCCCGGGCCGCACTCACCGAACTGCGGGTCGTGCTCGGCGTGCTCAGATCTCCGGATGGCACCAGGCCGGACGCCGTTCCGCAGCCTCGGATCGCGGACCTGGACGACCTGCTTGCCCGGGTGGCCGGAGCGGGGACGAGCGCGACGCTGGCCGTCTCCGGTCAGGTCAGGCTGCTGCCTGGATCGCTGGAGCTGTGCTGCTACCGGGTCGTCCAGGAAGCGCTCACCAACGCGGGCCGGCATGCGCCTGGCGGCCAGGTCCGGGTGCGGGTCGGTTATGACGCCGATGCCGTGCGCGTGCTCGTGCAGAACGACCCGCCGCCGGTCCGGCGGCCGGCGGCGGGCCCAGTCGCGGCCGGCTATGGCCTCACCGGACTGCGCGAGCGGGTCGCGATGCTGCGCGGTGAGTTCCAGGCGGGACCCGACGGCGAGGGCGGCTTCGTCGTGCGGGCCACGCTGCCGGTGCCTGGCGCGGGGGAGGAGCCTGCGTGACCGAGTCGGACCGTCCCCTGCGGCTGCTGGTCGCCGACGACCAGGCGGTGGTGCGGATGGGGTTCACCGCCATGCTCGACTCCCAGCCCGACATGGCCGTAGTTGCCACGGCGCAGGACGGCCAGCAGGCGGTCCGGCTGGCCAGGCAGTTCGAGCCCGACGTCGTGCTGATGGACATCAGGATGCCGGTGCTTGACGGGATCGAGGCGACCAGGCAGCTCAGGGCGGCCCAGCCCGCGCCGAAAGTACTCGTGCTGACCACGTTCGATCTCGACGACTACGTCTACGACGCGCTCCGGGCCGGGGCGAGCGGGTTCCTGCTCAAGGACGCCACTCCGGAAGAGATCCTCGCGGCAGTCCGGGTGATCGGCGCCGGCGAGGCGCTGCTGTCGCCGTCGGTGACCCGCAGGCTCATCGCCGAGTTCGCCAGCCGGGTGAAGCTGACCGCGCCGTCCGAGCTTGACCGGCTCACGCCGCGTGAGCGCGAGGTTCTGCTGCTGATCGCGGCGGGTCTGACCAACGCCGAGATCGCGGCGCGGCTGTGCCTGGCGGAGCAGACCGTGAAGTCCCATGTCAGCTCGGTCCTGTTCAAGCTCGGGCTGCGGGACCGGGTACAGGCGGTGATCCTGGCGTACGAGTCCGGCCTGGTAGTGGCCGGGGCCTGAGCTAGGGCGGGCTGTAACCGAGAATCCGCGCAGCATTGCCTCGCAGGAACTTCGGCCACACCTCGTCTTTGAAGGGAACGTGCTCAAGCTCGGCAAACGTCCGTTCGAGTTCGATCCCGAAAGGGTAATAGCCACCGTAAATGACCTTGCCGGCGCCCCGGGTGTTCGCGTAATCGATGATCGCCTTCGGGTAGTGCCTCGGAGCGAACGCGGTGGTCGAGTAATACAGGTTCGGCCACTTGAGCATCAGCTTGACAGCGAGGTCGACCCACGGCTCGGCACCGTGCCGCATCACGAACACGAGTTCAGGGAAGTCATAGCAGACCTGGTCGATGAGCTCGACTTTCTGCGGCGCCATGGGCACCCGCGGCCCTGGCACTCCCACGGTGACGAACACCGGCAGCCCGTACTCGACGCAGGTCGCGTAGCTCGGGTACCAGCGACGGTCGTCAATGGCGATCTGCGGGCTCACGCCCGCCGGAAACATGGTGACCGCGCGGATGCCATGCTCGTCCGCCGCCTGCCGGATGGCCCGGACCGACCCCATGATGTCGTTGCCGTCGATGCCGAGCGATGCGGCGAAGCGGTCCGGATGACGTCGCAACGCCAGCTTCGCTGCGTCGCCCGACAGGTTCACTAGCCCGATCTCGATCCCGTGCGCGTCCATCTTCGCGACCGTCTCCTCGACCGCCGCCTCGTCGCTGACCCCAGCCGGCCGGTCCGCCGGGATTTCCTTGAACATGTAGCCGATCGGGTTGCCCGCATCGGCGCGATCAGGCAGCGCCGCGATGCGAGGGATGTTGTGGCCGGACCGGAATCCGATCATGGTGTCGATCACCCGGACACCGCGCGGCATCGCCATCGACGTTTCTCCATCCGTTCCTTGCCGCCGGCTTCGGCACCGATCGTAAGGATGACATGACTTGACTTGCGGTGGTGAGCAGGCTGGCGTGTATCCGCGCCTTCCCTCCGAAGTTCGTGGCTCCGCTGGCCGATCGGTGACCTACGCAATGGCCGGGCGAGGACTTGTGTCACTTACCCGCCGATATGGCCGAGGTACCGTAATGATCATGGACTCGGTGGTGCGGGCATTGGGTGTCGTGAAGCGATTCGGGTCGGTGACCGCCCTGGACGGGCTGGACCTGACGGTGCAGCCGGGCGAGGTACACGGGTTCCTCGGACCCAACGGAGCGGGGAAGACGACGACGCTGCGAATCCTGGTCGGGCTGATGCGCGCGGACGCCGGGTCGGTGAGCGTACTCGGCTGCGATCCGTGGCGGGACCTGTCCGCACTGCACCCCAGGCTC
>DASWAA010000218.1:0-2685 GCA_036391385.1 Streptosporangiaceae bacterium
TGGCGCAGCTGTCGGCCGCCAGTCGCCGCACGATCGGTGGTCGACCCGCCTTTAGCCGGGTCGGCGTTCGCCGCAGTGGCGTCGGCGAGGCTGTCGGTCGCGCCTTCGGCTTCGGTCATCGAGTCTTTTGCAGCCGAGTCGCCGACCTGGGCGGATGCTGGCTGGACCGGCACTGCGCGACCCTCCCTGGTCGGACGCTGCGGATACGGCAGGCTGCAGTGCCTGTCCGGCGGGCGGTGCGATGTCGGCGGGTCCCCCCTGCCGCTGGCTGCGCCAGTGGTGTCCGCTGCGGTGGCCGCTGTTCAGGCTTTCGCAGGACGGCGGCTTGGGTTTTCGCAAAAGGGTACCGCGTGGAAGTGCACTGAGAGTGAGTAATAATGCGCAGCCCGATTATGTATTCAAATTGTATCCGAAGAGTCACCGGCAGTCACTGCTAGCTGGTTCGTGGCGAACCGGATGATCAGCCTGTCGTGCTCGGCGACGTCTTCCGCAGACCGTACAACTGTGTAATCGGTGCGCTGGACAATGGCGTAACCGCGCCGCAGAGTGGCGGCGGGGGAGAGCGCGATGAGCCGTGCCCTGGTATGGACCAGGTCAGCCCCGGCCCGGTCGAGGCCAGCGGCGAGGCAGCGTCGCGCTCGCTCGGCGAGCGCGACGACCTGCTCGTGCCGGCGGTCGATCTCGGCAGCCGGGCTGGCCAGCACAGGTCGTGACCTGATCCCTGCCAGCCATGCGGCCTCGCGATCGAGCCGCCCGGCCAGATGCCGTCGTCCCCTCGACCTGAGCTCGGAAATGATCGCTAGCTGCTCGGCGATGTCGGGTACCACCCGGCGGGCCGCGTCGGTGGGCGTGGATGCCCGCACGTCCGCGACCAGGTCGAGCAGCGGTACGTCCTGCTCATGGCCGATCGCGCTTACTACCGGAGTGCGGCATGCGGCGACGGCCCGGACCAGCGTCTCGTCGGAGAACGGGAGCAGGTCCTCGATGGACCCGCCGCCGCGCGCGATGATGATCACGTCGACGGCGGAATCGGCGTCAAGCGCCCGCAGCGCCGCCGTCACCTCGGCGACCGCGTAGGTCCCCTGCACGGCGACCTGCTCGACCCGGAACCGGACGGCAGGCCAGCGCCGCGCCGCGTTCTCGAGCACGTCTCGTTCCGCCGCCGAGCCTCGTCCGCAGATCAGGCCGACCTGACCGGGCAGGAACGGGAGCCGGCGCTTGCGCTCGGCAGCGAAGAGTCCCTCGGCGGCGAGTGACCGCCTGAGGCGCTCGAGCCTGGCGAGCAGGTCGCCGATCCCGACGGCGCGCAGTTCGATCGCGCTGAGCGAGAACGATCCCTTGGTCATGCCGAAGTCGGGCTTGGCCCAGATTACGACGCGGGACCCTTCGGCGGGTGCCGGGTCGGTCGCCTCGAGGACCTGACGCGGGCAGATCACGCGCACCGAGACTGCCGCGACCGGGTCGCGCAATGTCAGGTATGCGGTCGCGCCTCGCTTGGTTAGCTCGGCGATCTGGCCTTCGACCCACACCCTGCCGAGTCGCCCGATCCAGTCGCCCACGAGCCGGAGCACTGTGCGGACCGGGATGGGCGACTCGGCGCTCGTCTCAAGAGGCATCGGCTGCGGCCTCTAGCCTGGCGATCCTGCGCTCGAACATCGAGATGACGTCCGCGCGCCCGGCATGCGACCGCTCGTAGCCGAGCAGGACGCGAAGCTGGGCCGCGTCGAGAGCACGGAGCCTGGCACGCAGAGACGCCAGTGAGAGGTCGTCATAGGCCGGAACCGGCAGACTCGCGGACTCCGGCTGGCTCGCGGACTCCGGCTGGCTCGCTGGCTCGGGCTGGCTCGCGGGCTCGGGCTGGCTCGCGGGCTCGGGCTGGCTCGCGGGCTCGGGCTGGCTCGCCGGCTCGGGCTGGCCTGCTGGCTCAGGCTGGCTCGCGGGCTCGGGCTGGCTGGCGGGCTCTGGCGGAGCCAGAACGTCGCCGGCGCTGGGCTCGGCCGCCGCATGCTCGCCCAAGGCGCCCGTATCCGACTCTGCCCAGCCGAGGTCGGCGAGGTCTTGCGGGGTCAGGACCCGGACGTTTCCCGTCGAGTCAAGCGACCGGAACCGGCTCGGCTTCGCCGTGCTCCCATCTGGCTCGCTCTCGGTGCGCTTGGCCTTCTTGAACACGTCTCCGGTGCCTTTCGTCTTCGCGGGGCTCTTGCTAGCCGCGTCGGCCATTCTGGCCCGCTTCTTCGCCGCGGTCTTAGGCCGCTGCGCTACGGCCCGCTTCTCGGGTTTCTCCTGATTGTCTGCCTTATCGCGTTTTTCTGGCTTCTCAAGCTTTCCCGGCCTGTCGACTTTCCGCGGCTTGTCGAGCTTTCCCGGCTTGTCGAGCTTCTCCGGCTTCTGCTCCCTGGCGGCCTTGACTGGCCCTCCGGCCCTCTCGCCCTTCGCTGGCTTCGGCCGCCGCAGCGGGCCGGACGGCGATTCGCCGGTGCGAGGCGGCTCGCCGCCCTTCGACGCGGCGTCCCAGGTCCTGAGCAGGTCGAAGTGGGCATCGGCCCCTGAGCCCTCGCGTTCTTCCTCTTCGGCCCGGAACTTGTCCGCCGCGACCAGCAGCTGTCCGATTCCCGAGAAGACAGCACGCAGCAGTCGTATAGGGGCGACCCTAACTTGCTCGACAGCCTCAGGCAGCCGCATCGC
>DASWAA010000219.1:0-14318 GCA_036391385.1 Streptosporangiaceae bacterium
GACCCGCCGCTGACCAAGGACGCGATCGCGGGCCGGATCAGGCGGCTGCTTGCCCTCGCCGACAAGCGCGCGATCGACCTCGGCATTCCCTCCACAGAGGCGCACCTGACCCCGGACATGCTCGCGCCCTGACGGGCGGCCTGGTGACCGGGCATGCGCTCAGCGCCGGCGCGGCCGCGCGAGCCTCCTTGCCCAGTGGGCCGGCGCCTGGCGGTGCTGCACGCTCAGAAGGCCGGCGGCTCGTTCGACCCGTCCTCGGCCGACATGAACGGCGCTGGCGACGGCGAGACGCCGCCCGCCCCGCGCGCTGCCGGCGTAGTCGTAGTGGGCTCCGCGCCGCCTGGAGCCATCTCGCCCGGAGCCATCTCGCCCGGAGCCATCGCGCCCGGAGCCATCGCGCCCGGCGCGATGGTCCCCGCAGCCATGCCGTATGGGGCTGGTGCCTGGGCGGCTGCCGGCAGGGCGGCAGTTCGGGCGCGGCCTCGCGTTACCTGCATCGGAATCCGGAACCCGAAAAATGCTGCGATGACCCAGAACATGTAGCCGAGGAATCCCTCGGTCTTGAAGACCACCGAGACGACGAGACCGATATGAGCAATTGCGGACGCAATGGGGACTCCATTGCTCAGCAGTATGAACACGCCCGCCAGGATGGCCCCGAGCATCGCGCCGAGCAGTGAGATGACGGCGCTGCCGATCGCAGCGACCGTGTCACCAGGCCTCATCCGCGCGATCGTCGTGCCGACCGCCAGTCCGAGGCCGACGGCGATGATCGAGAAGTCGCGCTTCAGAAGGTAGATAATCAGTCCCCACACGATGGCGCCGAGCACGGCGACGCCACTTCCGGCGGCGAGTGCCTCGCCTAGGGAACGCTGCCTGGGCGATCCTGCGGCGTTCGCTGGCATATATGACATCAAAGCTCCTCATGGTGGTACCTGGAGCAAAGCGTAGGGCTTCGGCGCACCATTCGCTCACGACGGCGCCGATATGTCGGCCGGACGTGCCGAGAGTCAGACCGCGAGTGCTGGGCATAACGGGACGTACGGCCCTCGTCGCGCAAGGAAGGTCGGCCCTATCAGGCGTGAGTGCGCGATGTTATGGTGCGCGTGGCGCGTTGATCAGCGTCGACGCTGGCCGCGCCCGGCGGCATGCGGTGCCGTCGGCAGCTACGAGGCGAAGGGGACACCACGTGACTGTCCGGGTAGGAATCAACGGGTTCGGCCGGATCGGACGGAATTTCTGGCGTGCGGTCCACGCGAGCAGGCCGACAGGATTCGAGATCGTCGCCGCTAATGACCTGGGCGACATCCATACCTTCGCTCATCTGCTCAAGTACGACACGCTGCTGGGGACGCTGGATGTCGACGTGTCGGTGGCCGACGGCAGCATCGTGGCGGGCGACCAGAAGATGGCCTGGTTCGCCGAGCGCGACCCCGCGGCGCTGCCGTGGAAGGACCTCGGCGTCGATCTGGTCGTCGAGTCGACGGGGCATTTCACCGATGCGTCAGGCGCGGCCAAGCACCTTGACGCGGGGGCGAAGAAGGTCATCATCTCTGCCCCGGCGAAGGGCGAGGACATCACGATCGTGCTGGGAGTGAACGACTCGTCCTACGACCCGTCCGCGCACAACATCATCTCCAACGCGTCCTGCACAACGAACTGCGTGGCGCCGATGGCGAAGGTGCTGCTCGACAGCTTCGGCATCGTCAAGGGGCTGATGACCACGATCCACGCGTACACCAACGACCAGGTGATACTCGACTTCGCGCACAAGGACCTGCGCCGTGCCAGGGCGGCCGCCCAGAACATCATCCCGACGACCACCGGCGCCGCCAAGGCGACCTCGCTGGTGCTGCCGTCGCTCAAGGGCAAGATGGACGGCCTGTCCATGCGGGTCCCGGTCATGGACGGATCGGTCACCGACCTGGTCGTGCAGCTCGAGCGCGAGGTGACGGCACAGGAGGTCAACGAGGCCTACCTCGCCGCCGCCATCGACGGTCCGCTGCAGCCCTACCTGCACTACAGCACGGACCCGATCGTGTCGTCCGACATTGTCGGCACGCCGTGGTCGTGCACCTTCGACGCCCCGCTGACGATGGCGTCCGGCGACATGGTCAAGGTGGTCGGCTGGTACGACAACGAATGGGGCTACACCAGCCGCCTGGTCGACCTGACTGCCATGGTCGCCGCCCGGCTGGGTCAGTAGTGCGCGGAGTCGAGGATCTGGAGGTCAGTGGCCAGGTCGTGCTGCTGCGTGCCGACCTGAACGTGCCGCTCGACGCCCGTGACGGCCGGCCAGGCTCGATCACCGACGACGGCCGGATCAGGGCGAGCCTGCCGACCATCAGGGCGCTGACCGGCCGCGGAGCGCGGGTGCTGATCTGCTCGCACCTTGGCCGCCCGAAGGGCGACGACTTCGCCGTCAGGGCAGCAGGCGGCCCGTCGCTGCAGCCGGTCGCCGACCGGCTCGGGGAGCTGCTCGGGCGGGAGGTGGCGTTCGCCGCGGACGTGGCGGGCCCGTCGGCCGCGCAGGTGGCACGCTCGCTGGGCGACGGTGACGTCGGCCTGCTGGAGAACGTCAGGTTCGAGCCGGCCGAGACCAGCAAGGACGACGCCGAGCGGGCCGAGTTCGCCGGCCGGCTGGCGGCGATGGCGCGGCTCTACGTCGGGGACGGCTTCGGCGCGCTGCACCGCAGGCACGCCAGCGTCTACGACCTGCCCGCGCTGCTGCCGCACGCGGCCGGCCTGCTCGTCCAGGCCGAGGTCGCGGTGCTGCGCAAGCTCACAGAGCGCCCGGCGCGTCCCTACGTCGTCGTGCTCGGCGGGGCGAAGATATCCGACAAACTCGCCGTGGTGTCGAGCCTGCTCCGGGTCGCTGACCGTATCCTGATCGGCGGCGGCATGGCGTTTACGTTCCTGGCGGCACGCGGCTACGGGATCGGACGCTCACTAGTGGAGACGGACATGATCGGCGAGGTCGCGCGGGTGCTCGACGACCCCGGGCAGGCGGAGATCGTGCTGCCCGTCGACATGGTCGCCGCGACGGAGTTCGCCGCCGATGCCGCGCATGATGTGGTGCCGGTGACGGCCTTCCCCGACGACCGGATGGGCCTGGATATCGGCCCGGCGACCGGCGCGCTGTTCGCCGCCAAGCTGGCCGACGCCGGCACGGTCTTCTGGAACGGGCCGATGGGGGTCTTCGAGTTCCCCGCGTTCGCCGGCGGTACCGTCGCGGTCGCCGAGGCGATCAGCAAGGTGCCGGGGCTGACCGTGGTGGGCGGGGGTGACTCCGCGGCGGCCGTTAGAAAGCTGAATTTCCCTGACAGCGCGTTCGGCCACATCTCGACCGGAGGCGGGGCCAGCCTGGAGTATCTCGAGGGCAAGGCACTGCCCGGCCTGACCGCTCTTGAGGACCACTGATGAGCGATCACGTGCGCAAGCCGCTGGTGGCAGGCAACTGGAAGATGCATAACAACCACCTGGAGGCATTGCATCTCACCCAGCAGCTGGCGTTCCGGCTGAACGACAAGGACTTCGCGGCCGCCGACATCGCCGTGCTGCCGCCGTTCACCGCTCTGCGCAGCGTGCAGACGCTCGTGCAGGGGGACAAGCTCAAGCTGCAGTACGGGGCGCAGGACATCTCGCCGCACGCCGATGGAGCGTATACCGGCGAGGTCAGCGGCCGGATGCTCGCCAAGCTCGGCTGCGACTACGTCCTGGCCGGGCACTCCGAGCGGCGGCAGTACCATGCCGAGGACGACTCGCTGGTCAACGCAAAGGTGCTGGCGGCGCTGGGCAGCGAGATCACGCCCGTCATGTGCGTGGGGGAGTCGCTCCCGGTTCGCGAGGCGGGCCAGCACATCGAGCATACGATCGGCCAGCTAGACGGCGGTTTCGCCGGCCTGAAGGCAGAGCAGGTCGCGAAGCTGGTGGTCGCCTACGAGCCGGTCTGGGCGATCGGAACCGGCCAGGTCGCGACTCCGCAGGACGCTCAGGAGGTGTGCGGCGCGATCAGGGCACGGATTTCCGACTGCCATGGTCCCGAAGTGGCGGCAGCAGTGCGTATCCTTTACGGGGGATCAGTAAAGCCCGACAACATGCCCGCCATCATGGCGCAGCCAGACATCGACGGCGCGCTGGTCGGCGGCGCGAGCCTCGATCACGAAGGATTCGTAAGGATCTGTCGTTATCGGGACGCGCTAGCCTGAGCCAGCGCACTCGGAGGGAAGACGACAGTGTCAGGACTTGCATATGCGTTCGCCGTCGTCCTGATCATCACGAGCATGCTCATGGTGCTGCTCGTGCTGCTGCACAAGGGCAAGGGCGGGGGGCTCTCTGACCTGTTCGGCGGCGGCATGACGTCGTCGCTCGGATCGTCGTCAGTGGTCGAGCGTAACCTCGACCGCATCACGATCTTCACCGGAATCCTGTGGTTTATCTGTATTGTTGCGCTCGGGCTGCTCCTGAAATAACGCGTCGGCGCGGCGGCGCGACCGAGTGCATCACCTGGAAAGAGGCCAGCATTGAGTAGTGGTAACGCCATTCGCGGCAGCCGTGTCGGCGCCGGACCCATGGGGGAGGCCGAGCGGGGCGAGGCGGCGCCGCGGGTGCGAGTGTCGTTCTATTGCACCAACGGCCACGAGACAGTACCGAGCTTCGCCAACGACGCTCAGATCCCGGAGACCTGGGACTGCCCGCGCTGCGGCGTTCCGGCAGGCCGGGATGCTGCCAGCCCGCCGCCACTGCCGCACGCCGAGCCGTACAAGACGCACCTGGCCTACGTGAAGGAGCGACGGTCCGCCAACGACGGCGCCGCGATCCTGGCCGAGGCTCTGCAGCGCCTTCGCAAGGGCGCCTGACCCCGGCCCTGCCTCTCAGGCTGCCGGGCCGGTCAGCGCGGACTGGCTCGCACGTACCGGCTCAGCAGGAAGCCGTCGTCCTCGAGCAAGCTGGCCAGGGTAAGTCCGGTCAGCTGCGCCGGACCGTGCCCGGCCAGCACCCGTGCGGCGGTGTGACCGCCTTCCAGGAACGGGCTGATCGTCAGGCATAGCTCGTCGAGCAGGCCGGCGGCGCTCAGCTGGCCGAGCAGGACAGGGCCGCCTTCGACCAGGATCCGGCGGTGCCCGCGAGTGACAAGCTGCTCGATCGCCGCTGTCGCGCTGACTTCCGTGTCGCCGGCGACGACGACATCGGCCACGCGCCCGGCGGCCTTGATCCGGTGCTCGGGCACCTGCGCGGTCGTAAGCACGATCGTCTGCGCCAGGCCGGGTGCCGCGTTTCGCGGCGTCGTAGCGCCGGTCCGGGCGTCCTTGTGCGCCCCGCCGCCGAAGAGGGGGCCGTCCAGATCAAGGTCCAGGCGCCCCGTGATCACCGCGATCGGCGGGGCGGCGGGCCTGCCCGCTCGCAGCTGAGGCCAGAGCTCGTCAGGCTGAGCCTGCCGGTACCGCTCGGCCCGTGCGGTACCGGCGCCGACCAGGACGACGTCAGCCAGGCTGCGCAGCACCGAGAACAGCAGCCGGTCAGCCGGCCCCGACAGCCCTCCCGAGCGTCCGTCGAGCGCTACTGCCCCGTCGACGCTGGCGATCATGTTGGCCCGGACCCAGAGCCGATCCGGGTAGGCGTAGATGGCTGCGAGGGCATCGATCAGTTCCGTCACGCCAGGCCCGCCAGCCACCGACGGCCTGATCCGCTCGACCGAGCCGAGCGGATCGGCGGGGCCGAGTGCCGGGGCTGGCTCACCTGCGGCGCTGGCAGGAAAGATCTGGCGCACCGTGCTCCTCCGTCGGACGTTCCCGGTCGACATTGTTGCCGGTCGACATTGTTGCCGGTCGACATTGTTGGTCGACGCTGTTGCTGGTCGATGCAGTGGCCAGCCGATGGCATTCCTGGTCGTGGCGCTGAGCCCTCTCGCTCGGCATCGTACGCCGCCGCGCAGTCGGCCGGAGGGTCGGCTGACCGGGCCTTGCTAGTGCGGTGCCTTGGAGCCGGATCGCGGCGTCAGGCGGATGACGGGCAGTTCCCGGTCGGTCTTGCTCTGGAACCGGGCGAACTGGGGCGCGGCTGCGGTGATCTGCTGCCAGGCTTCCGCGCGCTCGGCTCCGTGGAGTTGCTCGGCGGTCACGGCGACCCTGTGGCCTTCGACCTCGATCTGAACTCTGCCGGGCCGGGCAGCGATGTTGTAGTACCAGGCCGGGTTGGCCGCCGTGCCACCCGCGGATGCGACGATCAGCCAGCTGCCGTCCTTGCCGGGAAACCCGCCGACCGGGGTCGTGTGCTCAGTCCCGCTCTTTCGGCCGATAGTCGTCAGGACCAGGACGTCACAGCCCATGAACCTGCGAAAGACCCTCCGGCCGACCGGCCTGGCCGCCAGCTTGTCGAGCCACCGGTCGAGCGGTCCTGACGCCTGACGGCTTCCGCGGGTTCCGGCGGGTGTATCGAAGCTCATGTGGTCTCCCGTGGGTCGTGCTCGCGGCCAGTGACCTGCGCTGGCCGTCGCGAACGGCAGCCCTTCCATCTTGGGGCTTCGCATCGGCAACGTCGCTGATCCCACGCCCGGACTCTCCGCCAGCCCCGGGTGCCTCAGGATCTCGGAGGATGTTGGGGCTCCGAGCCCCAACATCCTCCGAGATCCTGAGCTGGCTAGATGACGGAACCGGTGGACCGGTTGTCACGTCCGTAGGAATGTGGTGACGATGAGCAGGCAGGGTCGGGCGGCGACCGGCATGACAGCGTGGATAATCGTGCTTGCCCTGACCGGCTGCGGCACTGGGCCGGGGGCTCGCACCGGCGGCTACGGCGACACCAGGTGCCGGACGGCGGTCCGGGGCGTCCTGCCAGCATCGGCGACGCTGACCACGTCCTGGCTGCCCGCAGGCTTTCACCAGTCACAGCAGGGCCAGTCCGCTACGGCGATCCCGACGGTCACCTACCTGAATGCAGCCCGCCAGCCCAACGGGCCGCGGATCATGCTCAACGCATCCCGTAGCACCGAGCCGCTCAACTCGGCCGCTGTCGGCGGCCGTACCACAATGCCGGTGACCATCGAAGGCCACCCGGGCCTGGTCGCCATCGGGCCGCCGGACCCGGACTTTCTCGGCGTCTACTGGAAGCCGAGCCGCGGCTACCTGCTCAGTGCGGTCGGCTACCGAGTGCCCGCATCGGTCGTGGTCAGGGTGGCCAGGCATGTCGTGTTCCGGCCGCCGGGAGTGGTAACGCTCCCGCTCGCGTCCGGGCCGGTCATCCCCAGGCCGGCGGCGATCGCCGCAGCGCGGCGAACGGTCCGGTCACGCTGGCCGAATGCGAGGGCAAGTCTCTCATCGTGGACCGAGATCTCGGCGCTGCTCTCGTTCTCGCAACGGACTGCTGTGCCAGTACCCGCCGACCTGCGCGGCAGACCGTGGCGCCCGGTCTGGGCAGTGCTGCTGACCGGCCCGTCCAGCACGGCTCGCTCGTCGCTGGTCGTGGTCGATGCCGCGACCGGGCACCCGATGACGACACGCCCGGCTGCTGGCAAGTGGTTCGCGGCGCTGACCGATCGGGCCGCCGCGACGGGCCGATGTCCCGGCGGGTCGAGCGCCAGGGTGCCCTTCGGCGTGCTGACCAGGGACGAGGAGACCTATGTCACCGGCGACGCGGCCGGTCCGTCCGGGCCGAGCACGACCGGGCCTGGGTCGACCGGGCCGAGCACGACCGGGCCAGGCAAGCCCAAGCTGACGGTGCGGCTCGTTCTCTCGACCATCCCGGCGGTCAACCGCGCCGACCCTGGCCTGTACGGAGGCTGCGTCCAGGTCAACTGCTCGCTCGACCAGCTCGTCTGGGTCGTGATCACGACTGTGCGGGCCGCCCCTGGCCATACCGTGCAATGCCTGCCGCCTACCGCGAGCTATCCGTCCGGCTACCACCCGAAAAAGGTCAGGCAGTACTACTCGGTCAGCGTGCCAGACAACTACGGAATCGGCTGCGGTCCATTGCCCGGCCGCTGGCGCAAGCTCAAGGATCTCGCTCCAGCCTGACCGACCCGCCGGCCGCCCCAGCCTGACCGGCGGCCCAGCGCGCCCGACCGGCTGCTCCAGCCCGACCGGCTGCTCCAGCCCGACCGGCGTCGTCGGCCCCATGATCGAGGTCTTCTTTCAGACCACGCTCTTTCGCTATCTCTGCCATTCCCTTATGCCAAGGCGCCCGCCGCTCGCCATTCAGCGGGTTAGCATGATGGGTCATGCGACTTCTCCGGGCAATTGCTGCCATAGCGGCTGCATCCGCGTCGGCATTGGCCCTGCCCGCCTGCAGCTCGGCTCCGGTCAAGGCAGCAGCCTCGGCCCTGGCTCGGGACACCGGCTCGGGTCGGGACACGGCCTCGGGTCGGGACACGGCTCTGGCTCGGGACGCCGCCTCGGGCCGGGACGCCGCCTCGGGTCGGGACACGGCATCAGCCTCGCGCACGACGTCAGGCGACTCAACGACCCAGCCAGTCCCCTCCGCCGGCAATCCCATGGGCCATGCCTTCGTGCCCGCCGTCGCCAGGGCGGTGAACACCAGCACTCCGACTCACGTCGTCGGCAACGGCACGCCCGCGAGTTGCACCTCGGCGGCTTTCGTGAGAGCCGTCGCCGAAGGCGGCGTGATCACCTTTTCCTGCGGCCAGTCCCCGGTGACCATCGTCATGACAGCCACCGCCAAGGTTCGCAACACCAGTCAGGACGTCGTCATCGACGGAGGCGGGAAGATCACGCTGAGCGGCGACGGCGTGCGCCGGATCCTGTATCAGGACACCTGCGATCCGAAGCAGGTCTGGACCACCTCGCACTGCCAGAACCAGGCGACGCCCCGGCTGACCGTGCAGAACATCACGTTCAAAGACGGCAACTCCACCGGGCGGACTTACGACGGCGGAGGCGGCGGCGCGATCTTCGCGCGTGGCGGCCAGCTTAAGGTGGTCAACTCCACCTTCCTGGACAACCGCTGCGACTCGACCGGGCCGGACCTCGGCGGCGCGGCCATCCGGGCGCTCAGCCAGTACCAGAACCGGCCGGTCTACATCACGCACAGCAGCTTCATCGGCGGGGTGTGCTCCAACGGCGGTGCTATCAGCAGCATCGGAGTCTCATGGATCGTGCTGAACAGCGTGATGAAGCACAACAGCGCCATCGGCTGGGGCGCCAACCCGGCCAGGCACGGCACTCCCGGCGGCGGTAGCGGCGGCGCCATCTATGGCGACGGCAATACCTACACCGTGCGAGTCTCGGGCAGCCTCCTGGAGTACAACCGCGCGCGCGAAGGTGGCGGCGCGATCTTCTTCGTGAGCAACGACCGGACCGGCACGCTGCGCATCGACCATTCCACGTTGCACCACAACCCCAGCCTGGGCTTCTACACCCAGGGCTATCCCGGCATCTTCTTCCTCGGCAAGGGCCACCCGATCGTGACAGCCTCGACGATCAACTGACTACCATCTGGGCTGCGCGTTCGTCCGGCCTGGTCAGTCGACGTGCCGGGCGGCTCCCTTATCGGCGGACAGCGCCATCGCGGCGTACGCACGCAGGGCCGGGCTGACCGGGCGGTCCCGCTGCGCCGGCTTCCAGCCGGCGGCGTCCTGAGCGGCCCGCCGCCGCGCCAGCACCTCGTCGTCGACCGCCAGCCTGATAGTCCGGGCCGGGATGTCGATCTCGATCGGGTCTCCGTCTCGCACCAGGCCGATCAGGCCGCCGGCGGCGGCCTCGGGGGAGACGTGCCCGATCGACAGCCCGCTGGTCCCGCCGGAGAACCGGCCGTCGGTGACCAGTGCGCAGGACTGGCCGAGACCGCGGCCCTTGAGGAAGCTCGTCGGGTAGAGCATCTCCTGCATGCCGGGACCGCCGCGCGGACCCTCGTAGCGGATGACTACGACATCACCTGCGGAGATCTGACCGCCGAGGATCGCGGTGACGGCGTCCTCCTGGCTCTCCGAGACCCGGGCCGGGCCGCGGAAGGTCAGCCGGTCCGCGGCGACCCCGGCGGTCTTCACGATCGCGCCGTCGGGCGCCAGGTTGCCGTAGAGCACAGCGAGGCCGCCGTCGGCACTGTAGGGCGCAGCCACCGACCGGATACAGCCGTTCTCGTCATCGAGGTCGAGGCTGTCCCACCGTGCGCTGGAGGAGAACGCCTCCGTGGTGCGCACGCCGCCGGGAGCGGCGGAGAACAGCTCCGTGGCCTGGTGGCTGGCCGTGCCGCCGCGAACGTCCCACTCGGCCAGCCATTGCGTGAGGCCGGGGGCGTGCACCGCGTGCACGCTGCGGTCGAGCAGGCCTGCCCGGTCGAGCTCGCCCATGATCGCCGGGATGCCGCCGGCCCGGTGCACGTCTTCCATGTGGTAGCTCGAGCTCGGCGCGACCTTGCAGACGCACGGGGTCACCCGGCTGAGCTCGTCGATCGCCGTGAGATCGAAGTCCACCTCGCCCTCGCGGGCCGCAGCGAGCAGGTGCAGCACCGTGTTCGTCGACCCGCCCATCGCGATATCTACGCGCATGGCGTTGCTGAACGCGGAGCGGCTGGCCACGCTGCGCGGCAGGACGCCCTCGTCGTCCTTGTCATACCAGCGGCGGCACAGGTCGACGACCAGCTCGCCGGCCCGCACGAACAGGTCACGGCGCACCTCACTCGTCGCGAGCGTGGTGCCGTTGCCGGGCAGCGACAAGCCGAGCGCCTCGGTCAGGCAGTTCATCGAGTTCGCGGTGAACATGCCCGCGCACGACCCGCAGGTCGGGCACGCCGAGCGCTCGATCGAGGCCAGCTGGTCGTCGCTTACGCTCGGGTCGGCCGACGCGGTCATCGCGTCGATCAGGTCAATTCCGGTGCGGGCGACGCCGCCGGTCACGACCGCCTTGCCGGCCTCCATCGCACCGCCGCTCACGAACACGGTCGGGATGTTCAGCCGCATCGCCGCGATCAGCATTCCGGGGGTGATCTTGTCGCAGTTGCTGATGCAGACCAGCGCGTCGGCCTGGTGTGCCTGCACCATGTACTCGACCGAGTCCGCGATTAGCTCCCGGCTCGGCAGGCTGTAGAGCATGCCGCCGTGCCCCATCGCGATCCCGTCGTCGACCGCGATCGTGTTGAACTCACGGCCTACTCCGCCCGCTTCGGCAACCGCGCCGGCGACGAGCTTGCCCATGTCGCGCAGGTGCACGTGCCCGGGCACGAACTGGGTGAAGCTGTTAGCGATAGCGACGATCGGCTTGCAGAAGTCGTCGTCGGTCATGCCCGTGGCCCGCCACAGGGCACGGGCGCCAGCCATGTTGCGGCCGTGAGTAGAAGTCCGCGAACGCAGAGCAGGCACCGCCGCCTCCAGGTCATCTCGCGTTTGGGTGCTGCGCGGTAGCCGAAAGCCCCCCGCCCGTTCATCCTAGTAGCGCCCGGCCCGTCCTGATGGCCACAGCATTGCTCTTCGCAGGTCCGGGACGAGATCGCGCGATGCGAAGCCGCGAGTAACTCAGGCGGCGGGCTCAGTGGCGAGCGCCGAACCCCTGAGCGCGGCCACCACGCGCCGCGCCATCCTGCTCTGAGCGCGCCCCCAGCTGAATCGGTGCGCTATTCCGTCGATGGTGACTTCCGACGACATGGTGAGCACGTGCCCGCGGAGAGGGCCCGCGCTGATCTTGCCGCGCGGCACGGAGGCGACCGTCTTACCGACAATCCCCCGGTTGTTCTCCACGAGCACCAGCCGGCGGTCAGTCAGTACCACGAAGAAGCCGCGGGGCCTCAGCGCCACGATGACATGGCCAGCGGTCGCGACGGCGACGACCGCGGATACAGCCGCTTGTTTCTTGACCGAAACCTTGCCCAGCTGCGCGGCCTCGACGAGTTCCACCTTCTCGTCCGCTGCTACCGGCGGGTCAACGGCCTTGACGCAGCGATCCGTCTGCTTCTGGTTCATTGTTCCTCTTTGGAGCGTTACGGCCAATCGAGGGCAATAACGTAGCACTGAGCGGCAACGCTGCGGCGACGTATTTGGCGTGCCAGTCAGCCGGAATTACCCCAGCTCAGCGCTGAACGTGTGCCCGAAGCCGCGATATGGCGTGTGTCCAGCGTCGACGCGCCGGTAAGGCAGGGTTCCTCGCGGCGCGTAGCACCATCATCGAGCGCGCCGCGACCTGCACCGAGAGCGCATCACCGCCGGACGCTGTGAGCTCCCCGGCGGTGCCTGCCTGGGCCACGGTGTGGCCCGGGCCGATCGCGACGACCTGATCCGATCCGGTGTCCACGATGACCGACCAGGTGGTCCCTGGCGCGCTGATGCTCGCCGGGACCGTGAACGTCACCTCGTCGCTGTGCGCGTTGATCAGCAGCACGAAGTCCGCGTCGGTGATCCGCTCCCCGCGCGGGCCGGGCTCGGTGATCGCGTCGCCGTTCACGCAGACCGCCAGGGACCGCGCGTACCCGGAGTTCCAGTCCTCGCCAGTCATCTCGCCGCCGGACGGGTTCAGCCAGACGATGTCCCGCTGACCGTCCTGCGATCCGCCGGCCTGACCGGAGAAGAACCGCCGCCGCCGGAACACCGGATGCGCCCTGCGCAGCGCCGACAGGGCAGCGACGAACTCGATCAGGTCAGTCTGCTTGGCCGCCGCGTCCCAGTCCACCCAGGAGATCTCGTTGTCCTGGCAGTAGCTGTTGTTGTTGCCGCTCTGGGTACGGCCAAGCTCGTCACCCGCCAGCAGCATCGGGATGCCCTGCGAGAAGAACAGGGTCACCAGGAAGTTCCTGACCTGGCGCTCGCGCAGCGCGATGATCTCCGGGTCGTCAGACGGCCCCTCGGTGCCGCAGTTCCAGGACCGGTTGTCGTCCGAGCCGTCCTGGTTGTCCTCACCGTTGGCCTCGTTGTGCTTGCGGTCATAGCCGACCAGGTCGGCGAGGGTGAACCCGTCGTGGCAGGTAACGAAGTTCACCGAGGCGACCGGCCGTCGCGCGCTGGTCTCGTACAGGTCGCTCGACCCGGTCAGCCTGGAGGCCAGCTCGGGCAGCTGGCCAGGCTCGCCGCGCCAGAAGTCCCGGACGGTGTCGCGGTACTTACCGTTCCACTCGGTCCACAGCGGCGGGAACCGCCCCACCTGGTAGCCGCCCTCGCCCACGTCCCACGGTTCGGCGATGAGCTTGACCTGGGATACCAGCGGGTCCTGCTGCACCAGGTCGAAGAAGGCGGACAGCCGGTCGACGTCGTGCAGTTCCCGCGCCAGCGCCGACGCGAGGTCGAACCTGAATCCGTCGACGTGCATCTCGTCGATCCAGTACCGCAGGGAATCCATGATCAGCTGCAGCGTGTGCGGATGCCGTACGTTCAGGCTGTTGCCGCAGCCGGTGTAGTCCAGGTAGACCGACGGGTCGTCGTCGGCCAGGCGGTAGTAGGCGGCGTTGTCGATCCCGCGGAAGCAGAGCGTGGGCCCGAGCTCGGCTGACTCGGCTGTGTGGTTGTAGACCACGTCGAGTATCACCTCGATGCCGGCCTGGTGCATCGCCTTGACCATCGACTTGAACTCGGCGACCTGGCCGTGCGCCGCGGTCGCCGAGGCGTACCCGTGGTGCGGCGCGAAGAACCCGATTGTGTTGTAGCCCCAGTAGTTCGTCAGGCCGCGCTCGACCAGCACTGGTTCTGGTACGGCCTGGTGTACCGGCATCAGCTCGATCGCGGTGACACCCAGCCGCTGCAGGTGCTCGATGATCGCCGGCGATGCCAGGCCCGCGTAGCTTCCGCGCAGGTCTTCCTGCACGCCCGGATGGCGCAGGGTCAGGCCGCGTACGTGCGCCTCGTAGATCAGGGTCTCGTGATACGGCGTGCGGAGCTGCTGATCGCCCGCCCAGTCGAAGTACGGGTTGATCACGACATTTCTTGGCATGAACGGAGCGCTGTCGTCAGTGTTGATCGCAGCCGGATCACTGCTCCCCTGGACGTAGGAGTACAGGGCCGGGTCCCACCGGACGTGCCCGTCGACTGCCTTGCCATACGGGTCGAGCAGCAGCTTGGCCGGGTTGCACCGGTGCCCGCGGCGCAGGTCGTACGGGCCGTGGACGCGGAATCCGTACTGCTGCCCCGGCCCGACGTCAGGCAGGTAGCAGTGCCAGACGAAGCCGTCGACCTCGCTGAGCGGCACCTTCGTCTCGGTCCCGTCGTCGCCGAAGAGACAGAGCTCGACCAGCTCGGCGACCTCGGAGAAGATCGCGAAATTGGTACCAGAGCCGTCCCAGACCGCTCCAAGCGGGTAAGCAGACCCAGGCCATACGCGCATTCGGAAGACCCTATCTGGTCATGACTGGCCGCGTCCTGCCCAGGACCGTCGCGAGATCAAGCCCCG
>DASWAA010000220.1:0-1542 GCA_036391385.1 Streptosporangiaceae bacterium
GGACTCGGCTGGCCGACGGGCGGTTCGCCGGGGACTACATCGTTGCTTGAGCGGCCGGAAGCCTGGGGCAGGTCCGTGTCAGCGGCCCTCGCGGCAACCCGTCCCGCTGAGGCGGCACTGAGGCGAGAGGTCGGTATCGGATGGCCGTCAGAAGCTCCCTCCGGGACTCGCGCTTCATTTGCTAGGCCGGTAGTGCGTCGGCATCCCGCAAGTCCGCAGGCTCAGCCGAGCGATGTTTCACGTGAAACACGGCGGATGGCCGAGGCTGGCCAGCCTCACGCCGCGGATCTCGGACCGGACTGGGGACCTGGGCGCCACGAGGAGCCGACTGGCCCGGAGCCGGCCAGGAGTATCCAAGTGCGGAGTTCGCTAAGCCAGCCACTCGGTCGCGTCGGCTTCGGAACACCGGATGCGGTGAAAGCGGCTCCAGGCGATCGAATAGCTGGCCCCGCCGAAGCGCAGATGCCCGTCGCGTCGCCCGAGGCGGTGCCGTCAGCTCTGGCGAGCCCTGAGTCCATACGCGACCTTAGCTCCGAGTTCATGCCACCGAAGGGTCGCGGCGTCGAGACCGGATCGACAGTTGCTGGTCCTACCGCCGCCGTCGGCCCTCAGCCCCCGGCGGGTCCCGCGCCTGCCGATGCCGCAGCGCCTCCGACGCCAAGGCCGGGCGAGTCGGGTCGGCCGGAGCAGGCTCGGGAGTTCCACTGGCCGGCCGAGAACGGCAGACCTGGTCGGCTGATCCCGCGCCATGGCCGTCCGCTTGGCTGGCAAGGCGGAGGTACGTCTGAAGGCGGCACCGGTTTCCCGGAGAGAATCGGTGAGTACGAAGCTCGCACGGCATCAGCTGCGACGAGCCCCGAACCTATTACGGGCGAGCGAGCCACGCAGTGGCCGGGCGGCCCTATGATCGCAAGTACGTATGCTGGAGCGCCGGGCGCTCTTGGTGAGAGTGAGGACGAGGTGGCCATTCCTGTCGCGCCGGACGCATCGGCGGACACGCCCATCGCGCGAGCGGCCGCGGCCGCAATGCACGCGAGGGCTGGTGGCAAGCCATGGCCACGTCCGCGTTCCTGCCGGGTGCTCACGATTGCCAACCAGAAGGGCGGCGTCGGCAAGACGACAACGGCGGTCAATCTCGCGGCCAGTCTCGCCATGCATGGCTCCAGGGTCCTTGTCGTGGACCTCGACCCGCAGGGCAACGCATCGACAGCGCTCGACGTCGACCACCGGTCGGGAACGCCGTCCATCTACAACGTCCTCGTCGACGGCATGCCGCTCGCTGACGTGATCAGGCCCGTCGAGGGATTCACCGAGCTGCAATGCGCGCCTGCCACTATCGACCTGGCCGGTTCGGAGATCGAACTCGTCCCGCTGGTAGCCAGGGAGGCTCGGCTGGCGCGTGCGGTCGCCGAGTATGACTCGTCCAACCTGGACTACATCTTCATCGACTGCCCGCCGTCGCTTGGCCTGCTGACCGTTAACGCCCTCGTGGCCGCTCCAGAGGTGCTGATCCCGATTCAGTGCGAGTACTACGCCCTGGAA
>DASWAA010000221.1:0-15148 GCA_036391385.1 Streptosporangiaceae bacterium
AGCTCGCCGGTCATGTTCCCGGTACTGAACCCGTACGGGCACGTGGCGTTCCAGGCCCAGCGCGGCGACGTGCACACCGTCGTGGTCAACGGCCGGGTGGTCAAGCACGAGCACAAGCTGGTCGGAGCCGACCTGGCCAGGGCGCGCGCCAGCATCGAGCAGACCGTCGACTACCTCAAGGGCGTGCTCGGACCGCAGGCCTGGGACGAGGGCATGCACCCGGAGATCCCGGAGACCAGGGTGCTCGACAACCCGTACACGTACACCTACGACCAGGACTGACCGCTATGCACGCTGCCGTCATCCGCGCTCACGGCGCGCCGCCGGAGTACGGCGAGCACCCCATGCCCAGCCGCGGGCCCGGCCAGGCGCTGATCCGGGTGACGGCTGCCCCGATTAACCCGCTCGACCTGCTCTGTGCCTCGGGCACCTCGTACTTCGGCGCGCCCGCGCTGCCGTACGTGCCCGGGGCGCAGGGCGTGGGCGTGGTGACCGAGGCCGACGCGATGCCGGCCGGGCAGCGGGTCTGGTTCAGCTGCAGCGCCGGCATGGCGCCCGGTGACGGGTCGATGGCGCAGTGGTGCGTGGCTGACGAGGCCGCGGTGCTCGCGCTGCCCGACGACGTCGGCGACGACCTGGTCGCCGCGCTCGGCCTGTCGGCGATCGCGGCCTGGATGGCGCTGCGGTGGCGCGGCGAGCTGCGTGCGGGCGAGAGCGTGCTGGTGCTCGGGGCCAGCGGCACGGTCGGCCAGGTCGGCATCCAGGCGGCCCGGCTGCTGGGGGCCGGCCGGGTGATCGCCGCCTGCCGGGACGCACACGGCCGGGACCGCGCGACAGAGCTCGGCGCCGACGCGGTCGCCGATCTGACCAGCGACGACCAGGCGGAGCTGACCCGGCGGCTCGCGCGGGCCTGCGAGCAGGCCGGGACCGAGCAGGCGGACCTGGTGCTCGATCCGCTCTGGGGCCTGCCGGCGCAGGCCGCGCTCGGGATCATGGCGCCGGGCGGCAGGCTGGTCAATCTCGGCTCGTCGGCCGGCGCGATGGCCAGCCTCGGCTCGGCGCCGCTGCGCAGCGGCATGCTGAACGTGCTCGGCTACACCAACAACGCGCTGAGCCCGGAGCAGAGGGCGTCCGCGCTTGCGGAGATCCTGCGCCACGCCGCCGCCGGGCGGCTCACCACGGACCGGGAGACGCTGCCGCTGGCGCAGGCCGCTGACGGCTGGACCCGGTGCGGCCAGGCTCCGCACGCAAGGGCGGTGCTGCTTCCGCCCTGACGATCAGCACCCCGATGCCGGCGGCCAGGCACGATGCGGCCGTCGAGACAGAAAACCGGTGAGCCGGGCGGCCACCCGACTCACCGGTCCAACCACTAACCCACCATCCAGTGAGTAAGCACAAAGGAGTCTAGCCGTGTCATCAGGATCAACGCGCGACACGACTGGCGAGCGAAGTTCTCGCCGCCCCATCCCCCGCCGCCCCATCTCCCGCCGGACCGTTGCTGGCCGGCTCAGCGCACTCGCCGCCGTCGCGGCCACGGCTAGCCTTGCCCTCGCTGCCTGCGGCAGCAGCGGCTCGGCCACGCCGTCCGCCTCGACGTCGGGCAGCGGCAAGCCGCTGAGCATCGCCTATCTCTCGTTCGCCGTCGAGAACAGCTATGACGCGCCGATGCTCGCTGCCGCGCAGGCGGTCGCGGCCGACAACAACGCCACGCTGAAGGTCTTCGACGCGAACAACAGCCCGCAGACTCAGTACTCCCAGCTGCAGGATGTGATCAACTCCGGGCAGTACCAGGGCATCATCCTCCAGCCGATCTTCGGCACCGGGCTGATCAGCCTGGTCAAGCAGGCGATCGCCAAGGGCATCAAGGTCGTCAACATGGACCAGATACTCGGTCCTGACCTGTCCACCGACAAGCCGCAGGTGGCCGGCCTGTCGGCGAACGTGACGTTCGTGCCGACCGACATCGGCACCAAGCTCGGCAACCTCGTGGTCCAGGCCTGCAAGTCGAGGAACCTGAACCCGTGCAAGGTCGGCTACCTGTACGACATCAAGGCCTCCGCGCTCGACGTGGCGATCAGCGGCGCGTTCAACAAGGCGATCGCGGCCGACCCGTCGGTCAAGGTCGTCGCGCAGGGCCAGAGTTTCTTCAGCCCGACGGTCGGCCTGACGGCGGTGCAGAACATGCTCCAGGCGACCCCGGGCCTGAACCTCATCGTCGGCAGCGACCAGGGCATCGAGGGCGGCTCCCAGGCGGTCCAGTCCGCGCACCTGACCGGCAAGGTCATCCTGGTCGGTTACGGCGCGAGCGCCGCGGCGCTGGCGGGCGTGTCCTCGGGTGCCTGGTACGCCGATGTCGCCCAGGCTCCGGCCAGTGAGGGACGCCTGGCCGTGCAGGCACTGGTCAAGGCGCTGCGCACCGGCAAGGACAGCGGCGGCATCGACCCGGTCGCGCTGCTGCCCAATGGCGGCGTGGTGACCAAGGCCAACGTGAGCCAGTTCACCGCCGAGTGGCCAGGCTGATCGTGCCCGACAATCCGGGCCTCCCGGGCGCGCACGTCGAACTGAGGGACATCAGCAAGTCCTTCGGCGGCGCGCGCGCCCTGGAGGCGGTCAGCCTCCGGATCGGCCGCGGCTCGATCCACGCTCTGGTGGGCGAGAACGGCGCGGGCAAGTCCACCCTCGGCAAGATCATCGCCGGGGACATCGCGCCCGACCGTGGTCAGCTTCTCGTGGACGGCCATCAGGTCCACTTCCACTCGCCGCGCGCGGCGATGTCCAGCGGGATCGTCAGGATCGCGCAGGAACTGTCGATCGTGCCCTCGCTGTCGGTCGCGCAGAACGTCTTCCTCGGCGCCGAGCCGCGCCAGGCCGGCTTCCTGCGCAAGCGGGAACTGCGCCAGCGCTACGCCGAACTGGCCGCCAGGGCCGGCTTCGACCTCGACGGCGACGCGAACGCGGGATCGCTGCGGACTGCCGACCAGCAGAAGACCGAGATCCTGCGGGCGCTCAACAGGGACGCCGCGCTGATCGTGATGGACGAGCCGACCGCCGCGCTGTCGCGTCCCGACGTCGAGACCCTGCACGAGATCATCCGCGGGCTCGCCCGGGCCGGGACCACGATCGTGCTGGTCTCGCACTTCCTCGGCGAGGTGCTCGAACTGGCCGGCGAGGTGACGATCCTGCGCGACGGGCGGGTCGTACAGAGCACCCTCGCGGCCGGGCAGACCGAGGAGTCGCTGCTGCGGGCCATGCTCGGCCGGTCGCTCGGCGCGACGTTCCCGGTCAGGCAGCCCGCGGCGCCCGATGCTCCGGTGGTGCTCTCGGTCTCGGGGCTGACCGCCCCCGGAGTGAACGACGTGAGCCTGCGGGTCAGTGCGGGAGAGATCGTCGGCCTGGCCGGCCTGGTCGGGGCGGGGCGCACCGAGCTTGCCCGTGCGGTGTACCGGGCGGGCCGGTCGTCGGCGGGAGACGTGCGCCTGGCCGGCGACAGGAAGCTGACCGGACGGGCACCACGCGACGCCCTGCAGGCGGGCGTGGCCATGATCCCCGAGTCGCGCAAGGAGCAGGGGCTGCTGCTGCGCCGCTCGGTCGCGGAGAACGTCAGCCTGTCCAGCCTGGGCCAGTTCAGCCGGGGCGGCCTGGTCACGCGGTCAGCCGAGCGGCGCGAGGTGGAGAAGATCCTGCGCGAGCTCGACGTCCGCACCGCCGGGCAGAACGCGCTGGCCGGCTCGCTGTCCGGCGGCAACCAGCAGAAGCTGCTGTTCGCCAGGACCCTGCTGGCCGGGCCGAGGGTGCTGATCGCCGACGAGCCAACCAGAGGTGTCGACGTCGGCGCCAAGCGCGCCATCTACGAGCTACTGACCTCGCTGGCCGCTCGCGGCCTCGGGGTGCTCCTTATCTCCTCCGACGTGGAGGAGGTACTGGGCCTGGCGCACCGGGTGCTCGTGATGCGCGCGGGCCGGATCGTCGCCGAGCTTGACGGCGAAGCGGCCACTGAAGCAGCGATTCTCGGGGCGGCCTTCGGTTCCGCCGAAAGAGGTGCATGATGACTCAGCCCGACCTCACCAAGGCCGAGCCGATGGCGGCCGATCGGCGGCTGCGGCTCAGCCCGCCGCCGTCCGGCGTGCTGCTCGCCCGGCTGCGCCGGGGCGGCATCATCTTGCCGTTCCTGGCCCTGTTCATCGTGCTGTCGGTGGCCAGCGGGCCGTTCTTCACCAAGGTCAACCTGCTCGACATCCTCGACCAGCAGGCGTCCACGCTGATCATCGCCGCGGCCGGGACGCTGGTGCTCGTGGCCGGCGGGATCGACTTGTCCGTCGGCGCCATCTACGCCCTGGCCGGAGTCACGGCGGCGCACCTGGCGCTGTCGGTGCCGCCGCTGCTCGCGATCGGCGCCGGGATCGCGGTCGGGCTCGTGGTCGGCCTGGTGAACGGCGTGATCGCGACCTTCTTCCGGATCAACTCGCTGATCGCCACCCTCGCCATGTCCTTCGTGGTCAGCGGCCTGGCCAGCCTGGTCACCAGCGGGAACCTGATCATCGACTACAGCAGGCCGGCATTCGGCGATCTGGCGCGCTGGTCGTTCCTGACGGTGAACACATCGACCTGGACGATGCTCGTCGTCGTCGCACTGCTTGCCGTGGCGCTGTCCCGCACCACCGCCGGACGCTACATGTACGCGTCGGGCAGCAACGCCGAGGCGGCCCGCCTGGCCGGCGTCCGGGTGCAGCAGGTCAAGCTGCTCACGTTCGTGATCAGCGGCGGCGCCGCCGCGCTCGGCGGGGTGATCGATGCCTCCCGGGTGCTGTCGGCGCAGGCATCCAACGGTCAGACGACGCTGACCTTCACCGTGCTGGCCGGCATCGTCGTCGGCGGGACGAGCATACTCGGCGGTGACGGGGCGATCTGGCGGACGGTGGTCGGCGTGCTGTTCATCGCCCTGATCGGCAACGGCTCTGACCTGCTTGGCCTGAACCCGCTTTACCAGCAGATCGCGCTCGGCGTGATCTTGCTGCTCGCGGTCGGCAGCGACGCGTGGTCGCGACTGCGGAGCCCGGCCTGAGCCACTTGAAGGTGCAGAGCGCGTTACAGTTCTGCCAGGCGGATCTCGGGTGGGAGGTACCTGTGCCGCGCGACTGGGACCTCGAGGCTGACGTTGTCGTGGTCGGATTCGGCGCGGCAGGTGCCTGCGCGGCGCTGGAGGCGACGGCCGCCGGGGCCGACGTGATCGTGCTCGACCGGTTCGCCGGCGGCGGCACCACGGCCCTGTCCGGCGGGATCGTGTACGCGGGCGGCGGGACGGTGCAGCAGGCCCAGGCCGGGGTGCGGGACTCGCCGCAGGCGATGTTCGACTACCTGACCCTGGAGGTCGGCGACGCGGTCTCGCCGGGCACGCTCCGCGAGTTCTGCGAGGGCAGCGGCGACATGCTCGCCTGGCTGTCGTCCAAGGGCGTGCCGTTCGAGGGAAGCCTGTGCCCGGAGCAGACGTCCTACCCGACGAGCCGGCGGTACCTGTATTACTCCGGCAGCGAGCTGTCCTTCGCCAGCCAGGTGCCCCCGGCGCCGCGCGGGCACCGCGCGTTCGGCTGCGGGACGTCCGGCCAGCTGCTGTTCGCCCGGCTGGCCAGCGCCGTGGAGAGCTGCGGCGCCAGGGTGGTGCTGCAGACCCGGGCACAGGACCTTGTCTGCGACGAGAGCGGCAAGGTGATCGGGGTGCGGTGCGCGAGCATGCGCGGTGCGCCCGGATGGGCCAGGCTCAGCCACCGGTTCTTGCACAGGCTCGGCCTGAAGCCGTTCGTCTATCTGGGCAGTCCTGGCCGGATGCTGCACGCGCCGGTCGCCTGGCTGGAGCGCACCCAGGCCAGGCCGCTGCGGGTCAGGGCGAGGCACGGGGTGATCCTGGCGGCCGGCGGGTTCGTAGCGAACCGGGCGCTCATGCGCCAGCATGCCCCGGCCTACCGGGGCGGGCTCGCGCTTGGCACGGTGGCCGACGACGGCAGCGGCCTGCGGCTCGGCACCTCGGTCGGCGGCGCGGCGAAGTTCCTCGACCGGGTCAGCTGCTGGCGGTTCCTCAGCCCGCCGCCGGCGTTCCTGCGCGGCGTCCTGGTTGACGCTGCCGGGCAGCGGATCTGCGACGAGTCCCTGTACGGCGCGGCGATCGGCGAGGCGATGGTGCTGCGGCACGGCCGCCAGGCCTGGCTGCTGGTGGACGAGGCGATCGTGGCCGAGTCCCGGCGGCAGCTTGCCCGCTGCACGCTGTGGTTCCAGTTCCTGCAGGCGGTGTACCTGCTCCGATCGCGGATGAGCGCGCCCACGCTAGCCGAGGTGGCTGCCATGGCCGGCATCGACCCGGCCGGCCTCGCCGCCACCGTCGGCGCCTACAACAGCGCTGCCCTCGCTGGGCAGCCTGACCCGGCGGGCAAGCCTGCCGACGTGGTCCGCGCACTCCTGCGGCCGCCCTACTCCGTCATCGACCTGTCGGTACGGCCGTCCGCGGCCTACCCGGCACCGATGATGACGCTGGGCGGTCTCCTCGTCGCCGAGGAAACCGGGAAGGTACGCCGCGAGGACGGCAGCATGGTGGACGGCCTCTACGCGGCCGGCCGCAGCGCGGTCGGGCTGTGCTCCCGGTCGTATGTCAGCGGGCTGTCACTGGCCGACTGCGTCTTCTCCGGACGGCGGGCGGGCCGCCATGCAGCCGCCGGCCTGAAATCCGGCGTCTAGACGGCCGGAGCTGCCGGGACGCAGCGCGCGGCCGGAGTGAAGGTCACCGGCATCGATTCCAGGCCGCTGATGAAGTTCGACGGCCGGTGCGGCAGGCCGCCGGGACCGGCGAGCGTGAGGTCGGGCAGGCGCTCGAAGATCCGCTCGAACATGACCTGGAGCTCCAGCCTGGCTAGCTGGTTGCCGAGGCAGAAGTGCGCGCCGAACCCGAAGGCGAGGTGCGGATTCGGGTCCCGGCTGGTGTCGAAGGTGCCGGCGCTGTCGAAGACTGCCTCGTCGCGGTTGGCCGACGGGTACAGGAGCATGACCTCGGCGCCGGACGGGAGCCGCCTGCCGCGCAGGTCGACGTCCCTGGTCGTGGTGCGGACCATGTCCTTGATCGGCGTGACCCAGCGCAGCATCTCCTCCACCGCCAGCGGGATCAGGCCCGGGCTGGCCTGCAGCCGGGTGAGCTGGTCCGGATGCTCGAGCAGGGCGAGCATGCCACCGGACAGCACGTGCCGGGTGGTCTCGTCACCGCCGATCAGGATCAGCAGGGTCTCGTGGATGAGCGAGGCCTGGTCCAGACGGTCGCCGTCGATCTCGGCCTGCACCAGCGCTCCGACCAGGTCGTCGTCAGCGCCGGACCTGCGCCGGTCCTCGATCACCGGCTCCATGTAGGCCGTGTACTCGATGAACGCGGCGGTCGCGGCCTCCAGGCCGCTCGCGTCGGGCGAGCCCTGCGACCCGAGCATGTCCTCGGACCAGCGCAGCAGGTCAGTGCGGTCAGCCCGGCTGACGCCCAGCATGTCGCCGATGACGGTGAGGGGCAGCGGCGCCGCGAGGTCCCTGACGAAGTCACACGAGCCCCGCTCGCACACCTGGTCGATCACCTCGTCGCACACGGCCCTGACCTGGTCGCGCATCGCCCGTACCCGGCGGGGCGTGAACCCGGCGCTGACCAGCCGCCGTCGTCTGGCATGCTCAGGAGCGTCAAAGTCGATCATCATCGGCAGCGGCGGGAACTTCGGCCGGATGCCGCCGGCGCTGGAGAAGGTCGCGGTGTCGATGCCCGCCGCCTTGACCTCGTCGTAGCAGGCCAGTGCCCATAGGTCGTTGGCTTCGTCATGGAAGACCGGGGCGTGCTCGCGCATCCAGGCGAACGCCGGATGCGGGTCGGCGCTGAAGAAGGTGCCGCTCATAAGGTCAATGCCGAGCTCAGCAGGTGGCCTGGTCATTTTCCGTCTCCCTTACCGAAAGCTGCTTCCCGCTGCGACGAATCCCGGGGTCTTGCGCGCCGTCATACCCTGAACTGTAGTCTGGACAGATGTCCAGCAATAGAGGCCGGTTTGCCGGCAAGGTGGCTATCGTGACAGGGGCGGCGCAGGGGATCGGCGAGGCCTATGCCCGCGCGCTGGCCGCCGAGGGCGCGGCCGTGGTGGTGGCCGACCTGAACACCGATGCGGGCCCTGAGGTCGCGGCCGCGATCGAGGCCGACGGCGGGCGGTCCGTATTCGCCCGGACAGACGTGTCCGATCCCGCGTCCGCCACGGCGATGGCTGACCTGGCGGTCGAGCGATTTGGCGGCATCGACTACCTGGTCAACAACGCGGCCATCTACGGTGCCATGAAGCTCGACCTGCTGCTCACCGTTGACTGGGACTATTACAAGACCTTCATGGGCGTCAACATGGACGGCGCGCTGGCCTGCTCCCGTGCCTGCTACGAGCACATGGCCAAGCGCGGCGGCGGCGCGATCGTCAACCAGTCGTCGACAGCCGCGTGGCTGTACGCCAGCTTCTACGGGCTGGCCAAGGTCGGGATCAACGGCCTCACCCAGCAGCTCGCGCACGAACTGGGCGGGATGAACATCAGGGTCAACGCGATCGCACCGGGGCCGACCGATACCGCGGCCACCCGGACCGTCGTCGGGGACCTGACCGCCGGGCTGGTGAAGTCGCTCGCGCTGAAGCGGATGGGCCAGCCGCAGGACCTGGTCGGCGCCTGCTTGTTCCTGCTCTCGGACGAGGCGAGCTGGATCACGGGCCAGGTCGTCAACGTGGACGGGGGCCAGGTCTTCCGGGCGTAGCCTCCGCCGGACCAACTCGTACGGCCGTACGAAAAACATTCCCGCCGAACCCTAGACGGTACCTGGCATATGCCATATGGTTCCGCTAAACATTCGACAGGTGGGGGTGGCGGAGGGCGTGAGCTCCTCGAACGGCGACGGCGTGTACGACGTCGAGATGCGCGCCGTGACCAAGCGGTTTGGTGCGCTGACCGCGGTCGACGGCGTGAGCCTGAAGGTGCGCAAGGGCGAGTTCCTCTCCTTGCTCGGGCCCTCTGGCTGCGGTAAGACGACGTCGCTGCGGATGATCGCCGGCTTCGAGCAGCCGGACGAGGGCGAGATCCTGATCGGCGGGGTCGACGCCGTCGGCTCGCCGCCGTACAAGCGCGACGTCAACACGGTATTCCAGCAGTACGCGCTGTTCCCGCACATGTCGGTGCTCGACAACGTCGCCTACGGGCTCAAGCAGCGGCGGGTCGCCAAGGCCGAGCGCTACGCACGAGCCAGGGAAACGCTGGAACTGGTTCAGCTGACCGGGCGGGAGAAGCACCGCCCGACCATGCTCTCTGGCGGCCAGCAGCAGCGGGTCGCCCTGGCCCGGGCGCTGGTGATGAACCCGCGGGTGCTGCTGCTCGACGAGCCGCTCGGCGCCCTGGATCTCAAGCTCCGCAAGGAGATGCAGATCGAGCTCAAGCGCATCCAGGAGCGGGTCGGGATCACCTTTATCTACGTCACCCACGACCAGGAGGAAGCCCTCTCCATGTCGGACCGGGTGGCGGTCATGTCCAACGGCGTGATCGAGCAGCTCGACGAGCCGCGCGCGATCTACGACCGGCCGCTGACCGCCTTCGTTGCCGACTTCATCGGGGACATGAACTTCCTCGTCGGCGAGGTCGTCGAGGCAGCCGACGACGGTTACGCCATCGACGCCGGCTCGGGCGTGGTGGTGCGGGGCCGCGGCCAGGCGGTGCGCGGCCACCGCGTCCGCGTCGGGATCAGGCCGGAGCGCCTCGTCGCCGCCCTGGGCACCACGGACGGGACGGCCAACTCGGCCCCCGCCAGCGTCATCACCAAGATGTACCTGGGTGACCAGATCCAGATCGTCGCCACCCTGGCGAACGGCGACAACGTCGTGGTGCGCGAGCAGCGGGCCAGCGCCGACCCTGCCCTCGACACCATTCACCCCGGCGACCAGATCGCGGTCAGCTGGGACCAGTCAGCCCCGCTGCTGCTCGGCGAAACAGCAGCAGCCACTACCGCGAGCTAGCCGGTTACCCGAGTACCGGCGCGAAGGGGGAATCATGAACGACGACCAGCAGGAACTCCGTATCCTCGCGCCCCGCGAGATGAAGCCCAAGTTCGACTATCTGCACCGCGAGGTCCAGCGTGCGGCCGGCCGGCGGGTCAACCGGCGCGAGGCGCTCGGCCTCGGCGGGATGGCGATCTTCGCCGCCGCGGCCGCCGCGTGCAGCACCACGACCACGCCGGGTGGCGGCGGCGCCAGCCCCTCTGCTTCTGACCCGCTGGCCGGCCGCAAGCTGGAGAACCACCTCGAGATCTACAACTGGTCGCAGTACGACGACCCGTCGACCTTCACCAAGTTCGCCAAGCTGCCGGCCGAGGCGAAGGTCGGCATGACCACCCACGAGACCTTCTACTCCAGCAACGACGAGTTGCTGGCCAAGCTGCACGCGGGCGGCACCGGCTACGACATCATCGTGCCGAGCCAGAACGCGGTGGCCGAGCTGATCCAGGAAAACAGCCTGATGGCGCTGGACAAGGCGCTGCTGCCGAACCTGAAGAACCTGGACCCCTCGTTCCTCAAGCCGTCCTATGACCCGACGGGTGACTACCACGTCATCAAGGACTTCGGCATCACCATGTTCTTCTATAACAACAAGGTCATCACCGAGAAGCCGCAGACGATGCTGGACTTCTACCACCTGCTGCCGAAGTACGTGAACAAGGGCCGGACGAACCTGCTTGACGGTGCCGAGGAAGTAGTGCCGCTCGCCCTGATGGCTCTTGGCCTGGACCCGAACACCGACAGCGCCTCCGACTTCGCGACGGTGAAGAAGTTCCTGCTGTCGATCCGCAAGGGTGTCACGACGATCGACTCGTCCGCTTACATCAACGACTCCATCGCCGGCAAGATCATCCTCAGCCAGGGCTGGAACGGTGACATCCGCCGGATCGTGCAGGGCCGCAAGAAGCAGGGCGACATCACCGCGATCATCCCGACCGCGGCGTCTGAGATCTGGGCCGACAACTGGTGCATCCCCGCGACCGCGCCGCATCCGGTGGCCGCCCACGCGTGGATCAACTGGCTGCTGACGCCGAGCACGGCCGTGACCGAGATGAATTACCACAACTACAAGATCCCGATGCCGGCCGCACTGGCTCAGCTGCCGCCGGCGCTCAAGAACGACCCGCTCTTCAACGTGCCGAAGAGCTACACCAACAACTACCACTACATACTCAACGTCAGCCCCGCGGTCGTCGAGTCACGCACCCAGATCTACTCGGAGTTCAAGGCCGCCTGATGGTTGTTGCAGACCAGGTCGAGACCAAGCCCGCCGCCGCGGTGAAGCGGCGGCGGGCGCGGTCCTTCAAGCCGAGGTATCCGGGGTGGCTGACGGCGCCGTCGCTGCTGTACTACGCCATCTTCTTCCTGGGGCCGATGGCCATCCTGCTGGCGTTCTCGCTGGCCACCCAGAAGGGATTCGGCAGCCTCACCTACGGCTTCGACACCTCGCAGTACCGGCTGATCCTGGGCTCGAACGGCTTCTACGTCAACATCTTCGCCCGTACGCTCGTGATGGCAGGGGTCGGCACGGTGCTGACGGTCGCCGTCGGCTATCCGGTGGCCTACTGGATGGCCCGCTACCTGAGCACGTACAAGATGCTGGCCCTGCTGATCGCCGTGGTGCCGTTCTGGACGTCGTTCCTGATCCGCACCTATGCGCTGAAGATCATCCTCGACCCGAACGGGTACCTCGCCAGGGACCTGGGCATCAACATCATGTACACCAAGTACGCCGTCGCGGTCGGCCTGGTCTACAACTACCTGCCCCTGTTCATCCTGCCGGTGTTCGCCTCGCTCGAACGGATGGACTGGACGCTGATCGAGGCGGCCAGCGACCTGTCCGCCCGCCCGCTCGCTGCCTTCCGGCAGATCACGCTCCGGCTCACGCTGCCAGGGGTGGTGACCGGCGCACTGCTGGTCTTCATCCCGATGACCGGTGAGTACATCATTCCGAACATCTTGTCCGGCGGGAACTACGAGTTCGTGGGGAACGTCATCGGCGACCAGTTCAACCAGGCTCAGAACCCGCCCTTCGGATCGGCCCTGTCGATCGGGCTGATGCTCGCGCTGTCGGTCTTCGTCATCGTGTACATCCTCTTCGCCACGAAGGAGGAGCAGTTCGGTGCGTAGGCGCATGCGCAGGATCTCCTGGGCCAGGACCGGATTCACCGGCTGGGCGATGGTCATGTACGCGTTCTTGTACCTGCCCATCCTGGTCATGGTGATCTTCGCCTTCAACAAGCCGTCCGCTGCCGCGCTGGCCAGCGCGCCGCACGTGCGCAACGTCTGCTCGCTGTCGCCGACCCAGATCGGAAACATCGCGGTCTGGAACGGCTTCACGACCTGCTGGTTCAGCGCCGGGCTGCACGACCCGACCTACATCCCGGCAATCGGCGTCAGCCTGCAGATCGCCGCCGAGGCGGCGGTGATCGCCACGGTGCTCGGCCTGTGCGCGGCGCTCGCGCTGGCCCGGATGAAGCCGAAGCTGCGCGCCCCCTTCGACGCGGTCGTCTACCTGACCCTGGTCGTGCCGGAGATCGTCATCGCGGTGGCGTCGCTGATCTTCTTCGTCCAGGTGCACAACGCCGTACCCCCGTTTCCCTCGCTCGGCAAGGCCACCATCTTGCTCGGGCAGATCGTGTTCAGCGCGTCGGTGTCCATGCTGATCATCCGGGCTCGGTTCGTCGGAATGGGCAACGTGCTCGAGGAAGCCGCCTACGACCTGGGGTCCGGGCCGTTCTCGACCTTCCGGCAGGTGACGCTGCCGCGGCTGATGCCGGCCATCGTGGCGGCCGGCCTGCTGTCGTTCACGTTCTCCTTTGACGACTACGTGCTGCCCGCCTTCACGAACGGCACCACGAACACCTGGCCGATCGTCTTGTACTCCGCCGTACGGTTCGGCCTCACGCCCGCGGTGAACGCCCTCGCCACGATCATGCTGGGCGCGACCGTGATCGCCGTGGCGGTGACCGCGCTGATCCTGCGCCGCAGCCGGGTCCGGGTGACACCCGGTCAGGAGAAGGCGCGGGGCCTGAGTGGCGTTCTGAACCTCACGGGCGTCTGAACCTCACGGGCGCCTGAGCCGCACTGCCGTCCGCATGCCGATGGCGCGCCTCCGCAGGAGGCGCGCCATCGGTCTGTCGTGCCAGGTTCGGCTTACCAGAAGTGGGTAGTCGCCGGGGAGTTGTTGACGACCGAGCCGACCAGCTCGGGACGCTCGAAGATCGACTGGATCGCCACCCGGCCCGGTCCGGTCAGAGTCAGCCAGATCGACTTGGACTCCCACCTGGCCGAGCTGAACCAGTACTGGCCTCTGGGGTACTCGAAGTGCAGCGACGTCCGGACCGAGGCGTCCTTCCAGATCAGCCCGGTGGGCTGGACCATGATGTGCTCACCGTGGCCGAGGTCGCGGACGAAGGAGTTGCCCGGAGCGTGCAGCAGCAGCAGGCCAGGACCGCCCTGAGCCTGGAAGCGGTCGATGAACTGGCCCATCGGGTAATGCCACTCTTCGTTGTTGTCGTCGTCCCAGGTGGTGAACCAGACGCCGGTGGCGTTCCACTGGTAGCCGACATTCCCGGTCGCGGCCAGGAACCGGTGCTCGGCGACGTCGATGCCCTGGTTGTGCTCCAGCGGGACGGCGAGGATCTCGCCCGGGTGGTCGGCGCTGAGCGCCATATGCCCGGGACCCTGTGCCTTCATCATGATCAGCGGCATCCCGGCCAGGATCCGGTTCCAGCCGCCTGCCATCTTCATCGCCTCGAGCCTGACCCGCGGCTCGGTGTGCAGCAGCACGTGGTGCGAGAAGTAGATCCAGTCCTCATCGTGCAGGTTCATCTCGGCCACGGGCACGTAGTTGCCGCTGATCTGGCAGGTCGACCGGTTGAACTTGATCCTGGCCATGTCCCGGATCGCAGGCTGCTCGGCCCAGCCGGACTTGGACACCCGGAGCCGGACGTCGACGGGTGCGCCGCACCGCGGGCAGGTGGCCGCGCCGTCGTCGTTATTCACCATCCGGCAGTACGGGCAGGTGTAGGTGGCGGTAGGTGTCGACATCGGCGTACCCCTACTCGGAGCCGTGGTGGACATACATCGACTGGATGCCGACCCGCCCCGGGCCGGTCATCTCGGCGAGGTACATGTTGTGCCGCATCATGCCGGTCCTGATGTCCTGCTGAACCGTGTTCATGGTGACCGAGGAGTCCTTGTACAGGAAGCCGCCAGGCTCGATCAGGATCTTCTCCCCCGGAGCCAGCGTCTTCTGGAACACGTTGCCGTAACCGTGCAGGAGCAGCAGGCCGGGGTACTGCTGGGTGATGAACCTGTCCATGTACATACCGCTGCCGCCGTGCAGGACGTTGGCCAGGCCCTTGATCCGGACGAACGAGTAATTGATGGAGTGCGTCCCGAGCAGGAAGGCGTGCTCGCGCACGTCAAGTTCCATGCCTGGGTGCAGCGGCAGCACCACGATCTCGCCAGCGGCGTCCCGGGAGAACGCGATCCGGCCAGGTCCCTGCGCCAGGCTGATGATGTGCGGCATGCCGCCGAGCATGCGCTTCATGCCGCCGCCGGTATTCATGGCGGACATCGGGACGGTGGGCTCTTTCCAGAGCATCACGTGGTGCTCGAAGAAGACGGCGTCGCCGTGCGCTAGGGCCAGCTCGGCTACGGGCACGATCTCGCCCTCGATCTGGCAGGTGGAGTTAGAGAACTTGAACTCCGTCATGTCCCGCAGCCGGGGAGCCTCGGCCCAGCCAGAGTCGGAGACGAGGTTCTTCTTGTCCAGCGGCGCCCCGCAGGTGTTGCAGCTGGTGCGCTCGGGCTCGTTCTGCGCCTTGCACCACTGGCACTCGATCCGATCCATCCAGACAGGCCTTTCTTGACGGGGTGCCCTATTGGCAGACACACCGGGAATATGGGATGAGAGCGTAACTCAGTAACCGGTACTCACATGCGGTAATTCGCAAGCTCGTCCAGGGTCACTGTGCTGCCGAAACAGCGGGTGCTGACTGCCGGGGGGCAGCAACGAACTCCGGCAGGCCTTAGCCCGCCGGAGTGCCGCACTCGGCGCAGAA
>DASWAA010000222.1:0-3743 GCA_036391385.1 Streptosporangiaceae bacterium
CGGGTCGCCGCTGCGGATCATGCGCCTGACCAGCGCCGGCCAGGCAGCCTGGCACGAGCTGCGGGAGGGCCCGGTCGCCTCCCGCCGGACCGGCCTGCTGGCCCGCCAGCTCACCGACGCCGGCCTGGTGCACCCGCTCCCTCCGGGCCTGCCGGCGCTACCGGATGCCACCGTCGTGATACCGGTCCGCGACCGGGCCGTCATGCTGGAGCGCTGCCTGGCGGCGCTGGAAGGCAGCTACCCCGTCGTGGTCGTCGACGACGGATCGGCCAACCCGGCCGCCGTGGCCCAGGTCGCCGCCCGGCACGGCGCCCGCCTGATCCGCCGCGAAGTAAACGGCGGACCGGCCGCCGCACGCAACACCGCGCTGCGCTGCGTCACCAGCGACGTGATCGCGTTCATCGACAGCGACTGCGCGGCCTCCCCCGGGTGGATCCAGCGGCTGGCCGCGCACCTCGCCGACCCGCTCGTCGCGGCGGTCGCCCCGCGCATCGCCGGCAGCGCCGCCGGCACCTGGGCCGGGCAGTACACCTCGATCGCCAGCAGCCTCGACCTCGGCGATCGGGCGGCCCGGGTACTGCCGCGCACGCAGGTGTCCTACGTGCCCACGGCCGCGCTCGTCGCCCGCCGGGCCGCGCTGCTGGCGGCCGCCCGCGACGGCGAGGTGTTCGACGAGGGCATGCGCATCGGAGAAGATGTCGACCTGGTCTGGCGGCTGCACGAGGCGGGCTGGCGGATCCGCTACGACCCGGCCGTCCAGATCGCCCATCACGAGCCTGGCACCTGGCCCGCCCTGCTCGCCAGGCGGTACCGGTACGGGACCTCGGCCGCGCCGCTGGCGCTACGTCACCCCGGCGCGGTGACCCACCTCGTGCTGTATCCCTGGCCGGCCGCCACCGTCGCCGCTGCGCTGGCGCGACGGCCAGCCGCGGCGGCGGCCGCGTTCACCGGCTCGGTCCTGGCTACCTTCCAGAGCCTGCACCGAGCCGACGTCCCGGCCCAGGGCACCGTCCGCGCGATGCTCGGCTCCGTCAGCCAGACCTGGCTCGGCGCCGGCCGTTATGCCACTCAGTTCGCCGCTCCCTTGCTGGTCACCGCGATCGCCGCGCCGGGCGGCAGGTCGGCAGGTCAGCGCTGGGGGCGCCGAGCGGCGGCCGCGTCCTTGCTGCTCGGCCCGCCACTGGCCGCCTGGGCGGCCAGCCCCCTGACGCTCGACCCGGCCAGATTCGCTCTCGCCAGAATCGCCGACGACGTCAGCTACGGGCTCGGCGTCTGGCGTGGCTGCCTTTCCGAGCGGACAATCTCACCAGTACGCCCGGTGATAGGCCGGCACCGGCTCCGCATCGATGCGGCTGCTCGGCAGGCACTGGCCGCACCTGACGCCCGACCTGACAAGGATGACAACCCCCGATGAGCAACGCCTGGTTCGAGACTGTCGCGGAAGCACAGCGCAGGGCACGCAAGCGGCTGCCCAAATCCGTGTACGGCGCCCTGCTGGCCGGCAGCGAGAAGGGCCTGACGGTCAGCGACAACGTGGCGGCCTTCGACGAGCTTGGCTTCGCGCCGCACGTCGCCGGGCTTTCCGCGCAGCGGGACATGGCCACCACCGTGATGGGCCAGCCGATCACGCTGCCGGTGATCATCTCGCCTACCGGCGTCCAGGCCGTCCACCCCGACGGCGAGGTCGCTGTCGCCCGGGCCGCAGCAGCCCGCGGCACGGTCATGAGCCTGAGTTCGTTCGCCAGCAAGCCGATCGAGAAGGTCGTGGCCGCCAATCCGCAGACGTTCTTCCAGATGTACTGGATCGGCAGCCGGGACCGGATGGCCGAGCAGATGGAACGGGCGCACAAGGCCGGCGCTGCCGGACTGATCGCCACCCTGGACTGGTCGTTCGCACACCGCCGGGACTGGGGCAGCCCGCATATCCCGGAGAGGATGACCCTGAGCGAGCTATTTCGGCTCGCTCCCGAAGGGATGTCCAGGCCCCGCTGGCTGACCAGCTTCCTGCGGACCGGTCACCTCCCGGCCCTGACCGTCCCCAATATGGCCGCGAGCGATCAGAAGCCGCCCGCGTTCTTCTCCGCGTACGGCGACTGGATGGGAACGGCCCCGCCGAGCTGGGACGACGTCGCCTGGATGCGCGAGGAGTGGGGCGGTCCGTTCCTGCTGAAGGGCATTACCAGGATCGACGACGCCAGGCGCGCCGCGGACCTGGGAGTGACGGCCATCTCTGTCTCCAACCATGGCGGCAACAACCTCGACAGCACTCCGGCCACGATCCGGGTGCTCCCCGGCATCGCCGAGGCCGTCGGCGGCCAGGTGGAGGTGCTGCTCGACGGCGGCATCCGCCGGGGCAGCGACGTGGTCAAGGCCCTGGCACTCGGCGCCCGCGCCGTCCTGATCGGCCGGGCCTACCTGTGGGGTCTCGCCGCGGCAGGTCAGACGGGCGTGGAGAACGTGCTCGACCTGATCCGGGGTGGCATCGACTCGGCGCTGCTCGGCCTCGGCTGCGCGAGCATCGCCGACCTGGGCCCGGACAACCTGGTCATCCCTCCCGGCTTCACCCGCCGGCTCGGGGACTAGCGGACGTCATACGCCTGGCAGGAGCACAGGAAGGAGGCCCCGCTGAGCCGAGAGGAAATGGCAGCCAATCTTGCCGGGTTCAGCCGCGTCCCGGCAGGACGACCCGAGCTCACCGCCGCTTCGGTCGCGCTCTGCGTGCTGTCCTCGGCGGATGGTGCGACCTTGCTCATCACCAAGCGAGCACGCGGCCTGCGCAGTCACGCCGGACAGTGGGCCCTGCCGGGCGGCAAACGGGACGCCGGCGAGTCGATCGAGAACGCGGCGCTGCGGGAACTGGACGAGGAGACCGGCCTGCGGCTGCCGGCCAGCACGGTGCTCGGCCTGCTCGACGACTACGTGACCCGCTCCGGCTACGTGATGACGCCGGTCGTGCTCTGGGGAGGTGCGGCGCCGGAGCAGCTTGCGGGACCGGCTGACGAGGTCGACCAGGTCTGGCAGATACCACTTGCGGATCTCGACGTCGAGCCAGAGATCCTGCGCATCCCCGAGTCGGACCGGCCAGTAATCAGGCTCCCGCTGCTCGGCCGGCACCTGAACGCGCCGACCGCCGCGATCGTGTACCAGTTCTGTCAGGTGGCGCTGCACGGCACGACAGTGCGGGTAGCCCACTTCGACCAGCCTGTCTTTGCCTGGCGCTAACTCAGTCCAGGGATAATGCCAGTCGGCGCCACACGCCAGGCGCGATCTCTGGACGAACCCAGTTGCGGTGGCTTCGATTCATGGATAGGAGTCATTAATGGAGATGCCAGCGGGCAAAGCTTGGCGTGGTCGGAATACTGGCAATGACTGGCTGCGGTGCGGCCGTGGCCGCACATACCGCGTCCGGCCCGGGTCTCAGCCGACAGATGACAAAGTGCATGCGCACCCATCTCGTCTGTAATCCCGGCTCACTGGGGACACTGCCGCTGCATCGTCCCGACCCGGTCAATGCTGCACTGTTGTCAGAGCGCCAGGTGCTGCAGCGGATCGGCTTGAAGCAAGGGGAAAGAATTGGGCTTGTCCGCGAGACTTACGCACAAGCTCACGCAAGGCATCCAGCACTAGCCGCCGCGAGCAGCGTCCTAGTGGCTCCGAGTCGCCTGGTCTGGGTGGTCACTGTGTACTTTGCCAAGCCGCAGACGAGGCCCTATGCCGGCGGATTCGGCCCACCGTCGGCGCCC